>CAYZBZ010000135.1:0-10784 GCA_964476725.1 uncultured Vicinamibacterales bacterium
GATCTTCTGTTAACGTCGGCGGAGGACGGCCCCGCCTCTAATGTTTCCTATCGTCTTCCATTCCTCGATCCGCCGCGTCGTGAGGTCGCGCAGGGGCAAATCATCGAACGCCGCTATCAGCGCGGTGACGATCGAGCACGCCGGCCGCCGCGATGGTGCGTCGCGACATTCGCGGCACGGGCGTGCCGGTTGGACCGAGCGCGGCGCGCGCAAGCATCGATCGTCTCAGTTTCTCACGACGGAGTGACAAGGTAGTTCACGTGCTAGCGGTGTACTACAAAAAAGACCGGCCACGCCAGCAAGAATATCACGCGACGGGCTATCCTAGCCCGCATGCGCAATGAATTCGGGAAGCCGGCACCGCCGGCCTGACATGAGCCCTGCACCGCGCTGACGAACGGTCCTCACAGTGCCTTTGTTCCGTCGATCCAACTCCACGTCGTCCGCTCCCGCGTTCGCCTGGCCGTCGGGCTGGCACCTCGCGTCGCTCGCCGCGCTGGCCATCTCGCATCCCATCGCCGCGGTCCTGGTGCAGGGGCCGGAGTTTCTCGTGGCCTACGACTTCGACCGCACGAGGCTCGTGCTGCTGGGCGTCGGCCTGTTCGCCGCGCTTCCAGCCGGAGTCTGGCTGATCGCCGCCGCGGCGGCCCGGCTGCACGCGCGCGCCGGACGATGGGTTGCGACGACGCTGTTCGCGCTGCTCATCGCACTCATCACGCTTCAGGGACTGAGGTACACAAGCCTGCCCGAGGGCTACACGCTGTCGCTCGCGGCGGTGGCCGGCTTGCTGGGGGCGGCGGCGTACGGACGAATTCAGGCGTTCCGGTTGTTCGTGTCGATGCTCACGCCCGCGCCGCTCGTCGCGGCCATCGTGTTCTTCACGTCTCCGCCGGTGGCCAGCATGATGCGCTCGGTCAGCATTCCCGGCGCGGCCGTCACCGCGAATGCGCCGTCGCCGCTCGTCGTCATCGTGTTCGACCAGTTGCCGCTCGTGTCCCTGCTGGACGACGAGCGCCACATCGATCTCCGCCGGTTCCCGAATTTCGCTGCGCTGGCGGACCAGTCCACGTGGTACCGCAACACCTCAGCGGGCAGCACGACGACGAACTGGGCACTGCCGGCGCTCTTGACGGGACGCTATCCAGATCCGGACCTTCAGCCGTCGGCGTTCGATCATCCGAGAAGTCTGTTCACGCTGCTGTCCGGCACGCACCGCTTCCACGTCACGGAGACGCTCACTGCACTCTGTCCTCCTCAGCTCTGTCAGCCAGACACCAGCCACAGCGATGGTGCGCCCTGGTGGCTCGCCGTCCCATCGGATCTCGCCGTCGTCTACGCGCACATCGTGCTGCCGCCGGCGCTGGCGGCAAGCCTTCCGCCCGTGAACCATGACTGGCGCGGATTCAGTTTTCATTTCTGGCAGGGGCGCTGGGCCACCCAGCGTGATGACGATCGGCGCCGAAGCGTGCTCGAGTGGATCGAAGGGATCGAGCGGGAGAACGAACCGGTGCTGCACTTCCTGCATGTCCTGCTGCCCCACGAGCCTTTCATCTACCTGCCGACCGGGCAGACCGGCTCATCGAGCATCGGACTGCCTGGCCTCGCCGAGAGTGAGAACTGGAGCGACGATCGGCGTCTCGTCGCGCTGAACTACCAGCGGCATCTCCTCCAGGTGCAGTTTGTCGATCGACTGCTTGGCCTGACGCTTGACCGACTGAAGCAGGTCGGGCTCTACGACCGCGCGCTTATCGCGATCGTCGCCGATCACGGCGCCGCCTTCCGGCCGGAGAGACCGTTCCGACAGCCGGTGGATTCGACGCTTGCAGAGATCGGGGCCATCCCGTTTTTCCTGAAGGAGCCCGGCACCAGCAGCGGGCGCATCGTCGATGCGCCGCTCGAGGCGATCGACGTCCTTCCGACGATCGCGCATGCGCTGGGCGTGCAGATTCCGTGGGGGATCGACGGCCGCGCCGCCCAACTGCCGCCGCTGCCGGGATCGGACACGAGACGCCTGTACAGGGACCGCGCCGAGCGTTATGTCACGTTCTCGCCGGACGACTTCGAGCGCGCGTGGCAGGCCGCGGAGCAGCGCAGGCGCGAGGCGATCGATCCGGATCCGACCCACCTCGGGTGGCGAGGCGATCCGGCTCGTCATCTCATCGGCATGCCGGTACGCACGACACAGATTGCCGGCGAACCGCGTCTGATTGCGACGCTGGACGGTGCGGCGTCGTTCGACGCGATCGATCCCAACGGTCCGTACGTCCCGGTCTATGTGTCCGGAGCAGCGCACCCACGTGACGGATCCGCCAGCGTGCAGGTGCCGCTCGCGCTCGTCGTCAACGGAGTCATCCGTGCGACGACCGAACCGGCGCGGCGCCCGATATTCGGGCGGGAAGGCTTCTGGGCGGCGCTCGTTGCGCCGGACGCGTACCGCGCCGGCCACAACGAGATCGATGTGTTCGAGATCGCGTCGATCGCGCCACCGATACTCCGCCCGGTGCTATTCGACACCGAACAGGGCCAGCCACCGAACCTCTTGGAACGGGAGATGGAGGTCCCGTTGGGCGTCACCCAGAGCGGTTTTCATCCAGCCGAGCGTGGCGACGGCACCTTCTTGCGGTGGACGAACGGCGACGCGAGCCTCACGATTCCGATCAATCCGCGCCAGCCGCCTCGCGTCCTCGAGGTGACGGTGCTGATGGGCAGCGGCACGGAACAGACGCTCGAGATTCGCGCGAACGGATGTTTGCTGTTCAGCGGGCCGCCCACCGACGAGCCCGCGAAGAAAGCGCTGGACCTGTCTTCGTGCGGCGATCTCGGCTCGACGCTGACCGTCACCTTCGTCAGCGACACGTTCGTACCCGGCCCGACCGATTCCCGCACGCTCGGCGTGGCGATCGAATCGGTCCGCCTCCGCGGTTAATTTAGCAACGCCTCGTCGAGCAGAGGCTGTCGCTTCCCAGCCCGCCGAGCTGTGGCCGGGGGGGGGCGCGTCCGATAGCGGATCTTCTGTTAACGTCGGCGGAGGACGGCCCCGCCTCTAATGTTTCCTATCGTCCCGGATTGACCAGCGGATCCCGTCCTGGAGCGTATGGCCTGTGCGACACGCAATCACCCGCAAGGCGTCCCGCCATGCGTAGCAGTCGCGCCCCACAACGCTGTCTCTGGGCGAACGACGACCCGCTGATGCGCGAGTACCACGACACGGAATGGGGTGTCCCTCAGCGTGATGGCCGCGCGCTCTGGGAGATGCTGATGCTGGAGGGGTTTCAAGCCGGGTTGGCCTGGATTATCGTCCTGCGCAAGCGCGACGCTTTCAGGAAGGCATTCGCCGGTTTCGATCCGCGGAGAGTCGCACGATTCGGCGAGAAGGACATCCTGCGCCTCATGGCCAATCCGGGCATCATCCGGGCCAGGGCGAAGATCGAGGCGACCATTCGGGGCGCACAAATCTATTGCGAGATGGAGAAGAGGGGCGAGCGCTTCAGCGACTTCTGCTGGTCCTTCACCGATGGAAAGCCGCAGAAGGGGGACGGCAAAACCGTGGCCGCCACGTCCCCGCTCTCCGAGCGAATATCACAGGACCTGAAGCGACGAGGCTTCAAGTTCGTCGGGCCGACCATTGTGTACGCGTGGATGCAGGCGGTCGGCATCGTCAATGATCACGCAACCGGCTGTTTTCGCCGGAGCTTCGTCTCGAAGGTGAAGCCAACATAGCCAGCTCCTCCCACCTGTGGATGCCGGTCAATCAGCGCGGTGATGTCGGATTGTGAAGCTGGCGCTGGATTGTCGGAACCGCGACACCCATTACTGAGCGCGCAGGGGGAGGCGGCTCTGGGCAATACGAACTTCGTCCTCGGTGTACACCGCGGCCAAAAATCCCTCCGATTCGAGGAAAGACGCCACCTCTTTCAACGAAAAACCCAGCGTACGGAGTTTCGCCGTGTCGAGATGAATCTCGTTGTTCGCGGCATCGTTGTAATACTGGACGACGGTCCCGCCTGACGGCGAGAAGCGCTTGTCGATGCGGGCGCTGATATCGTCCATGTAGTGGCGTCCTCCGGGACGGGGTTCGCCAGGCATGCCGTGATCTGCAGTGAACGTTACGACGAAGCGGCCTTCGCCGGCTTTCCGCGCGATGACGGTGATCACGCGCGCGATCTGGCGATCGAGCTCGGCCAGCTCCTCCTTCATCTCCGCGGAGGCCGGTCCATATGCGTGTCCGACGTAGTCGGGTCCCTTGAAATTCACCATGACGAGATCGGTCACCTCATCTGCGCCGATCGGCTCGCGCTCGAGGACTGACGCGAGTGCGTCACCTTCGAAGCGCTGAAACACGGCCGAGTGGCGGAACTTCGCGGCGTCCGAAATATCGTGTCCCATCCACTTGCCGTTTACCTCTTCCCAGTATTTGCGAGCGTTGATCGGCTTCAATGCCTCCGACATCGCGTAACAGGTCAAATTCGTTTCCCATCCCGCGTCGCGCGTGCTGAAGCTGGCAGCAAGCACGCGACGGCCGTTGAGCACGCAGGCGCCATGCCCCACCAGACCCGCCGTGGCGCGCATCGCGCCGCCCTGACCGATGATGATCGCCCGTCCTTCGGTCTCGATGTTCCAGACGTCGGCAAGCGTCAGCGCCATCAACTCACCTGGATCGAATCCGTTGTATGCCTCCTGTGGCTTGCCCGTCACGCGATTGAACAGATAGTTGACGGCGAGTCCGTGGATCCGTGGTTCGGCGCCAGTACCGAGATTCGCGTGGCCGACTGCCGTCAACGTCGGCGCGGATGTCACGTGCGCATTGCTGAACCACGCACCTTCGCGGCGGAGGCGTGAGAGCGTCGGCATCACGCTGGCGTACGTGTCGAAATAGTCGGCCCGCGCGCCATCGAGCACGAACAGCGCGAGGACTCGCGGCCGCGCCGTCGTCGACGCGAGCGCCTGCCGCAGGGGCTGACCCATCGCGGTCGCCGGTGGAACCGTGCCCAGCAACGCCGCCATTGTCGACACGACATCCTGCTGCGTCACGGGATTGTTCGACACACTCTGTTTGATAAAGGGTGGTCCGTGGAAAAGGAGTGGGATGTGCGTGTCGTAGTCCCACGGCGAGCCGTGCATGAACGCATACAGCGGACTGCGATCGACGATGAAGTCGCCCTGACGCGGGACGAGAAAGACCTGGCCGCTGCGGCCGGGAAAGTACCCACGGGCGAACTGTTCGAGCCAGACCTGTTTAGCCGTTGCTGGCGGATTCGCAACGGTTGTCGGCGATACAGACGCCGCGCAGCTTAGGCCGCCAAACGCCAGGATCAGGAGCAGTAAGAGGGGACGAAGACGAGACACGGTGTCAGTGTAATCCGGTTCTCATCGGCTCGGTGGTAACGCTTCGACAGATTTGCAGCGCGACGCCAGCAGGCCTGTGGCCGCTGTGATGTCGATCTCTGCGATGAGCAATCCTTCCTTACCGTAGGGCTGATAGCTGTCGAGCGTCCCATCGGGCCGCACCACCGCCGACGTGGTCGGCGACCCGGCACTTGCATAGTTGACCGTTGCGAAATAGCACGTGTTCTCGGCGGCGCGACAGAGGGCCGCCTTTTCATGAAATGAGTTTGCAGGATCGGCGAAACTCACCGGTCGGTACCCACCGGGCTCGGCCTCGTGGAACTGCGGGTGGAACACGACGTGTGCGCCGTGCCGAGCCGCCCAGCGGACCGTTTCGGGATAGCGCCAGCCTTCATGGCAGATGACGACACCAAATACCAGCGGACCGGTGTGAAAGACGCGTCTTCCCGATCCCGGCGCATAAATATCGTCCTCGGATGGGTCGAGTTGGACTTTGTCCTGGAAACCAGCGATCGTTCCGTCTCGATCGATCACCAGCGCGGTAGCCAACAGCGAGTCGTCGACGACGCGCTCGGTGCCGAGCACAACCGCGAGGTTTGCTCGTGCGGCGGCTGCGGCAATTGTGGACCAGGCGCGTTCGAGGAACGCAGGGTCGGGGGGCGGCACTCGTTTCCCGCGGCCGCGGTAGCCGGGAATGAAGCATTCCGGAAAGCAGATTATTCCGGCGCGCTCGACGGACGCCTGAGCGATGGCGTGTTCCGCCAACATGACCGATTCCTCCGGTGTTGCGGGGAACCGGATGTTGGCGAGTGCAACTCGAAACGTGCTCATTTGTCCCAGGTGTCAGTCCAGCGACGGACGGCTCTTCATTTTCTCATGAGGTGACCGGGAGTGCGAGGCCATCTCCGGCCCTGCTCGGTCGTCGATCACACTCTCGTCAATCCGTGATAACACTGACGGACGAAACCGGGAGGATGTGACACGCCCGCTACGCTCCGACGCGAAGGCCACGTTCCGCCAGGACGACGTGCGGTCGAATTCTGTTGAGCTACGCCATCAAGCTCATTTACGGACTATCCTCGATGGTGGATCCGAATGTATGACAGGGGGATGACAAGCGTCGGGAGCACTCTTCTCGATCGCTATTTGTTGACACGCGAAATCGGTCGCGGCGGCATGGCGACGGTCTACCTGGCGGACGATCGGAAACACGATCGCCGGGTTGCCGTGAAGGTGCTCGCGCCCGAATTCTCAGCGGTGATCGGAGCCGAGCGATTCTCCCGCGAGATCAGGTTGCTCGCCGGGCTGCAGCATCCCCACATCCTGCCGCTCTACGACTCGGGAGAGTCGGACGGTACGCTCTTCTTTGTGATGCCGTTCGTCGAGGGGGAGTCGCTGCGCGATCGGCTCCTGCGTGACCGGGCGCTGACGCTGGCGGACACGGTGGCGATCGTCCGCCACCTGGCCGACGCGCTCGACTACGCGCACGCTCGCGATGTGGTTCACCGAGACGTGAAACCGGAGAATATCCTCCTCAGCAGCGGTCAGGCGCTCCTGGCCGATTTCGGCATCGCGCGCACCTTGCTCGCCACTCCTGATGAAAACAGTGAAGGAACTACCGCGCTCACAGCCGTGGGGGTGACGCTCGGAACGCCTGCCTACATGAGTCCGGAGCAAGCAAGCGCCGACCGACCGATTGACGCCCGAAGTGACGTGTACTCGCTCGGCTGCGTCTGTTACGAGATGCTTGGCGGAACGCCGCCGTTTGCCGGCCCCGGCGCGATGACCGTGATCGCCGCGCACATGACAAGGACGCCCTCTCCGGTCGTCGGCTTCGTGGCCCCGTTGTCAGACGAGGTGGTTGCCCACGTCGCGCGTGCGCTGGCGAAGGATCCCGACGAGCGGTTTCCGAGTGCCGGCGCGTTCGCAGGCGCATTGGGATCCGCCCTGGCCGCTGTTCTGGCGTCGTCCCCTCGCGCGTCCTCCCCGGTGCCGCCCGTGGACCCGCGAAAGGCAGTGTTTGTCCTCGACTTCACCAACATCAGCGGGGCCCCAGAGGTCGACTGGCTGTCGACCGGGATTGCCGAGACCATCGGCGTTGACCTCAAGAAAATCGCCGGGATTCGAGTGCTCGCAAGTACTCCCTCTGCCCGCCAACGGGTGGCCGCCGCGCGAAAGGCCCATACGAGTGACGATGCCTGGGTTGTTGCGCTCGGGCGGTCGCTGGGGGCGCGGCTGGTCGTGTGGGGAAGCTTCCAGGTATCCGGATCCTCAGTACGGCTGATTCCACACTTTGCAGATATCGAGTCAGAGGAGACCGTCGCTGTTGACAAGATCGACGGGGCGATGAGCGACATCTTTGCGCTTCAGGATCGGATCGTCACGGCCCTTGCCGAAGTGCTGCGGATCACGATCACCAGCAAGGAGCTGGGACAGATTGAACGGCCCGAGACGACACATCTGAGCGCCTACGAGCATTACGCCAAGGGACAACGCGCATTCCAGCAATTCGGCAAGGAGAGCGTGCGGACCGCCACGACCCATTTCGAGGCCGCCCTCGAGATCGACCCCGACTACGCGCTGGCGTGGGCGGGGCTCGGCAGCCTGCTGATGCCCAAGTACATCGCGTCGGGTCGTCGCGAAGATCTCGACGAGGGCGTGGTGGCGCTGCAACGCGCGATGAGGCTCGAGCCCACGCTCAGCGAACCGTACCCATATCTCGCCTACTTGTACTCCCGACAGCATCGACACGACGAAGCGGTGATGACGGCCCGCGAAGCCACCGAGCGGGAGCCCGGCGCTGTCATGCCATGGTTCATCCTCGGTCTCTCGCTCGCCATGCGCGGATTATCGAGGGGCACGCTCGGCGATCTAGCCCGGGCGATCCCTCCGCTGCTGCGAGCCCATGCCCTGAACCCGACGTATCAACCTGCCCCGGGGCTGGCAGGGAGCCTGTATGAACTCCGCGGTCAAGCTGCGCATGCCCGCCTCATGGGCGACGCGGCACTTGCGGCCGAGCGCGCCGGCACCGGGCTGATCTTCATCGGATCCTATGTGGCATGTGCGGTGCTGCACCTGTACGCGGGAGAGAGCGACAAGGCGCTGCCGTTCCTGACGCACGCGATCGAGCGCTATCCGCCGATGGACCACGTGTATGCGGAGGTGATGACGGCTTGGGCCCGTGGCGTACGGGGATGCCTATACGAGCGAGCCGCGGAGTTGGACTTGGCGCGACGGGACTTCACCGCCGCCATCGCGATCGCGGAACAACACGACCATCGAATCGGCATAGGCGCCCATTGGGTCAAGTCGCATTTTGGCCTTGCCCGGGTGCTGGATCGAGCCGGCGAGCGTGGGGCATCGACCGAGGCGCTGCGTCTGGGTAAGGCGATGCTGGACGGTCACGCCCGTTTCGTCTGGGGCCTGGCCCCTGGGTGCGCGGACGCCGAGAGTTGGTACGAGTTGGCTTCGGCTCACGCCACCCGAGGTGAGGGTGACCAGGCCGTCGCCGCGCTGACCCGGGCTGCAGACCTGGGATGGGCGGATCTCCCGCAGATTGAGGGCGACCCTGGATTCGTCGCGTTGGGCGATGATCGGGTGCGCCGCGTGTGCATCGCGGCAACCGCCGCCGTGGCGCTGCCGCCGCCGGTCGGGAGCGGGGGTTACCCTGAGCTGATCTAGCCGGAGGGTCAGCGCGGGAGATTGGACGAGGGTGACGATGAGCATCGCGCCGAGAGTGTCGAGGGTGGGCCTGTGCTGTTTGTTGACCCTGCTGGCAACGCTCGCGTTCGCCCAGGAGCCCACGCACATGATGGTCTACCAGATGGTATTCCTGCGCGCGGGGCCGAACCAGCCCGTCCCGGAGTCGGACGCGCCGAAGATGCAGCAAGCGCATCTCGCGCTCTTGTCGAAGCTGAATCGCGAGCGGATCAATCTTCTATACGGGCGCTTCACTGACAATACCGATCTGCGCGGCATCGTGGTGCTGGACGTCCCCGATGCGGCGACGGCGAAGGCAACGTTCGCGGATGACTCGTTTGTGAAGGCCGGCGTTCTCGTCGTTGAAGTCAAGTCTTGGTACGGTCCGAAAGGACTGTTCAATCTTCCTGACAATCCCCCGACTGCTGAGCGCCTCGTCTTGGGTTTCCTGATGCGCGGCCCGAACGCGCAGCAGCCAGAGTCAGAACTTCAGACCATTCAGAACGGGCACCTTGCGTACATGAGCACTCTTCAGAGGCAAGGCAAGCTGCTCGTCGCCGGGCCGTTTCAAGACGACACGGCCTGGAGAGGCCTTGTGATCTACCGGGTCGGCTCGGTGGATGAAGCGAAGCAGCTTGCGGCAGGTGATCCGGCCGTGAAGGCGGGGCGCCTGGTGATCGACGCGCGTCCGTGGGTGACGTTCAAGGGCATCCTGAAGTAGACCACGAAGGCCGGTCTTACAGACAGGCCGGTGAATATCGCATACCGCAGGGGCGCGACGGCCAGAGCTCCACGTCGCAGCGATCGCGAGGAGGGCAGAAGTGGAGAGGGACAGATATCAGTTTCCCTCCCCACCCCTTCCCGAGTCGCCTTTCAATTTTGGTTGAGCGCTGCGCCGCTAGCGCGGCTGGTCCGGCCCGCTGATGGTATCCAGCGTCCACAATTCGTTCTTGCTGAACGTCAGGGCACTGACGATGATGCGTGAGCCGTCGGGACTGAGATCGATGTTGTTGAAGTTGCCCGGCCACATGCGCATGCCTGACAGCATCGCCGACAGGCTGGTGTAATCGAGCCCGTCGAACTGCGACGCACCCCCTTCCACCGACACACGCATGATGCGCCAGTTCCGGCTCCCGTCGAAGGCCGCGCACCAGCGAGCGTCCGTCCGGCGTCCAGCGAAGCTTGTCGGCGATCCAGCCGGTATCGAACGGCCCGAGGACGTCACGATAGTTGGAGCCATCGATGCCGACGGTGAAGATTCTCGCCGTCGCGTAGGCTTTGGTCCACACGGACACCGCGAGGCTGTTGCCGTCGGGCTTACCGACAGCCCCACGTCGTTCGCCTGACCCGCTCCGGGTGCGAAAATCGTGACTTGCCGTTCCTCGGCAGTAGCCACATCGACGCCGACAATGCTCGTCACGGGGCCGGTCGCGCTCGATCGCAGCCCAGGAACAGAGTCTTTCCCGTGGCGGGGGGCGGGTCTGGGAACGGGCCTTATGTTGACTTGCCCCCTCTAATGTTTCCTATCGTCGGCGCTTTGGTCGCCGCTCGACGCAACGTCGTCATTCGCGCCTTCTCTCTCCGCCTGATCGTGGCCGGCAAGCCAAAGAAAGTCGCGCTGACCGCCTGCATGCGCAAACTCCTGACGATCCTCAACGCGATGATGCGGACAAACACGGCTTGGCAACAGATCACTCAACCAGAGATCGCTTGACTTTGAAGACAGTTGCTATCGTCTT
>CAYZBZ010000136.1:0-10626 GCA_964476725.1 uncultured Vicinamibacterales bacterium
GTAGAAGCCGACAAGATTCAGGCTGTCGAAGAACGAGAAATTGGCGTCCATGCCGAAGGCGAGATTCGTCCCGCCGAACACGGCCGATGGCGATCGCCGCGTGCCGATGATCCCGATGTAGCTGCGCCGAAGGATGTCGCGCTTCAACCGGAAGATCCCGAAATTCGTGGGCGCCACACCGGCCGTCCGGCTTCTGGCGGTCTGGATCTCGAGGAAGCCGACGCTGTATCGCCCTGCCTTGCCGGTGACGCGTCCGCCCACGTCGATCGGCACCGGGCGTACGTCGCTCAATCCGATCTGACGGCTGGAGAAGAGTAGCGGCGTGTTGGTGGTGCCGGGCGCGGCAGACCCCGCGCGAGGGGTCGTCTCGACCCCGCCAAACGCGAATATCCCCTGTCCCTCCAGGAAGAACTCACGCTTCTCGGGAAAGAACAGGCTGAACCGGGTCAGGTTCACCTGCTGGTCATCGTCTTCCACCTGGGCGAAATCGGTGCGGTACGTGAGGTCCGCGGTGAGGCCGCGGGTGAGGCCGTACTTCACGTCGAATCCGGCGTTGGCGTCGACATCGGCCTTGAAGCCCGGGTCGACTTCACGATCCGCCTTGGCGCTCGAGAGCGCGTAGGGCTTGACGTCGAGATTGAGGGCCGCCTCCGGCACCTCGAGGCCGACGAGCGTCGCGGCCGAGGAAAACTTGAGAATTCCCCGGGGCCCCTGGAGCCGGGGAACCGGGCTGAGGTACGAGTACTCGTTCTTCCACCGCACCGTGCGCCGGATGTTGATGCCCCACACCTGCGGGCCGCCGGCTCGATATCGGAGCGATCGAAACGGAATCGCCATCTCGACCGTCCAGCCCTCGTCGTCGCGCCGGTTCTTCGAAACCCAGATGGTGTTCCAGTCCCGGTTGAGGTCCCGCTCGTCGGTGACCTGTGTGTCCATCATCCCGCCGACCGCGTTCACGAGGAACTCGTAGCCGTTCCGCCGATCGTAGAACGTGTCGAGGACGACGCTGAGATTGTCGTTCTGCGTGATGTTCCTGCCGTCGTGCCGCATGTCGTTCGCCACGATTCGCCGCGGGTCGCTGTCGCGGCAGCGCGCGGAGATATAGAAGTTGTCGCGATCGAACAGCACCCACACCAGCGTCGCCTCGGTCGCCGGCTCCCCCTCGCGCGGCTCCTGCTGGATGAACCCTTCAATCGGCACGATGTTCTTGTACGGGTCGTCGTCCAGTACGCCGTCGATTCGAAGCGGCTGCTCGATGCGCACCGCTCGAACCGTGACTCGTCCGCTGCCGTCCCGCGCCAGGACGGCGGGCGGCACGGGGGTAATGACGGCCGGCGGTTGCTGCGGCCCGGCCGCCACCGGTGCAGCCGGCGCGACCGCGATCAGGAACGGGAAAACGGCGCGAGCGATCCACCGCCGGATACCCTTCCCCCGCGACCGGAAGCCCCAGGGTGCGGTATCTTCTAGGTAATGCTTCGAAAGACAGACGACCTTCGGATCACCCAGGTTCGGCCGCTCATTCCGCCAGCGATTCTGCTCGAAGAGATCCCGATCAGCGAGCGGGCGTCTCATGTCGTATGCGACACGCGCCTGGCCGTCGCGGCCGCGATCGGCGGCGCCGACTCCCGGCTCGTCATCGTCGTCGGCCCCTGCTCGATACACGACGCGAAGGCCGGGCTGGAGTACGCGGAACGGCTCAGACCTCTGGCCGAGCGGTACGCCGACCACCTTGTCGTGATCATGCGCGCGTATTTTGAGAAGCCGCGCACGTCCGTCGGGTGGAAGGGGCTCATCAACGACCCCGATCTCGACGAGAGTTATCACATCAACAAAGGGTTGCGGCTCGCCCGCAGGCTGCTCCTCGACGTCAACGACATGGGGCTGCCGGCGGCGTCCGAATTCCTCGACACGCAGATTCCGCAGCACATTGCCGATCTGACGTCCTGGGTTGCCATCGGCGCGCGAACGACAGAAAGCCAGATTCACCGCGAGCTCGCGTCCGGCCTGTCGATGCCTGTGGGGTTCAAGAACAGCACGGACGGCAACACGCAGACCGCGGTCGATGCCGTGCTGTCGGCGCGCTCGCCGCATCTGTTTCCCTCGGTGACGAAGCAGGGTGTCTCCGCCATCTTCGAGACGACCGGCAACGACACGTGCCACGTGATTCTGCGCGGAGGAACGCGAACCGGCCCGAACTACGCCGCCGAGCGTGTCAGGGAGATTTGCGCACGTCTCTCCGCAAAGGGACTCCGGGAGTCCGTGATGATCGACTGCTCGCACGGCAACAGTCAGAAGGATCACCGGCGGCAGGCGGACGTAGCGGCGTCGATCTGCCAGCAGGTCGCATCAGGATCGTGGCAGATTTTCGGCGCCATGCTGGAGAGTCATCTGGTCGAAGGGCGTCAGGATTACGTGCCGGGCCGGCCCGCCGTCTACGGACAAAGTATCACCGACGCGTGCATCTCGCTGTCGCAGACGGAGCCGCTGCTGGAGCAATTTGCAGAAGCCCAGCAGGCGCGCGGCACGAAAGCTCCATACTAACAACATTTCCTTCAGCTTGACCCGCAAGGTGTTGAGCAGGTCAACTGTTGCTGATGCCCGGTGAGAATGTCCCCTTCGATGAACCGACCGCACTTGCGGAGCTGGAAGACCTGCGGCTCTCGATCGATCGAGCGCGCCAGCGGCGCAAGGAGATCGACGCCGAGTTCGACGACTTCGTGCGCGGGTTCAAGAAGCCACCCGAGGAGCAGGACGTCGCCCCGGCGCCCGTCTTGCCGCCGCCGTCCTCACTGGATCCACTGCTGCCGTTCCCTTCGGAGATTGGCTCCCCGGCAGCGTCTGCTGGGCCCTGGGGCGTGGCGGCTCCGCCGCCCGCCGAGCCTCAATCTCTCGTTCCGGTCGTCGATCTGCCGGCAGGGCTGATCGCACGGCCGACGGCGAAGCGCCAGCGCCGCGTTCGGCCCGCCGTTGTGCTCGGAGCCGCAGCGGTCGTGATCGCCGTCGCCGTGCTGTTGACGCGCACTTGGCGATCCGCTCCCCAGGAATCATCGGGCGCACCCCGCCCCGTCGCGGCCGAAACGCCCACGCCCGCCAGGCCGCCGCCGGCGGCGCCCGCGCCCGTCGCAGTCGCCAACCGCAGTCCTCAGGCGAAGCTCACCGCGCTCCGGCGTGTGTGGGTGCGCGTGCTCGTGGATGGGAACCGCGTGCTCGAGCGCGAGTTGCGAGCAGGCGAGACCGTTCCGCTCAGCCCTGGACGCACGGTCGTGATCCGAACCGGCGATGCGGGCGCGGTACGCCTCTCGATTGACGGGCACGATGGCCCGATCGGTCGTGATGGCGAGGTGCTGACCCGGACGTTCACGGCGAAACCAGCCCCGCGCTGAAAGTGTTTCGGAGCCATTCTAGAAATACAGCTTCAGGCCAAGCTGGATCTGTCTCGCCGCGGAGGTCGACGTAATCGTCCCGAACGCGCTCGACGAGCGGTTGCTGTTCGGAGAGCCCAGGTTCGTCCTGTTGAACAGATTGAACGCTTCGACACGGGCTTCCAGGCGTGTCCGATCTCGTCCGAGCCCGAACGCCTTGTGCAGCCCGAGGTCGAACTGATAGAACGCCGGGGCCCGGACCGCATTGCGCGGTGCGTTGCCGAACGGCTGCGACCGGTCGGTCGGGATCTCGACCGCCGCCTGGTTCAGGTAGTTGGTGGCGCCCCCATTCTGGGTCAGTGGGTCTCCCGTGAGGTTCGGCCGGTACGTCGGGCTGCCGCTGACGGAGAACGCGGTCGCGGGCGAATAGGACAGGTTGACCGGCACGCCGTTCGTCATCGTGTTGATGCCGACGACGCGCCACCCGCCCAGGATGCCTTCCAGGACCGGATTCAAGCCGGCGCCGTACCTCCGACCCTGCCCGAACGGCAGCTCCCAGACGAAGCTGGTCGTGTTGTTCAGCGGCTGATCGTAGCCGGACCTTCCGAACTCTGATGCGAGGTCGCGGTAGTTCACGCGGCTGTTGTCGCCGTTCTGCACCTCGAGGTGCCCCGACGCGTTGTCCCTCGCCCTCGACCAGGTGAACGAGTTCAGCAGATAGAGTCCCTTCGAGTACCGGCGCTCCACCTTCAGTTGCAGCGCGTGATAATCCCCTTTGCCGCCACCCCACGCGATCTGAATCTCCTGGAAGCCCTGGATCGGCCGGCGCGCCTGCAATGTCGCGTTCTCGGTCGGCCCGTTCGGTCGCGCCTGGTTGAAATCCCCGAGAATCATGATGTCTCGGCTCTTGTTCCCGACGTAGCCGACATCCACCAGCAGGTTCGGCAGAAGCTCCCGCTGGACCGACGCATGCCAGCTTTGCACGTTGCCGGTCGGATTGTCCTTCGGGATGTAGTTCACGCGCACGTTCAGCGGGTTGAAGTTGGCCGGCACCGTCAGCCCTTCGGGATAGCCCTGCTGGGTCGTCCGGAAGCACGTGGTCGGCGCCGAGGTCGCTCCGCAGAGTCCCTGCGACGGCTGCTGGTTGATTGTGGCCCCGACGACGTGCGGACCGTTGAAGGAGAGCAGGTTCTCGCCCCCCAGGCGGTTGAAGTGAATGTAGCTCATGCCATAGCCCGCGCGCAGCACCGTCTTGCTGCTGACGGCGAAGGCCAGGCCGAAACGCGGCGCGAAGTTGTTGCGATCGGGGTTCACGAGCGCGCGATCGTAGATCGAGCCGTCCTTTGCCTGGATGAGCGTGTTGGACGACGGATCGTAGTTGGTGAGGAAGTTGTCTTTCTCCCACTGCGGCGTCGCAAATTCGTAGCGCAGCCCGAGATTGAGCGTCAGCCTCGGGTCGACCTTGAAGTCATCCTGCAGGTAGGTGAAGTGCATGCGCTGGCGCAGGTTCGCGATGAACGGGTTGATGATCGCGTAGGCGCTCCGCGCGCCGAACATGAAGTCAGCCAGGTTGTAGGCCGCCGGGTCATTCGTCGTGGTGCCGACCGGGCGGCTGAACTGCCCGCCGTACGAGTCGCGCCCGTACTTCGGATTGAAGTCGTCGATTTTCGTGTTGATCGCCTGGTATTCGTACCCGGCCTTGAAGCTCTGCCGCCCCATGATCCACGAGTAGTTGATGCGAGGGTTGAACACGGACGGGTCCTGGAACTGCGGGTTGCTGTTCTGTCGGCCCCAGGTCGTCCAGCCCGTGACACCCTGCTCGGTCAGTCCGCCGGCGAAGCGCGGGTCGGTGGGCAGACCGGTGATCCCGTAACCCTCCAGCATCGTCGGCCCGCCGACGCCCGGAGGCTCCTTGCCGGCTTCGGTGCGCGACACGCCCAGGCGTATCTCGAGCAGCGAGCTCGGGCCTGGCGTGAACGTCACCCCGCCGGCGACCTGATCGTTCAGCACGTGCACGAACGCGTTGCTCGGACTGCCGGTCGCGCCGGGGATTGGCGACGGCTCGTAGTTGTCCACCTTGCGGTGGCTCACTCGTACGAAGGCCGTGATCCGGCTGTTGAACTGGTGATCGAACTTCACGTCGAACTTGTTGTTGAAGTCCTGCCGGCGCGGCAGCGAGTCGAAGTTGTTGGAGATCCCGGAGCGCGTCGGCGCGGGCAGATCGGCCAGGACCTGCCGGGCGAACGGCGTGATGGCGCTCGTTGGAATCACGCCGGTCGCGTACAACTCACCGGTGATCGGGTCCTGGACCGGCCGGCCGAGATTGCCCTGACGCTGCTCGAGCGTCGGGATGCTGGCAAATACGAGCGTGCGCGAGATCTGCCGGAACCCTTCGTAGTCGACGAAGAAGAACATCCGGTTCCGGACGACCGGTCCGCCGAACACGAACCCGAACTGGTTGCGCAGCAGCTTGGGCTTTACCCCGGTGGTCGGCTTGAAGAACCCGACCGCGTTGAGCGCGTCGTTGCGATGGAACTCCCAGACGGTGCCTCGAAAGGCGTTGGTGCCGCTGCGCATCGAGGCGTTGATGACCGCCCCTCCCGTGCGCCCGAACTCGGCACTGAAGTTGTTCGTCTGCACCTTGAACTGCTCGACCGCGTCGGGCGAGACCTGCACGAGCTGATTCGAGAAGCCCTGGTTGCTCGTGCCGTAGGAGTTGTTGTCGACGCCGTCGAGGATGAAGCTGTTGACCGCGCTGCGGAGGCCGTTGACGTTGAAGGACGCGTCGCGGCTCTCGGCGATGGCCGATCGGCGCACGCCCGGGCTGAGGAGCGCCAGGTCGGCATACGCGCGGCCGTTCAGGGGCAGGTTGACGATCTGTTCCTTGGCGATGATCTGTCCGCGGTCGCTCGACTCCGTCTCGAGCAGCTTTGCGGCGCCGGTGACGACGACCGTCTCGCCGATGTCCCCGACCTTCAGCGTGAGATCGACTCTCTGCCGCGCGTTGACCGTGACCGCGACGTTCTCCGCAACCGCCGCCGAGAAGCCCTGCAGCTCGGCGCGCACGGTGTAGGTGCCGATCCGGACGTTGAGGAACTGGTAGTTGCCGCTCTCGTCGCTGACGGCGTTCGCGGTGATGCCCGTGCTGATGTTCTTCAGCGTCACCGTCGCCCCGGGAACTATCGCGCCGGACGAATCCCGGACGGTACCAAGCACCGTGGCGGCGTCGAATTGCGCGAATCCTGTCGCCGGAAGCAACAGCGCAGCGACGATCACAGCCAAAAGACTTCGGTACAGGCGCGTTAACTGGGTCTGCGGGATCATGGGGCCCTCCTGGAGCGGCCGACAGTATACGCCAGCGGGTTGTTGACGGTGTGACGGCGGATAAACCTCCTCCAGAAGTGGTCCCGATCGCATCGACGGGTCTCGGACCGAGTAGGATAACGGCCGGTAGCCGCGCAGGCTATCCTCGCCAATCTCAGACCTGACGATCCGCTGGTTCGCCGATCCGGAAGGAAATACGATCGGCGTGTACGCGGAAAAGAAGTAACTACGGAGATTTGCCGGTCGTCAAGCGCGAATCAACATCCGTTTTATCGCTGATCGGGCTGTCTGCTTCGACCGTCCCAACCAGCTGGCTGGCCCGAATAGCCGTCGAAGCCCTGGGTAGTCGTTGTACGGCAGGGCAAGTAGTTCGGGCCATGTCGCTGAGATAATGTCCCCGGCGAGGGCTTTATCGCGGCGATATGTCATCGGGAGACGGAACATGATGTCAAGAATTTCGCGATGGCTGAAAGGCGTCAGGTTAATCGAGAACGCGGCGCTCCCGTAGAAGTGGGGCGCAGCCCAGCAGCCCACTCGATGCTCAAGGTAGGCGAAGTCCAGCAACGTTGAAAGAGGGACGTCCGGCAAGTCGTCGCACCAGGCGCGAAGGGCCTCCTGCAATCGATCCGAAGAGGGCAACGCCATCCTGTGGAGCAGTTCGGCCGGTGACATTTCGCGACCGTCCCTGTCACTAGCGCGCCAGAAGAAGGCTCTTCCAACCTCTCCCGCGAAACCAGTGACCCATGCGCCAGACAGGTCCAGATGCTCACGACAAGCGTGAAAAAAATCCCGTGATTTGCCGGCGCCGCCGGCGAACCCGATACGACGTAGGTATTGCAACTCGGTATCAGCCGGCATGTTCCGGGGTATGGGGACAAGCGTGTGACGTAGTCCAAAGCGTTTCGCGAGACGCTGAGAGACGGATAGATCAACCCGGTCACCTCGTTCTCTCCGCCAGGGGCGATAGTCAAAGGTGACGTATTCAACTTTATCTTTCCAGGCTCTTGAACAGGCGAGCAATACGCGCGAATCCCGTCCAGCGGTCAAGGGCATGTAGAGCCGATCCGTACTTTCCAGAACGGCGACGATGTGCCTGCGCAACACGCTAACTATTTTTTCAATACAGTCCGGCAGGTCTTTGTCGCAAATCGGTTCAAGCCTAGATTTTGGATAGTGTCGAATGGGCCGCCAACTCACCAAATCGAGATAATGGTTCGGCAGGAGCCGGCTGATGTCTGGATCGGATGTAATCCCAGCGGGCCAATATTGATTGGGCTTGTCGTTGGGGAATTCCGTCAGCGGTCTGGACCAAAGCGGATGATTCGGTTCGTCCACAGCCAAGGCGGCGACGGTGGAACCGGCTACTCTCCTTTTCCCGGAAAAGACCGCGCTCAGCGTGCCCGCCGGGTCGAGATAGAGCCGCTTCACTTCTGGGGTCAAAATCACAAATGCATAGCGGCCGCCAAAGCCGTACACCTCTTGCTCCAGGCTGGCGACTGTGGTCGCGCTCAGCTGTAATAGAAGCCGAAGTTGCTTCTGAATCAATCGGCCAGATTGGTCGATAGGCCACCCTAAAACGTAGCCGATTGTGGTGCCCGCGTTATCCAAGACGCTGTTCACAGGCAGCGATGGATGGAATAAAAGCGAATAGCCGCAACAACGATAAGTGCTCCAGCCCTCAATCTCGGCAGATCCGCTGGACGAAAGGACGAACTGATGGTGGAGCGTTCCGTAACTGATGGTGTCCACAGGGATCCCCTCGAGGAGATTACTTCGTCTTATGCGTCTTGCTACAGAGCGGCGATGCGTCGCTCCCGCGTCTCGGCTGTCCGTCGTTGAACGCCACGTCTCCGTCGACCGTGATGTCGAGCGGATCGCTTCCGCGCTCTCGTCATGTCGCCGCGTCTCACTTGTGTCTCAGTTTGTCGATCGCCGACGGAAGGCCGCAAGGCGATCGCGTCGAATGGTTTCTTGATAATCTGAAGTTTGGAGGTTGGCTGGCTGTCAGGGACGATTTTGGCAACTGCTAATCTGCGCGGCGTGAACCGCGGGCCAGTGTCGCTCAGGCGTTTTCTCTGGGCTTCTTTCCGGTTCGACGCCGTGTGGGGCGGTCGACTCTTCGATGGCTGTCCGAAGGATGTATACATATTTCGGACAATTTCGGACATACCCAGCGCGTCGAGCCCTTGAGCGCGACCTACGCGGCCTTGTTCAAACGCGGACAATCTGCGGGAGGTGATCGAAGTGCTTGTCTCGTGCATGCAGCGCAAGATTGTGCCCGTGAGCAAAGCCCGCTCGAAGCTCGCCGAGCACCACGAACGGCAACCTGATGGCCTCCTAGCTGGTCGGCGACCCGCCCGCGCGGTACTGGTACTGGATGAACTCGTCGGCTTCCGGCATGGCAGGTCACGCCGCGGCGAGCCGCGGCCGCCGGGCGAAGAGGCCGTGCAGGATGCGGTCGAGCCCGGCGAAGCGGCCGCTGCCCGTCACGAGGATGACGACGAGCGCGCACAGTTCCACCAGGTTCTTGTTCACGATCAGGTAGCTGCCCTCGGTGGGGATCGAGTAGAAGTAGCCGACGAACGGTGGGTTGCACAGGTAGAACAGCAGGAGGAACCCGATCCCGGCGAGGCTCCCGAGCCGCGTGAACAGGCCGAGGATCAGGAACACCCCGACGAGCGTCAGCCCCCACATCGTGACGAGGTCGGCGTTGGCGAGCATGTCCGGCTGGCTGGCCAGCCACTTGAACAAGCCGGCGAACGGCCCCCGGGCCTGCTTCAGGTAGCCCGCTGCCGACCACGAGGGCGACGTCAGCTTCGCAATGCCCTCGTAGAGGAAGTGCCACCCAACGAAGACCCGCAGCACCGTGATCGCGATCATCGGCCAGCGGGAGAGCTTCCCTCCTTCCATGTCCATCCTCCTCTAGATGTGGAAGTCCTCGGGCTTGAACGACAGCCGGGACTTCGCCTCGACCGCCTCGTTGACCTTGAGGACGCTGACCGCGCTCTCGTAGCCGACCTCGGGCGGGCAGTTGAGCTTCGCCTTGCCGCGCACGGCGTCGAAGAAGTTCTGCAGGTGCGGCTGGTGGTAGGGGTCGCGCAGCACGACCGGCACCGTGTGCTGGTCAGGCGAGACCGACTCGCGCACGTCCGCCACCGCGCCAGAGTCGCTCTGTTCCTTCGCCTCCTGGAGCTTGGGAGCGGTCACGTAACCCTTCTGGATCCACGTGTCCCAGGCGGGCGCGTTCGGGTCGCGGTAGAGCTGTCCCGCGTAGTTCACCTCCGACTCGGAGATGAGCAATGTGCCCTGGTCGCCCATGAAGGTCTCGAAGTAGCCCTGGCTGCCGTTGGTCGTCTGCGTCTGGTAGTACGCCTTCACCGGGCCCAGCGGGGTGTCGTAGTCGTAGACGACCATGACCGTGTCGTACCACTCGTGCGTCTTCGGGTCGTGGTAGAGGAGCCCCCCGCTCGCCATCACGTGGGAGGGGTTCGCGCCGAGGAACCAGCTGTAGATGTCGATCTGGTGCGAGCCGAGATCCACGATCGGCCCGCCGCCCAGGCCCTTGTACCAGCGCCAGTTGCGGAACTGGTGCATGTCCTTGAAGCCGTACTGCTTCAGCTGTGCCTCCGGGATCGCGTACCTGTCGGGGGCCCCGAGGTCGGGCGCGACCGCGCGGTTCCACTGCCCGTTGACGGTCACGATCCGGCCGAGCAGCTTCGCCTCGCCCAGGAGCTTCTCGTAGCAGTGGATGTAGCGCGGGTTCGAGCGGCGCTGGTGCCCGATCTGGAGGAGCTTGCCGGTCTCGCGGGCGGCCGCCACCATGCTGCGCGCGCCCTCCAGCGTGTTCGACATCTCCTTCTCGCAGTACACGTGCTTGCCGGCCTTGAGGCAGTCGACCGTGTGCTGCGCGTGCCAGAAGTCGGGAGTGGCGATGACGACC
>CAYZBZ010000137.1:0-10556 GCA_964476725.1 uncultured Vicinamibacterales bacterium
GAAGGGCTGCTCTACGTACGTGGCGGCACGGCGCCAAGGCCGGGGCCCGTCAGCTGGCCCGTGTTCATCACGCCGTCGCGAATCGTGAACAGGCCCGGGAATCGCGCTTCCCACGGTTCGTTGGCGCGCGGGACGAACTGGCGCGCGTTGGCTTCGATGCCGGCGTTGCCCGGGACGCGCGCCGCGATCCCGGCGGAGTGGATGAGGGAGGCGCCGGGGCACGTGAGATCCTGCACGCACAGGAACATGCCGAACTTCTGCGCGGCGGCGGCCATGAGCATGGCGTGGCTCTGGCCCTTGCACGCCTTGAGCGCGACGCCGGTGTATCCCATCTCGCGCGCGAGCAGCAGGGCCTCGAGGTCGGTGAGTGACTCGTCGATCACCACGGGCCGCAGGCGCGCGGCCTCGTGCATGACGTTGGCGCGGTCCTTCTTCAAATCGCGGGCGGTGGGCTGCTCGATGTAGAGGATGCGGTCGAAGCCGCTCGGGGTCGTCTCACGCACGCGGCGCAGGAACTCGAGCAGGTAGGCGACGTTCGGGCAGCCCTCGTTGAAGTCGAGCAAATACTTCCAGTCCGTCACGCCACGCGCGGCCTGCGCGCGGCGGACGACGCGATCGACGCGGACGACGCGCCCGAAATCCGCGTCGAGATCGCCGCCGTTCAGCTTGATCTTGAAGCGGACGAGGCCGTCGCGCGGGATCCACTCCTCGAGCGTGTTCGGCAGGCCGTCTTCGATCCGCGTGCGCACGTCGGCGGCTTCGAGCGGATCGCTGGCGCCGACGGAATGGAAGACGAAGGTGCGCGACTGCGGCTCGGCCGGCACGTAGCGGTCGAGGTACTCCCCCTTGAAAGCCGGGCCGAGGTCGTGCGAGAGATCGCGAGTCATGAACGACCGGCCGTAGGTCTTGTAGCAGCTCAGTCCAAACGCCTTCCCGTAGGCGTCGTGCAGGGCGGCGTCGAAGGCGCTGGCCACGACGAGCGTGCACAGTTTCGGGATCGGCACCGGAAGTGCGCGGGCGCGCGAGAGCGTCTCCGCCGCGCGCAGGTACTCCGGTTCGAGGACGCGGAACAGATCAACAGGGTGGCCGGTTTCGTCGCAGGCAGCGGTCACCGCATGCAGCTCGTCCGCGAGCGCACGCATGGCTCCGAGCCCCGCGTCCTGCGTGGCGGCGGGGAACGACCAGGCGTTGCCGAGCGTCATCGACCCGAAGCCCCAGGCCTCTCGCCCGCCGCCCGTGCGCACGCGGCAGGTGACGTTGAGCAGCGTCACGCGATCGACAGTGCGTCCGCCGAACTGGTACGGCGCACGGTAGGCAAACTCCTCGAACTGGTGATCGACCAAGACGGTGCGGATGTCGGTGGGATGGGACACGATGACCCCCGGCGCGCGGCGGGTGGCGCAACCCCCCAGCGACAGCACGGGAGCGGCGATCGCGGCCTTGAGAAGCGTCCGTCGCGAAACGCCGTGCGATTGTCGTCCAGCCACGATGGGTCAGTACAGCGTGAACGCGTACAAGGTATCGCCGGTCGCGACGAGCAGATACTGGCGGCCATCGAGCATGTACGTCTGCGGCGGGTTGGTGACGTTGCCGATGCGCGAGTGCCAGAGCGGCTTGCCCGTTGCGGCGTCATGCGCCACGATGTTGCCGTCGGCGTCTCCCGCGAAGACCAGCTTTCCGGCCGTCGCCAGCACCCCGCCTCCTCCGCCGCCGCCGCCGCCCGGGTACTCGTGCCGCCACGCGGCTTTGCCTGTTTTGTAGTCGAGCGCCGTCAGGAAGCTGCCGCCCGACCCGACGCGGGATTCGAGCTTGCCGCCAAGCCCCATCGACCCGCGGGGATCCGTGTCCATCAGATAGAAGATCGAATACCCGTTGTCCTCCGCGACGTAGAACAGGCCCGTGTCCGGAGAGAACGCGGGAGGCTCCCAGTTGACCGTGCCGCCGGCGGTCGGCGACACGAGCGAGCCGCCAATCGATGCGTCCTTGGCAGGATCGCGCATCGGCCGGCCTTTCTCGTCGAGGGCTTTGACCCAGTTGGTGGCCGACCCGTACTTGCTCGTGAGGAGGTGCTCGCCGGTGACGCGGTCGAGGACGAAGAAGTATCCGTTGCGCGCCGCCGTCATCACGAGCTTCCTCATGCGGCCGTTGAAGCGCGCGTCCACCAGGACCGGCGTCTGCGCCGAATCCCAATCGTGCATGTCGTGCGGCGCGGTCTGGTAGTACCACGCCATCTTTCCCGTGTCCACGTTCACCGCGATCAGCGACCCTGTGAAGAGGTTGTCCCCTTCGCCGCGGCCGACGGTATAGGCCGGCGTCGGATTGCCGGTACCGAAGATGTAGAGCTTCGTTTCGGGATCGTACGCGCCGGGAAGCCACGGCTGGGCCCCTCCGTGCCTCGCGGCCTCGAGGCTGGGCCACGTGTCGAGCCCGGGATCGCCCGGATTCATCGGCACGGTGTAGAGCTTCCACTGCAGGTCCCCCGTCTCGGGATCGAACGACTGCAGGAAGCCCGGAGCATCGAGGTCGTTCCCCGTTCCCGCGAGCACGTGGTTGCCGACCACGATCGGCGCCATGGTCGAGAAGTACTGCTGATTGAAATCCGAGATGACCTTGTGCCAGCGCTCCTTGCCCGTCTTGGCTTCGAGCGACACCAGGTAGTTGTCCGGCGTCTCCATGTAGAGGTAGTTGTTCCACATCCCGAAACCGCGCGTCGCGATGTGGGTGCCGCCCCTCGTCTTCCAGAAGTAGTGCCACAGCTCCCGGCCGTCCCGCGCGTCCAGCGCCCAGCCGTTGTCGGGCGCGGTGAAATACAGGGTGCCGTCCACCATCAGGACCGAGGCCTTGATCGTGACGTCGCCCCCGCCGAAGTCTCCCGTGCCCTCGCCGCCGATGATGACCGGCGCGCCACCGACTCGTCCTCCGCCGCCGAATCCCGCGTTCCCGGGTCCACCATTCACTTTCGCGACCCAGGCCAGCGTGAGGTTCTTCACCGTCGTCTGGTTGATCTGCGTGAGGGAGCTGTAGCGTTTGCCGGAGTAGTCGCCGTTGTAAGTCGGCCAGGAGTCGGACAGCGGCTTGAGCAGCTGCGCCGGGTCGATCCCCTTCCCCTGGGCCATCAGAAGGGCGGGCAGCAGCACGAGCGGTGTCGTCAGCAGCAGTTTTCTGAGTGTCATTTGAGTGTCGCCAGATAAGCCGTCACATTGTGCATGTCGCTGTCCGTGAGGACCGCGAGCATGGCCTTGTGCGCCGCGAGCCGATCTTTGAGGTCGACCTTGGGACGATCGCCATCACGGCGGAAGCTCCGGACCGAGCCGTCCGCTTGCGTCAGCGTGACGATGAAGTTGTCGATGCGCAGGAGCGTGCCCTCCACCTTCTCGCCTGAGGGCAGCGTGACCGTGACCGCTACGGCGCGAGGTGTGCCGCCCCCGCGGCCTCGTCCCCCGCCCGCGCCCCCTGTGACCCAGAAGTTCTGCAGCATCCTGGCGTCGGGCAGCTTCGATCCGATGCCTTTCAAATCGTTGAAAGGGGAATGGCAACTGCTGCACTTCGCGATGAAGTACGTCTCGCCTGCAGCCGCATTTCCGACGAGCGCGTCGGGAGGCGGAGCCTCAGTCGCAGGCGGCGCTCCCTGCCTTTGGCTGGATGCCAGGACGCTACGGATGTACTCGGCGACCGCCTTGACGTCATGGTCGGGCAAAGGCAGCGGTGGCATCCCCTTGTCCGCGCGTTCGCCGCGGACAATCGGGAGGATCAACTCCCCTGACTGATCGTTCAGCACGACCTGGGACCGAAGCAGGTTGGGCCCGCCCAATGCGCCGCCGCGAAGGTCCGGGCCGTGGCAGCTGCTGCATGTGATGCTGTACAACGTCTTCCCCCGCTCAATCAGCACGGGGTCGCCTGGCGGCCGCTGCTGCGCCGGAAATACCGCTCCGGCCCCGGCACCGCGGCCCTGACCACGGCCGCGACCGGTGGCGGGGGGACCGCCCTGCGGCGGAGCAGGCTCCTGCGGTGCGGCGGCGGGGGGCGCCGGGGTCTGCGGCGTCCCTTGTGCGACGACATGGGCCGCGAGGATCGTGAACCCCGCGAGCGCCGACGCGACCAACCCGTTCCTAATGCGCATCCTTCACCTTAAGGCCTCCAATTCGAAAGTCTGAAGTTCTTCTCACTTCAGACTTTCACCATTCGCGCCGCTGAGCGCTTCACGTCCGTCACGATGGCGCGCATGTACTCCGCGGCCAGCCGGGCGTTGTTGTCCGCGAACTCTATTCCGACAGTCTCGCCGTTCACCTTGGGCAGCGGATGGCACAGTTCGTAGCCGATATACCCCTCGTAACCGATCTCCTGCATGCCCTGGGCGAAATCGGCGTAGTAGTTCAGCGGCGTCAGCGTGAGGTCCGGATTGCGGTCGTATCCCCGCACCGAGCCGTCCGCCGCCCGCTCGTACTCGCCGCCGAAATGCGACAACACCTGCAGCGGTCCCACGTCCCGGGCTGCCTGCTGCATCGACGTCACCCCCTGCTTGGCGGCCAGCGGGGCGTCGAGGCACGCCTTCACGAAGGGGGAGCCTACTTCGCGAATCATCCTCAGCATATCGCCGGGGTTCATCGTGACCGGTGGGTGGTTCTGCAGCGCCAGCGTCACGCCGCAGCCGCCCGCCCAGCGGGCGGACTCGATGAGCGCGTCGCGGCACCACTCCCACGTCTGCTCGTCGCTCACCCCGAGATGCGCCTCCCGCCACACGCGCCGCGCGGTGGTGTACTGACCTCCGTCGGGAGAGGTCGTCACGCCCGGCCACGCGGCAAACGCCCGCAACGTCTTCACGCCGAGATCGGCCGTCATGCGAATGAGCTCGCGCATGTACAGCAGCTGGCTCTCCCGATACTCCGGTATCGGGCTGCTGAAGTCGTTGTTCGCGGCGACGGCATAGATCTCCACGCCCGCGTCGTGCGCCCTGTTCTGCAGCTCGACACACCGGTTCCGCGGCAGGTCCAGGGGGTTCCCGTGGGGCCGCTTGCCGTCAATCTCGACCCCGTCGTAGCCGCATGCCCGTGCCCGGTCGATCACTTCCTCGACCGTCAGCGCCCGCCCGCGATACCAGAGACCGAGATAGGTGATGCTGTAGAGTCCGATTCTCATGGTTGTCCCCTCCAGTGTGGGGATGATAACCCACGTTACCACCGTGTTCTTCCGTGTACTTCCGTGTTTTCCGGGTCCTTCCGTGGTGTGAAATACTTCCAACGACGGGACCCTGCACGACGACAACGCTGAACCCTGAACCCGTGAACCTTGAACCCCTGAGCCCCTGATGCGCATCGCGCTCGCACAACTGAACCCCACGAGCGGTGACATCAACGGCAACACCGCCCGGATCCTGGCCGCGCTCGACGCGGCGGCGAAGCAGGGGGCCGACGTCCTCGTCACGCCCGAGATGGCGCTTCCGGGGTATTGCATTGGCGACCTCGTCGAAGACGCCGGCTTTCTCGAAGCGAACGAGCGGGCGATGCAGGCCGTCGCCGAGGCGGCGCGGGGCATCACGGCCGTCGTCGGATTCATCGATTACAACCTCGCGGCGCGCAACGACAGCGGATCGGCCAGGAAGTACAACGCGGCCGCCGTGGTCCGGGATGGACGGGTGCTGCAGCGGGCGCACAAGTCGCTCCTCCCGAGCTACCGTTACTTCGACGACAAACGGTTCTTCGTGCCCGCCGAGCACAGGGAACCGGTCAGCATCGAGACCCGCGGCGGCACCGTGAAGCTCGGCGTGTCGATCTGCGAGGACCTCTGGGACGAGTTCTACGACGTCAAGCCGCTGTCCGAGCTCGCCGCAAAGGGGGCGGATGTCCTTCTCAACCTGAATGCGTCGCCGTTCTGTCCCGGCAAACGTCACGAGCGCGACGCGGTCATCCGCCGGCTCATCGAGCGGGTGCGCAAGCCGCTCGTGTACATCAACACGGCCGGCGCGGCGGACAACGGCAAGAACATCATCCCGTTCGACGGCGAGAGCCTCGTCTACGACGCGAACGGCCGCCTGATGGCGATCGGCCGCCAGTTCGCGGAGGATCTGCTCGTCGTGGATCTTGACGCGGGAGGCAGCGCTCCGGTGAGTCTCCCGCCCCTCGAGCGCGACCGCGAGACGTACGACGCTCTCGTCATGGCCCTTCGGGACTACATGGCGAAGACCGGCTTCGGCCGGGCGGCGGTCGCGGTGTCGGGCGGCATCGACTCGGCGCTGGCGCTGGCGATCGCGGTGGACGCGCTCGGGTCCGAGCAGGTGTCGGCCTGCAACATGCCTTCGCGCTACAACACCGAGACGACGAAGTCGATCGCGTCGAGGCTCGCGCGCGCGTTCGGCGTCGCCTACCGCGTCATTCCGATCCAGGAGCTCGACGACCACGTCCGCTCGGTGTTCGAGCAGCATGCGCATCCGATCGCGCACAGCATCACCCGCGAGAACCTCCACGCGCGCATCAGGGGACTGCTGATGATGGCGGAGTCGAACGATACCGGCGCGCTCCTCATCTCCTGCGGCAACGAGACGGAGATCGCGCTGGGATACGCCACGCTCTATGGCGACATGTGCGGCGGCGTCTCGCTCATCGGCGATCTGTCGAAGCTGGACGTCTACCGCCTCGCCCGGTACGTCAACGAGAAGCACGGGGAGGAAAAGATTCCCGAGGAGACGTTCCACATCAAGCCGTCGGCGGAGCTGGCCGCCAACCAGTACGATCCCTTCGACTACTACGTCGTGGCGCCCGTCGTCGGCGAGCTGGTCGAGCGGCGCCGGAGCCCTGCGGAGCTGGTCGCGCTCTTCGAGCGCCGCGAGCTCGACCCCGCCAGGTTCACCCCCGACCCCGAAGGGCTGACGGTGTACGACAAGCACACCGCCTCGACCTTCAGGACCGTGGTCTACGACGCCTTCCGGCGCGTCCGCCGATCCGTCTACAAGCGGCTCCAGGGGCCGCCCATCGTCGTCGTCACCGAGCGCGCATTCGGCTTCGATCTGCGGGAGACCATCATCAACGGCTGGGAAGGCTGAGCCACGCGATGTCTGCCAAGGTTGTCGTTCGCGACCTGCGGAAGCACTACGGCGACGTGCACGCGGTGCAGGGGATCAGCTTCGAGATCGAGGACGGCGAGATCGTCGGGCTGCTCGGCCCGAACGGATCCGGCAAGACGACGACGGTGGAATGCGTCATCGGCCTGCGCGAACCGGACGGCGGCGAGATCGAGATCTGCGGAATCGACGCGCGCCGGCGGCGGAACGACGTCAAGCACCGGGTCGGCGCGGTCCTGCAGACGACGGCCCTGCAGGACAAGATCACGCCGCGCGAAGCGCTGACGCTCTTCGGCTCGTTTTACCGCGACGCCGTCGCGGCCGGTCCACTGCTGGAGCGGTTCTCCCTCGCGGAGAAAGCCGACGCGCCGTTCGACACGCTGTCGGGCGGCCAGCGCCAGCGGCTGGCTCTCGCGCTCGCGTTCGTCAACAAGCCCGAAATCGTGTTCCTCGACGAGCCGACGACCGGGCTGGATCCGCAGTCGCGCCGCGGCCTGCACGCGGAGATTGCGCAGATGACGCGCGACGGACACACGGTCCTTCTGACCACGCACGACATGGACGAGGCCGAGCAGCTGTGCGACCGCATCGCGATCATCGACCGCGGGCGCATCATCGCGGCGGGGACGCCGCAGGAGCTGATCGCACGCTCGACCGCGATGCAGTCGGTGTTCCTTTCGACACTGCCGCCGATCGATCCTCAGAGGCTCGCGGCTGTCGCGGATGTTCAGGACCTGGCGGTCGACGGCTCGAGGGTCCGCTTCCGGACGGCGCACGTCTCTCGGACGCTCGCCGATCTGATGGCCGTGCTCGAAACCGAGCGAGTCGAGATCGCCGAGCTGCAGGTGCGGAAAGCCACGCTCGAAGATGTCTTCATCGAGCTTACGGGAACGAGCCTGCGAGATGCGTAGCGCACTGCGGCAACACCTCGACATCAGCCTGCGGCTGCATTTTCGAAACCGGATGGCGCTGCTCTACGGCTACCTGTTTCCGCTGATCTTCCTGGTGGCCTTCTGGGTGCTCTATCGACACGAGCGGATCCCGCTGGCGTGGCATATGGGCGAGCTGCTGACGGTCAGCGTGCTTGGCGGCGCCTGCTTCGGGCTGCCGACCACGATGGTCAGCGAGCGTGAGCGCGGCGTGTGGCGCCGCTATCGGCTCGCGCCGGTGTCCACACGCAGCCTCATCGGCAGCACGGTCCTGGCGCGGTACCTCATACTGATCACCGCAGGGTTGCTGCAGCTTGCGCTCGCGATGGCGCTCGGAATGCCCTTCCCGGGACATCCCGTCGATCTGTGGCTCGCGTTCACGTTCGTCTCGTTCGCCTTTCTCGGCCTGGGGCTCGTCATGGCGATGATGGCGGACAACGTGCCGGCTGTGCAGGCGCTGGGGCAGTGCATTTTTCTTCCGATGCTGATCATCGGCGGGATCGCCGTGCCGCTCGCGAGCCTGCCGCCGTGGGCCCAGCACCTGTCGGCTTTCTTCCCCGGGCGCTATGCCGTCGAGGCCCTGCAGGCCTCGGTCACGGGGGACGGGCTCGGTGTTGCGCGCTTCAACGTGCTGGCGCTGGTGCTCATCGGCGCGGCCGGCTGCATAGCGGGGACGCGCATGTTCCGGTGGGACGCGCAGCAACGGTTCGCCGCGAGTGAAGGCAAGGCCTGGGTGGCGCTGGCGCTCGTTGCGTGGGCGGCCGTCGGCGCGCTCGCCGAGTCCCGCGGCCGTGTCTCGACGACGGCAAAGAAGGCCGCGGCCGCTTCCGCCCTGGCCGAGATTCGATCCGGCGCGCCGGCCGCACCTCGGAACCTTGAACCGACTGAACCCTCTGAACCTTCTGAACCCGCGAAGCCTGCGCCTGCGGCATCTGCGCCCGCGGCGTCCGCGCCCGCGGCCTCGGCTCCTGCGGCGTCCTCCGCACGCGCGGACGCGAACGCACCCGCCAGACCGGCGCTGCCGAATACCGCGCCGTCCCCTGAGACGCAGACACCGAAGGCCGGAACAGCGCCAGGCGCGGGTCCGGCGTCATGGCAGGCCGTCACGATCGCAGACATCGATCGTGACCTGGTGTTCGATCGACTCCCGTCGGACAACGGCGTGGTTGCGCCCATCGCGCCTCTGGACGAGGAACCGCCTCCGGCGGTCCTCGAAGATCTCGACTTCATACGCAACGCGCTTCCCGAGTGGAGACCCGGGAAGGTGGACGACCGCGTCCAGCGCGTGCGCAACTACCTGCTGGTTGCCGCCGTGCCGGACGTCCTGCAGATGTCGCTCGAGCGCTACCTGCCGCAGGTGATCTTCGACCGGCTGAACGAGGACCTGCCGAAGGAACAGCTCATCCAGATTCTTTACTGGATCGCGCTGCACCCCTTCGAGGGAGACGACGCGGCGGTCGATCAGTTGTGGGCGCTTCACCTGGAGGACCGCCCGCCCGACATGAGCCAGGTCCGCGAGCGCGCGGCGTTCTACGCCGTCAAGCTGCTCGGCAGGCTCACGGGAAAAATCAGGCCGCAATGACCGCGGCTGTGCGAAACTTCAGCCCTGCACCGCGTAGCGCAGCCCTTTAGGGCTGCCCGATGCAGGGCGTAGCGGAGGATGCGACAAGCCATGACTGATCTGGAACGACTGCGATATCCGGTGGGCCGTGCGCCTCGCGAGACTGCTCCGCTCGACGTGCGCGGACGCGCGGAGCTCATCGAGATCCTGGAACAGGCGCCCGCGACCCTGCGGGCGCTCGTCAAAGGGCTCACCGACGCGCAGCTCGATACTCCTTATCGACCTGGAGGGTGGACGATCCGGCAGGTCATTCATCACCTGCCGGACAGCCACATGCACGCGTACGTGCGGATGAAGCTGGCCGCAACGGAAGACGCGCCCGCCGTCAAGACGTACGAGGAATCGCTATGGGCGGAACTGCCGGAAGCGAAGTCGGCGCCGATCGCGATGTCGCTCGATCTGCTCGACGCCCTCCATCGCCGCTGGGTCGCATTCCTTCGCGCGTTGCCGGACGCTGAATTCCGAAAGACATACACCCATCCGGAACTGGGGCCCGTGACGGTGGACGCGGCGCTCCGGATGTACGCCTGGCACTGCCGCCATCACGCCGCGCACGTGAAGATCGGGATCGAGGGAGCGGCGCGGGTGTAGAACGCGCTGCTCCACGCTTCGACATCCGTGGCTTCCGCCTTAAGGCGGAAGCTACGGGGAAGAGGTGAGGCGCGCGAAGTCGACTACAAGCGTTCCTGTTGGCGTACGAAGCGACGCCGCGCTAAAAGATGATGGCGGGCGCGGCAGAGAGACGCGTCATTTGCGGACCTCGAACTTCTTCGGATCGATCTTCGCGTTGATCCTGAACCTGTCGAACGTGGTCTCCTCGGTCGTGTCGGGGCCCGTCGCCTTCCGCAACCGGAAGGGCCACTGAAGCCCATCCACATCGCGATAGTCGGCGTAGTAGATTCGGTACTCGATCGCTGCCGGCGGAGCGGCCGGTCGAGCGGGCGGCCCCGCC
>CAYZBZ010000138.1:0-10477 GCA_964476725.1 uncultured Vicinamibacterales bacterium
ACGTAGATGTCGTCCGGTCCCGGCAGGTAGTTGTAATCGGGGGCGCGCAGGAATCCGAACCCATCGGGCAGCACCTCGAGCACCCCCTCCGAGAAGATGAACCCGCTCTGCTCCGTCTGCGCCTTGAGGATCTGGAAGATCAGCTCCTGCTTGCGCATGCCGGTTGCGCCGGCGACGTTCAGGTCCTTCGCGATCTGGGTGAGCTCCTGGATGCTCTTGTCCTTCAGATCGGTGATGTTGAGCCCCCGGCCGCGCCGCCCCTCGTCACCCCCGCCGCGCGGTGGCGGCGGCTGCTGCTGTGGGGACGAGCCCTGAGGCTGCTGCGGGGACGAGTCCTGCGGCTGCTCGCCATTCGGCTGTTCGGGCGTGACGTCTTGATCGGCGGGCGGATGTCCGGAAGTACGTTTATTGGTCGTTGACATGAGACTGCTGGCGCTGTCGGTCGGTTGAGGAATCGTTGCCTTACGGTGTCGGCTTTATTGCCTGCGGAGCGGAGTGATGCGTCTGGAGGCCCCGCGTCTCTAGCGGACTGCTTGGAAGTGTTGTGTTTTCGAAAGTATAGGCACGGCAGGGTGTGGTGTCAACCGGCCGGCCGGCTGCCGGGCCGGCCATCAATATCTCCCCGGGCTTTCCCCGATCGCGATGATGCTGCAGGCCTGGATGGTGTTCAGGCCGAGCTCGCGCGCCCGGGCGACGACCTCGGCGCCGTCGGCGCCCGGGTTCAGCCACACTTCGCGCACGCCTTTCCGGGCGAGCTGCTCCATGACTTTGACGCCCTCGCGCGGTGGGACGTACACCGTCGCCATGTCGATTGGATGCGGCACATCGAGCACGGAGGCGTACGTCTTGTGTCCTTCGACCTGCGTTTCCGACGGGTGGATTGGGATGACGGTATATCCCTGCCGCGCGAACGCCCTGAGCGCCTTGTTGCCGAACTTGTCTCGATTGCTCGAAGCGCCGATGACGGCGACGGTCTTGGGCATCCCTCATTGTACTTGGCCCCGGGGTCTCTCTTCGGGCCGGGCTTCCTGCCTCGAGCAGTGAGCCGTACAATGTCCTTATGTCCACGCTCGCCGAAGTGCTGGAGGCCCGAACGGCCGAGGCGGCGCCGGAGCTCGTCGAGTCGATTTCGAAGGACCGCCTGCGTTGTTACGCGTGCGGACACGAGTGCCCCATTCCCGACGGGGCGGTCGGGGTCTGCCAGGTGCGTTTCAACCGCGGGGGCCGGCTTCGCGTGCCGTGGGGGTACGTTGGCGGCATTCAGTGCGATCCGATCGAGAAAAAGCCCTTCTTCCACGCGTGGCCCGGCGCGCTCGCCTTCAGCTTCGGGATGCTCGGCTGCGACCTGCACTGCTCCTATTGCCAGAACTGGGTGACCTCGCAGGCGCTTCGCGATCCGCAGGCGACAGCGCCGCCGCTCGATGTGTCCGAGTCTGCGCTCGTGGCCGAAGCCACGAGGCTCGGCGCGCGGGTAGTCGTCAGTACATACAACGAACCGCTCATCACCAGCGAATGGGCGGTTGCGGTTTTCAAGGAAGCACGCGCCGCCGGTCTGATGACCGCCTACGTGTCAAACGGCAACGGCACGCCGCGGGTGCTCGAGTACATCCGCCCCTGGGTCGATCTCTACAAGGTCGATCTCAAGAGCTTCGATGACCGGCACTACCGCCAGTTGGGGGGCCGGCTCGAGCCGATTCTGTACACGATCCGCACGCTCCACCAGATGGGCGTGTGGCTCGAGATCGTCACGCTCCTGATCCCCGGTTTCAATGATTCCCCGGACGAAATCGAGCGGCTGACGGCGTTCATCGCCGGCGTCTCGCCGGACATTCCGTGGCACGTCACGGCGTTCCACAAGGACTACCGCATGAACGATCCGGAAAACACGTCCGCGGAGATGCTCGTCCGAGCGGCGGAGACCGGGCAGCGGGCCGGCCTTCGCTACGTGTACGCGGGCAACCTCCCGGGCCGTGTCGGCGACCTCGAGCACACCCGCTGTCACAACTGCCGCGCGCTTCTCGTCGAGCGCTACGGATACCTGATCCAGGGATACCGCCTGACGCCGAATGGCGCGTGCCCTGACTGCGGCACACAGATTCCGGGTCGCTGGGGTGCGAGCTTCGAGGGACAGATCGCCTCCACGCCGTTCCTGCCGGGAAGCCGGCGCCTTCGGGTGCTCTAGCGCGCCTGGGCGAGCGCCGCGTCGATGGCCGTCTTGAAGTCGGCGTAAGGCCTTGCGCCGTAGACGGAGCTGACGATCTTCATTGGCGCCCCGGACGCCGGGGTGATCCCGATGAGCGTGAGCGGAGTCCCGCCCACCCCGAGCTGCTCCATGCGCATGATGCTGTCGCGGATCGGCGTCGCGTGGCGCCCGCTGCTGAGGCACGCGTCGAACCTGGTCATGTCGAGGCCGAGCGCCTTCGCCTGCGCCGTCAGCTGCGCCGCGTCGCGGGCGGGCGCGCTCGTGAAGAGGCTGTCGTGCATCTGCCAGTACTTGCCCTGGTCTCCCGCGCAGTTGGCCGCTTCGTGCGACTTGAACGCGTCGGGATGAAGCTGCGCGATCGGGTAATCGACGAAGACGTACCTGACCTTGCCGGGGTTCACATACTCGGTCATCAGCTGCGGCATGGTCTGCAGCGTCTGCCGCCTGCAGAACGGGCAGTGATAGTCGGAGACCTCGACGACCGTGACCTTCGCGCCGGCGTTGCCTCTGGAGGGTTCGTTGTCGATCGCGATCGTCTTGCTGGCGAACGAGTCCGCCGCGGCCCCTGACGGCTGGGCCGGGCGTTGCGCCATCGCCTGCAGCAGCGATTTGATCGTCTGAAGGTCGCGCTCCATCGCCGCCTGCTGCGCCTTCAACGCCTGGACCTCCCGCTTCAGCGCGGCGATCTCGTCGCTCTGGCTCTGCGGGGGTGAGAGCGAGAGCAGAGCGACCACGGTGACGGCAGTCAGTCGGAGGAGCATGGATCGTCCCATTGTATCAAAAGGACCGGCACGCTCCTGCACCCCCTTCCCTCAGGGGAATATTTTCCCCGGGTTGAGAATGCCGTCCGGGTCGAACGCCTGCTTCACGCGCTTCATCAGCGCGATCGCGTCCGCCGAAAGCTCCAGTCCGAGAAAAGGGGCTTTCGCGAAGCCGATGCCGTGCTCGCCGCTGATCGAGCCTTCGAGCGCGACGACGCCGGCGAACAGCACCTCTTCGGCGGCGTGCGCGCGTGCGATCTCGTCCGCGTCGTCAGGCTTGACCATGATGTTGACGTGGATGTTGCCGTCGCCGGCGTGGCCGAAGCACGGAATCCGGAGCTGGTACGTCTCCTTGAGCTGCCGGACGAGAGCGAAGAGCTCGGGGATGCGTCCCTTCGGGACGACCACGTCGTGGTTGAATTTGAGCGGCGCGATCATCTGCAGCGACAACGAGAGCTCGCGGCGCACTCGCCACAGCTCCTGTCGTTCGGCCTCGTCGCGGGCGCGCAGCACTTCGGTGGCCCCCGCCTCGCGGCAGGCCTGCTCGACGCGCGCCGCTTCTTCCACGATCGCCTGCGCGATCCCGTCCACCTCGAGCAGCAGGATCGCCGCGGTGCCTTCCGGCGCGAGCGACCGGACGTTCAGGTTGCGCGCGACCGCTTCGAGCGAATCGCCGTCGACGAGCTCGAGCGCGGCCGGCACGACACGCGCGCGGATGATGTTGGTGACAGCCGCCACGGCGGACTCCACGTCGGGAAACGTGGCGCGCAGCGTCGCGTGGGCCGGAGGCTTCGGCACCAGCCGCAGGATGACTTTCGTGATGATGGCGAGCGTTCCCTCGGACCCGACCAGCAGCTGCGTCAGGTCGTAGCCGACGACGTTCTTCACGGCCTTGCCGCCGGTCCTGATCACTTCGCCAGTCGGCAGCACCACCTCCAGCCCGAGGACGTAGCGCTTGGTCGTGCCGTACTTGAAGGCGCGAGGTCCGCCGGCACACTCCGCGACGTTCCCGCCGATGACGGACTGCCGGAGCGACGCCGGATCCGGCGGATAGAACAGTCCGACCTTCTCGACCGCGTCCTGCAGATCACCGGTGATGACGTGCGGCTGCACGACGGCGACCAGGTTGGCCTCGTCGATTTCGAGGATGCGGTTCAGCCGCTCTAGCGAGAGGACGACGCCCCCATGTGTCGGCACCGCGCCACCCGTGTAGCCGGTGCCGGCGCCACGAGGGACGATCGGCAGGCGGCGCGTGGCGCAGAGCCGCACGACCGCGGCGACCTCCTGCGTGGTGCCGGGCAGCACCACGATGTCGGCCGGCGTGCCGCGCTTCAGCGCGTCGGTGCCGTAGCCGATCAGCGAGACAGCGTCCGTCTTGACGTGGGCCGGGCCGACGATCGAGGTCAGCGAATCGAGGAGATCTGAGGTTATCAACACTCAGCCCGCGATGGCTTTCCTGCCCTCCAGCGACCGCACGAACGTGAGGATGCGTTCCGAGCCGCGCCGCAGCTCCTCCATCGAGGTCGCATACGAGAGCCGGAAAAACCCGGGAGCGTCGAAAGCCTCGCCGGGCGTGACGGCGACGTGCGCCTCGTCGAGCAGGGCCTGCGCCAGCTCCGCGCTGGTGCGCAGGCCGTCGGGCGAGAGAAACTCCGAGGCGTCGGGGAACAGATAGAACGCGCCAGCCGGCTTCTGCAGCCGGATCCGCGGCTCCGCCGACAGCCACTCGAACAGCTGATCGCGGCGGCGCCGGTATTCGTCGAGCATCTCCGTGACGCAGGTCTGCGGTCCGTTCAGCGCCGCTGTCACCGCCTTCTGCGTGATGGAGCAGACGTTCGAGGTCGAATGGCTCTGCAGCGCGTTGCAGGCGCTGATGAGCGCCGCGGGGCCAACGGACCATCCGCACCGCCACCCCGTCATCGCGTACGACTTCGAGGCGGATCCGCACAGCACCGTGCGATCGCGCATCCGCTCGACGAGCACGCGCGGCAGGTTGTGCGCGGCCGGGTCGTAGATCAGCCTCTCGTAGCAGAGGTCGAGCAGGATCCAGATGCCGCGGCGCGCCGCTTCGTCGGCGACGACGGCCATCTCGGCTTCCTCAATCAGCGCCCCCGTCGGATTGCCGGGTGAGTTGATGATGATGCCGCGGGTGCGGGGAGTGATGGCCGCCACGATCGACTCGGCCCGCAGCCGGAACCCGTCCTCCAGGTGCGTCCGCACGACGACCGGGGTGGCTTCGGCGAGCTTGATCTGCTCGACGAGCGTCGGCCAGCCAGGCATGTGCGTGATGACCTCGTCGCCCGCGCCGAAGAGGCACATCGCCGCGTTGAAGAGCGCCTGCTTGCCCCCAGCCGAGATGATCACCTCAGCCGGGGAGTACTCGACGCCGTAGTCGGTCCGGTACCGGGCGCATACGGCGCGCCTCAGGTCGTCGGTCCCGGAGTTGGTCGTGTACTTCGTGAAATTCGAGTCGATGGCGGCGTGCGCGGCCGCCGAGATATGCGGCGGCGTGGGAAAGTCCGGTTCCCCCGCGCCGAAGTCGACGATGTCGACCCCCTGGGCCTTGAGGCGCATGGCGTCCGCCGCCACCTTCATCGTCGGCGAAACGCCGATCCGCCTGGTCCGATCCGCGAGCATGTCTAGGCCCTCAACGTTTCCCGTGCGAGTTTCTTTTCGCGCAGCCGCTTCTCGACGCTGTCCGGCACGAGGCCGTGAACCGAGCCGCCGAGCGCGACGACCTCTTTGACCAATCGTGAGCTGACGTACGTGTACGGCTCGGCCGGCATCATGAAGACCGTCTCGACCTCGGGGTTCAGCCGCCGGTTCATCAGCGCCATCTGCGTCTCGAACTCGAAATCGGATACCGCGCGCAGGCCGCGCACGATGACCCCGGCGCGCCGACGTCGAGCATAGTCGACCAGCAGGCCGTCGAAGGTGTCCACTTCGACATTGGCACACCCGAGGAACGCCTCGCGCGCGATCTCGACCCGCTCCGGCACCGTGAAGAGCGGCCCCTTCTCGAGATTGATCAGGACCGCGATGATGATCCGATCGAACAGGCGCGATCCGCGACGGATGATGTCCACGTGCCCGTTCGTCAACGGGTCGAACGAGCCTGGATAGATCGCGATGACGTCGTTCATGGTGGAAGATCGAAAGTCTGAAGGCTGAAGTCTGAGTTCGAATGCTGAACTCTGAACCGACTAGGCTCCCGCATAAAACGCCAGCGCGCTGTCGCCGGACGTCAGCTCGCGGGTTCGCACGAGCATGCCCGCCTGCGCCGGCGCGGGGTCCCGCTTCGCGTGCTCGACGATCAGGAGCGCCCCGCCGGTCACCAGCGGTTCAGCCGCCTCCAGTGCCGCCGCCAGTTCGGCCGCGCCGTACGGCGGGTCGAGGAAAATCAGGTCGAAGACCCCGCCAGCGGCGCGATCGTTCCCCGCAAACCCCGCGCGGATAATAGCATAGCGGTCCGCCACGCCGCAGTGGCCGAGATTCGTCTCGATGAGCGCCGCCGCCCGAGGGTCGCGCTCGACAAAAGTCACGTGCGCCGCCCCGCGGCTGAGCGCCTCGATCCCCACGGCGCCGGTCCCCGCATACCCGTCCAGCATACGGGCCCCCTTGATGCGCGGCGCCAGCACGTTGAACAAGGTCTCCCGCAGCTTGTCCGACGTCGGCCGCAGCCCCGGCCAGTCTGGCGCCTGGAGCCGGCGGCCTTTCAATATGCCCGCAATGATCCTCATGACCTTTGTTTCCAGCTTCCAGCTTCCAGCTTTCGATTCTGTTCCAAAGGCTGGGAGCTGGAAGCCGGAAGCTCTACCCAATCGCCACCAGTCCGAAGCGCTGCTCCCAGCTGGTGCGCACGAAGGCGGCCAGCGTCTCGGCCTGGCGCACGTCGGCGTCGTCCAGGGCAGCGACCGCCTCGCGGCGGGCGTCCTCCATCAGCTGATGATCGCGCACGAGGTCGCCGACGCGCAACGTCGGCATACCGGACTGCCGCGTGCCGAAGAAATCCCCCGGGCCACGGAGCTCGAGATCCCGCTCGGCGATCTCGAAGCCGTCGGTCGTCTCGGTGAGCGCCTTCAGGCGCGCGCGCCCCTGGTCCGTCAGCGGGTACTGATACAGCAGCACGCAGTAGGATTGGTACGGGCCGCGTCCGACGCGGCCGCGAAGCTGATGGAGCTGCGAGAGGCCGAACCGTTCGGCGTGCTCGACGAGCATCAGTCCCGCGTTCGCGACGTCGACGCCGACCTCGATGACCGTCGTGGACACGAGGATGTCGAACTCGCCGCGCGCGAATGCCCCCATCACGCGCTCCTTGGCGTCCTGCTTCATGCGTCCGTGCAGCAACGCGACCCGGTACGTCGGAAAGACGTCCTGGGCGAGGTGGTCCGCCATCTCCGTCGCGGCCTTCAGGTCTACCTTCTCGGATTCTTCGATGAGCGGATAGACGACATAGATCTGGCGGCCGCCTTCGATCTGCCGGCGGATGAAGTCGTAAATCTCCTCGCGGCGCGACTCCGGCTTCGCGATGGTCTTGATCGGAAACCTGCCAGGAGGCATCTCACGCATGACGGACACATCCAGGTCGCCGTACGTCGTGAGGGCGAGCGTCCGCGGGATCGGCGTTGCGGTCATGACGAGCACGTCCGGGTGCAGTCCCTTCGCGCGCAGCGTCGCGCGCTGGAGGACGCCGAAGCGGTGCTGCTCGTCGATGACGACGAGCCCCAGCTCGCGGAACCCGACCGGATCCTGCACCAGCGCGTGCGTGCCGACGGCGAGGTGAATCGAGCCGCCCGCGAGCTCGGCGTGCATCTCCCGGCGCTTCTTCGCCGGAGTGGCGCCGGTCAGCAGCGCGATGCGGAAGCGGGAGGCCTCGAGCAGCTTTCTGATCGTGAAGAAATGCTGCTCGGCGAGGATTTCCGTCGGCGCCATGAACGCCACCTGGAACCCGTTCTCCATCGCCACGAGCGCCGCCATCAGCGCGACGATCGTCTTGCCGGATCCGACGTCTCCCTGCAGCAGACGGTTCATCGGCTGCGGACGCTTCATGTCCTCGACGATCTCGCCGATGACCTTCTTCTGGTCTCCCGTCAGCTTGAACGGCAGCACGCGGCGCGCCGATTCCCGCGTCTCGGCTGTGACGACGACGGAGCGCGGCTTCCGTTCGGCGTCGGCCGCGCGGCGCCGCAGAACGAGGCCCACCTGGAACAGGAAGAACTCCTCGAAGATCAGCCGGCGTTGCGCGGGCGAACGGAAGGCGTTCAGCTGCTCGACGGGCGTCCCGGCGGGTGGAAAATGCACGTCCAGGAGCGCCGTGCGGCGATCGATCAGCTGCTGGCGCGAGCGGACGTCCGGCGGCAGCGGATCGGCCAGGTCGGCCGGCAGCTGCGACAGCGCCTGGTGCACGATCGCGCGCTGCATCTTCGTCGTCAGCGTGCCCGTCTTTTCGTAGATCGGGACGATGCGTCCCGTGTGCAGCGTGTCGTCGTCCGCTTCCGCTGCGTGGCCCTCGGCATCTGCCTCCTGCCGGAGAATCTCGTACTGCGGGTTCTGCAGCTGGAGGCCATGCGAGGTCAGCTCGAGCCGGCCGAAAAGGATGACGCGCTGGTGCGGGTGGAAGACGTCGTTCAGGAATGCCTGGTTGAAAAAGACGGCGCGCAAGGCGCCCGTGCGATCGCGGACGAGCATCTCGAAGATCCTGAAACGCGGCCGGCGTGTCGGTCTGATCCCGCAGCTGACGACCTCGCCGACGACCGATGCGGCCACGCCCGGCCGCAGCGACGCGATGGTCTGGAAGCTCCCGCGATCCTCATAGCGCATCGGAAAGCGATACAGGAGATCTTCGACCGTGCCGAGGCCGACGCGCTGCAGATCGGCGCACCGCCGCGGCCCGACTCCCTTGAGGTATTGCAGCGGGGTGTCGAGGGCGAGCATCGGGAAAGTCTGAGGGCTGAACGCTGAAGTTCGAACGGGAAGGCTGAATCCTGAACCCTGAACGTTGAACCCCGTTACTGCACGACAGTCGAACTACCGGCCCCGACGCGAATTTCCCGGATGCGCGAGGGCAGCTCGAACGGCGCATCCATGTCGATGCCCGCCGGGCTCTCCGGCGTGCGCGAGTAGTGGCTGACGAGCTCCTGGAGGACCGTCTTGGGGACGGTCACGCCCGAGATTTCGGCGGACTCGAGCTGAAACTGCCCTTTCCCGTCCTTCGTCGTCAGCCGGCCTGCGGCGGTGACGGGCAGCCGCCCCGTCAGATAGGCGAGAGGGTCGAGCCAGCCGCGCTGTTTCTGCTTTCGTACGGCGTCGAGGTCGACGACGGCCCTGCCGGTGACCCGGCCGTCTCCAAGCGCGTTGAGCAACGGCTCCAGGATTCCGACCGGGATCTGGTCCTTGGCCAGAAACCGCAGGTACGAATTCACCTCGGCATCGGTGACCGCCGTGGTTCGCGCCTGCGTGGACCGCAGCGTCGCGGCGTTGCCAAACAGCACGATTCTGCCGAGCTTGGCCTGGAACCGGTCGGCGTCCTGCTTCGTCAGACGGGGCTGCGCGCCGAGCGACGCTGTCGCCAGCGCGATGGTGAGCAGCACGGCGGAACGCGTACGCATGTCTCTGATTGTATCAAGGCTCGAGGGAAAAGATCGAAAGGCTGAACTTCAGCCTTTCGATCTTTTCCTAAGTCCCCCCGCGCCGCGCAGCCCCCTGGCGCGCCCGCATCAGCAGGTCCAACTTGCGCCGCTCGATCATCTCCTCGAAGATGCGGAACCGCGCCTGCTGTCGCGCGTCGAGGACTTCGTCGAGCGCGTCGCAGGCGCGGCGGAGGTCGGCGGCCGCCCGGTCGTCGAGGTCCCGCAGCGCCTTGAGGCGCTCGCGGATGCTGTTCTCGTCGAATGGCGGCGTGGCCTGCGCGCCGGCAAGCCTCCGGAGATCCTGCACAATCCTGTTGCGCGCCTGCTGGCTCTGTCGCCGTGTTTCCTGCAGCTTCCTGAGCCGGGTGGCGAACTGGCCGTACTGCGCGTCGTTCAGCTGCAGGGCCTCCTGAGCCTGCACGACCGCGTAGGCGTCGAGCATGGCGACCACTTCCCCCTGGGACAGCTGCCCGGCCGGTCGACCGGGGCGGTCTTCACCGCGCCCCTGGGCCGCGCCGGCGCCGGACGGCGTGAGCGTGAGGGTGGCCACCAGCACAAGGACGAACGACAGCCATCGGGTCATCGTCTAGACTCCACTGCGTTTCATTTCCCTGCCGCGCAGGCGCGGCAGCTCGTCGCCGCGCAGGCGCGCCAGCTCGCCGTCGAGCAGACGCGCCAGCTCGGACCGCTCGTCGGGAGACAACTCCAGCGCGATCCCTTCGGCTGATCCCGGATGCGCACTGATCCCCGCGGCGTGCGCGTCGTCCCACGCGAACCCTTCGGCCGCGCTCCGCACGACCGCCCACGCGGCATCGGCCTCGAGATCGTCCGTGCCCGGAGGGGCGACAGCCGCAACGCCGCTCGCCTCAGCCGGCGGCGCCGCC
>CAYZBZ010000139.1:0-10356 GCA_964476725.1 uncultured Vicinamibacterales bacterium
CGTCAACACGACCGACTCGGCGGTCCGCATCACCCACATCCCGACCGGCCTCGTCGTCTCGCAGCAGGACGAGAAATCGCAGATCAAGAACCGCGCAAAGGCGATGAAAGTGCTGCGGTCGCGGCTCTACGACATGGAGATGCGCAAGCAGCAGGAAGCGATCGCGAAAGACCGGCGCACGCAGGTCGGCACCGGCGAGCGATCCGAGAAAATCCGCACCTACAACTTCCGCGACAACCGCATCACCGACCACCGCATCGGCCACACGATGCACCAGCTCACCCAGGCGCTCGACGGCGATCTCGGCGAGCTCATCGACGCCGCCGCGACGTTCTTCACCTCCGAGAAGCTCAAGGAAGCGACCGACGCCGGCGACGCCAGCACCGTGCGCTGATGGCCTCCCTGTTCCAGCGCCTCGCGGACGCCAGGCAGGCACTCACCGAGGCGGGCATCCGCCCGGACGAGGCATCGCTCAGCGCCGAGGTCCTCGCGCGACACGTGCTCGGCTGGGATCGCGCGTCGGTGCTTGCGCACGGCCAGGATCAGCTGCCGCCGGACGTCGAGGGTCGCTACGCGCCCCTTCTGGCGCGCCGGGTCGCACGCGAGCCGGTGGCGTACATCATTGGCCACCGGGAATTCTGGGGTCTCGAGTTCGAGGTCACGCCGGACGTCCTCATCCCGCGTCCGGAAACTGAAATCCTCGTCGAAGAAGCCATCGTCTGGGCCCGGGGGCACGCCAACTGCCGCCGCATCATCGACGTTGGCACCGGCAGCGGCTGCGTCGGGATTGCGCTGGCGCTCGAGGTGCTCAGCGCCGAGATCATCGCGACCGACAGTTCCGCGGCCGCGCTCGCCGTCGCCCGCCGAAACGCGCTGCGGCACAAAGTGGACTCGCGGATCACCTTCGTACAGACCGACCTGCTGGAAGACGTCGAGGACGCCGCGGAGCTGATCGTGTCGAACCCCCCCTACGTCCAGAGTTCCGATGCAGAAGGTCTGCAGCCGGAGGTCGCGATCTACGAGCCCGCCGAGGCCTTGTACGGCGGCGACGACGGTCTCGACGTCGTCCGCCGGCTCTTCGCGACGGCGTTGGCACACATTACGGACGACGGATACCTCGTTGTTGAATTCGGCTTCGGCCAGGACGATCAGGTGCTGGAGGCCGCACGGCAGGCCGGATGGCGGGTCGCGCGCGTCCGCAATGACCTGCAGGGAATCCCGCGCGTCGTGGTGCTCAGGAGGTGAGCGTGGCGGACTGTCTCTTCTGCAAAATCGTCGCGGGTCAGATTCCCGCAACCGTCGTGTACAAGGACGAGCGGCTCGTCGCATTCAGGGACGTCAACCCTCAGGCGCCGACGCACCTGCTCATCGTCCCCAGACGCCACATCGGCAGCCTGAACGACCTCACGCACGAAGACGATGGGCTGGTCGGAGAGATGATCCGCACCGCGGCCTCGCTCGCCAGCGAACATGGGCACGCCGATCGCGGATACCGGACCGTCTTCAACTGCAATGCGGACGCCGGGCAGACGGTGTTCCACATCCATCTGCATCTGCTGGGCGGGAGGAAGATGGCATGGCCGCCGGGGTAAGTGGCAGGCTTTAGGCGCTGGGCTTTGGGCCCCAGAGCCACCTAAAGCCTAGAGCCCAAAGCCCAATGCCTGCGTCTACGATGCCGCCTGCGCGAGCAAATACTGTCCTCGTCCCGCCTCACGGGCGAGGATGAAGTCAACCGCCCGGTACCCCCGCGCAAAATACGTCTGGAGGATCCGGCGGGTTGCGAGGCGCCAGTCGAGCGCCAGATCCGGCTGCCGCGCCTGCATGTCGGTGAAGCCGGTGGGGATTTCCACCAGAAGCCGCGCGGCGTCGACGTCGAGCGCGGATGGCCCAGGCTCGAGCCACTGCCCGGCGCGCCGCGATGGGTTGACGAGGACCGCCGCCGACACCGCGCTGTCCCGCGCGCGGAAACGGCCGGACGCCGCGATGCGGCGCTCGACGTGCGGCGTCGACAGGTGCCATTCCGCCACGAACCGATCGGTCGGGGTGCCTCGATGCAGCGGGCTGCTCGAGTCGCCGTAGATGTTTTCTTCGTACTCTTCGACGACGATGCCCAGCTTCGCGAAATTGAAGTGCGCGTTCAGCGCCTGGAGCGGATCGTAGGTCCACTCGATCAATTCGATCCCCATCTGCAGCGCCCGCTCCCGCTGCGCCAGCTTCAGCGCCGCGCCAAGGCCGCTGTCCCGTGCATCCGGCGTGACCCCGAGCATGTGCGACCACTGCGTCTGGCGCCCGTCCTTGAGCGCGGGGATCGCATACACGAAGCCCTTCATCTCCCCCGCTTCGTCAAAGGCCCCGAGCAGGGTCCCTCCCCGCTTGATCGACACGATCAGCACGGGCGGAGGCACGACATCTTCGGCGTCAGTGTAACCCCACACCAGCTTTTCGAGCTCGGCGACCTTCCGGCACTCGTCGAGGGTCGTGAGCGGGCGGATCACAGTAACCCCCCAAGCTCCCGAAGCGACTCTATCACCGGCACGTCGGACGGACAGCTGACCGAGCCGCGACCCGATCGGGCGACCAGGATGCCGCGCATGCCGAGGCGACGGGCTCCTTCCACGTCGTGCGACAGGCTGTCCCCGACCATGACGGCCTCGGCTGGCTCGGCCCCGACCGCGCGCAGCGCCGCCTCGAAGATGCTCGGGTGCGGCTTCATGTAACCGTGGTCCAGCGACGACAGCGTGACGGCGAAAAGCCCCTCGAGCTCGAAGTGCGTCTGGAACGACGTGAGACAGCGATGGGAGTTCGTGATCAGGCCGATCTTGATGCCCGACGCATGCAGGGCCCGCAGCACGTCAGGCACGTCTTCGTACAGCGAGAAATGGTGACACGCCGCCCATTCGCGGTAGATGTCGCGCGCGGCGGCCTCGATCTCGGGTCCGATGCCTCCCATCCCCTCGATGATCCGCCTCGTGTAGTCGACGTAGTACCGGGCGTCGTAGATGTCGCCGGGAGGATCGAGCAGTGACGACGCGGCAGCCACGGCCCCCTGGAAGGCCGCGGGATCGACGTCGATGCCGTACCGCTCGCAGAAGTCACGGTACCCCGCACCCTGGAACGCCGGGCCCGGATATATCAGCGTGAAGTCGACATCGAAGAAGACGGCGCGCGTCGTGGAGCGGACGAGCCGCTCGGTCATGGTTCGGCCTCATGGGGGCCGGCGATCGACAGTGCAGCGCGCTCGGGGCACAACACCTCGGCGGCCGCGGATCGGATCTCGTCGATCGTCACCGCCTGCAGAAGCGCGGGAAGCCGCCGATCGTGGTCGAGCCCGAGCCCGAACTGCTCGCAGGCCTGCAGGAAGGCCGCAATGCTGTAGTTCGTTTCGAGCATCCGCGGGATCGAGCCGATCAGGAACTGCCGCGTTTCCTCGACCTCCGTGGCGGTAGGCCCCTCGGCTCCCAACTGGCGCACCTCCGAATCGATCGCATCGACCGCGCGCTCGACGTTCTTTGGATCGACACCCGCGCGCACCACCAGCGGCGCTTCGCCGAACGCCGGTTCGAACGAGCTGAACGTGTAGTACGCCATCCCCTGACGCTCACGGATGTTGTCGGCCAGCCGGCCGCCGAGGCCGAACTGCCCCAGGATGTTGTTCATCATCCAGAACGCGTAGTACCGCGGGTCGAGCCGGCTGATCGTGGTAAATCCGTAAGCGATGTCCGTCTGAGGCTTGCCCGGCATGGGAATCACACGCCGGCGGCGTGTGGCCGGCACACCCGGCGGCGGCACGACGACCGGGCCGGCCGCCGGGCCCGTCCAGCCATCGAGCCCGGCAGCGGCGAGGTCGATGGCCTCCTGCTCGCGAACGTCACCCACGACAACGAGCGAGAGCACCGCGGGACGCACGTGCCGCGCGTGGAAGGCGGCGATCGCATCACGGTCGATCCGCTCGATCGTCTCGATGGCCCCCTTGGCAGGGCGGCCGTACGGATGACGCGGGCCGTAGAGCAGCGCCGAAAGCCCTTCGCCCGCGCGCACGGCCGGGTTGTCCTCGTCCTGACGCAGCGCCGTAATCGCTTCGGCCCGGCGTTTCGCGAGCTCCGGCTCCGGGAACACGGGCCGTCTGGCGACGTCCATCACAAGCGCCAGCACTTCGCTGAAGTCCTCGGCAAGGCAGGTACAGGAGATCGTCATCGCATGCCGCGTCGTGACGACGCGCAGCGAGACGCCCCGCTCGTCCAGCTCCTCCGCAATGACCTCGGCCGTTCGGCGCCCGGTTCCCCGATCGATGACGCGCCCGGTCAGATACGCGAGCCCCGAGAGGTGATCGGGCTCGTACACGCTCCCGGCCCGGAACGTCGCGTTGATGGCGACCGCCGGCGTCGAGGTGGTCTCCTGCGCGATGACCACGGCGCCGTTGTCGAGCGCGACACGCACGGGAAACAGGCCGCTGGCAATGGTCGAGGTCATTTGCCTGACTCCTGCGGCCGGAACCATCCCACCGTGCGGCTGGCGGCACCGAGGCGGCGGCGGGCGACATCCCAGACCTGCTCGGGGGTGGCGGCATCGATCCGCGATTGCAGCGCGGGAAAAAAGTCAGGGCCGGCGACGGTCTCGAAGAAGCCGAGTTGGTGCGCGATGTTGGTGACGCTGTCGTTCTCGAACACGAGCCGCGCCCGAAGCTGCCGCTTCGCGCGAGACATCTCGACCGCGTCCACTCCTGCGGTCCGCACGCGCTCGATTTCGCCCAACGTCGCGGCCTCGACGACCTCGAGCGGGGTCCCCTCCATCGCCGTCAGCGACAGGGTGTAGAGAAACGGCTGCTCGGTCGGGAGCAGCGCCCCCGACACTGTCGAGGCGAGCCCTCGCTCCACGAGCTTCGCGTAGAGCCGCGACTTTCGTTGCGGAGGCGTGCCGCGGAAGCTCGACCAGAGGTTGACCCCCTTCGCCCCGGTCAGGACCGCGTCGAGCACGAGCATGGGGAAGAAATCCGGATCGGCCGCGGCCGGCGCGTGAAACACGATCTTGACGTAGCCGACCGTGCCTTCCCGCTCGATGATCACCCGCCGCTCGCCCACCTGCGGGGGCTCCGACGTCCGGACGCGCCTGGGCTCCGGCCCTCGGGCGATGTCGCCAAAGTGCTTCTTCGCCCGCCGCAACACGTCGTCCGCGTCCACGTCGCCGACGACGACGATGGTCGCGTTGTTGGGGATGTAAAAGCGGCGATAGTGGCCGTACAGGTCGTCCCGCGTCATCGACCGCAGGTCGTCGGGCCAGCCAATCGTCGGATGCCCGTAAGGATGCGTGCGAAGGGCGGTCGCGGTCACCTCGGTATCGAGGAGCTGATCCGGATCGTTCTCGCCCCCCTGGAGCTCGGAAATGATCACCGTGCGCTCGGACTCGCACCCGGCGGCCTCGAAGAGGCCGTTGGCCATCCGTTCCGCTTCGATGAACAGCATCTGATCGAGCGCCGCCCGGCCTGCGGTTTCCACATACGTCGTCTGATCGAGCCACGTGTATCCGTTCCACATCCCGCCGAAGCGCTCGACGATGCCCTTCATCTGCTCGCGGGGAATGTGCGTCGTCCCCTTGAAGTTCATGTGCTCGACCCAGTGCGAGACGCCCGTGAGTCCGGGTCCCTCGTCTCGCGAGCCGACGCGATACCAGGACCAGACCGACACGAGGGGCGCTGTGTGGATCTCCTGCACGATGACCCTCAGGCCGTTGTCCAACCATGCGGTGCGCACCGGAGCGTGGACGGCGGGCACGGCGGAAGAGGTCATGTGATCCATTATACAAGTCGGTTTTAGGCCGTTTTTCGGCAATATCGTGGCTCTACAGCTGAGCTTTCGGCTGAAAATCGCTGGGCTCGCCGTGGCCCCGACCTTGCAGTCCCACCTGGCGAAACGAACGAGGTCAGCTGTGGCGAACTGCTCAGCTTACGATTGCTTCATCGATTTCAGGAGGATACGAAGATGTTCAAACGGACGATTCTCGCGCTGTCGGTCGCAGCCCTGACGATCACGGGCGTCGCGCTGGCGCAGGAGAATGCCACGCTCACGCTGCGGAACGGCGACCGCGTCAGCGGTCAGTTGGTCGATCTGGGAGGCGTCGGGTTCACCGTGCGGGTGAACGGCCAGGTGCGCCAGATTCCGACCAACGACGTCGCTGTGATCGACTTCGCCGGCGGCACGATGAGCGACGCGGACTGGGCGAAGAAGAGCGAAGGGCAGCAGCTGCTCTGGCTCAAGAACGGCGAGACGATCAACGGGCAGCTCTACGATATCAGCGGCAAATCGCCGCTGAAGATCACCTTCAAGACCAGCTCGGGTGCCCGCGAGTTTTCGTCCGCCGACATCGGACGGATCGTGCTGTTCCGGCCCACGAACGCGGTCGCGACCGCCGGGTCGCTGGCGGCTCCGACCGGTTCGGGCATCACCGTGTCGCCGAAGCAGCCGTGGACGGCGACCGGCATCACGGTTCGCAAAGACGAAGTGGTGACGTTCAATACCACCGGCGAAGTGCAGCTGAGCAACGACACGAGCGACGTGGCGACTGCCGCCGGCTCGAAGACCGGCCGCCGCGCCACGGGCGCACCGCTGCCGAACGCGCTGGCAGGCGCGTTGATCGGCCGAATCGGCAACGGGCAGCCGTTCGGGATTGGCAATCAGACGACGGTGCCGATGCCGGCGGCGGGTCAGCTGTTCCTCGGCATCAACGATGACGGCTTCGACGACAACCAGGGAGAATTGCGCGTCGAGATCACGCGATCGGGTCAGAACCGCCGCTAGCGGCGACTTCGTTGGTAGTACAAAGACCGGCATCCTTCGGGGGGCCGGTCTTTTTCTGTACCTGTTGGTTCACGGGTTCACGGGTGAACCCTGAACGCTGAACCTTGAACCTGCACTAAAATACGACGATCACCCATGGCCGAGTGGAAAGACACCCTCAATCTGCCCCGCACCGACTTCCCGATGAGGGCAAACCTTCAGACGGCCGAGCCGCAGGCGCTCGCCCGCTGGGAGGAGATGCGGCTCTACGAGCGGATCCGCGAGCATCGCGCGGGGCGCCGGAAGTTCGTGCTGCACGACGGTCCTCCCTACGCGAACGGGCGCATCCACCTCGGCACCGCGATGAACAAGATCCTGAAAGATCTCGTGGTGAAGTCGCGAACGATGATGGGGTTCGATGCCCCCTTCGTCCTCGGGTACGACTGCCACGGCCTGCCGATCGAGCTGCAAGTCGACCGCGAGCTCGGCCCGAAGAAACGCGACATGTCGATCGCGGACTTCCGCCGGTCCTGCCGCGACTACGCGACGCGCTACATCGACGTCATGAGCGTCGAGTTTCAGCGGCTCGGTGTGTTCGGCGACTGGGACCATCTGTACCTCACGATGGACTTCCGCTATCAGGCGGCGATCGCGCGGGCGCTCGGGCGCTTTGTCGAGCGCGGGCTCGTATACAAGGGGAAGAAGCCGGTCCACTGGTGCGTGCATTGCCGCACCGCGCTCGCCGAGGCTGAGGTCGAATACGCGGACCACTCTTCCCCGTCGATCTACGTCGAGTTCCCGCTGGCGGAGGACGGCTCGGCGGAATTGACCGCGCGTGTGCCGGCACTCGCCGGCAGGGACGTGTCGGTCCTGATCTGGACGACGACCCCGTGGACGATCCCGTCGAACCTGGCGATCGCTTTTCATCCCGACTTCGACTACGCCGCGTACGACGTCGACGGCCGCGCGGTCATCGTCGCCGAGGCGCTGGCGGCGAAGGCCGCGGAGGCGGGCGGACGGACGTTCGGCGCGCCGATCGCGCGAATGAAGGGGACGGAGCTCGAGCGGATCCGGTTCCGCCATCCGTTGTACGCGCGAGACTCCATCGGAGTGCTGGCAGACTACGTGACGCTCGAGCAGGGAACGGGGGCGGTGCATACGGCGCCCGGCCACGGCAGCGACGACTTCATCACCGGCATGAAGTACGGGCTGGAGATCTATGCGCCGGTTGGCCCCGCCGGACACTTTCTGCAGACCGTGGAGCTCTTCGGCGGGCAGCGCGTGTTCGACGCGAACCCCGCGATCGAGGAGGCCCTCAAGGAGCGGAAGCGGCTCTGGCACCGGCAGACGTTCCAGCATGCGTATCCGCACTGCTGGCGCTGCCACAATCCCGTCATCTTCCTTGCGACGTCGCAGTGGTTCATCGCGATGGACGGACTGCTCGATCGTGCCGGGGAAAACAAGACCCTCCGGCAGGCGGCGATCGAGGCGATCGACAAGGACGTGACGTGGGTGCCGACGTGGGGACACGATCGGATCCACAACATGATCGCCACCCGTCCGGACTGGTGTATCTCGCGCCAGCGCGCGTGGGGTGTGCCGATTCCGGCCGTCGACTGCACGAGGTGCGGTGAAGCCCTGCTGACGCCCGCACTTGTCGAGCGCGCCGCGGCCGTGTTCGACACCTACGGCGCCGACGCGTGGTACGAGCGCGCGACGTCGGAGTTCATCCCCGAGGGCCTGACGTGCCCGTCGTGCGGCGGCACGGAGTTCGAGCGGGAGCGGGACATCCTGGACGTGTGGTTCGACTCCGGGTCGAGCCACGAGGCGGTGCTGCCGTTCCGTTCCGAGCTGACCTGGCCGGCCGACCTCTACCTCGAGGGCAGCGACCAGCATCGCGGCTGGTTCATGAGCTCGCTCCTCGTCGGTCTCGGCACGCGCGGCAGGCCGCCGTTCCGCGAGGTGGTCACCCACGGGTTCGTCGTCGCCGAAGACGGCCGGAAGATGTCGAAGTCGCTCGGCAACTCGATCGAGCCGCAGGACATCATCAAGGAGAGCGGCGCGGAGATCATCCGGCTGTGGGTCGCCATGGTGGACTACCGCGAGGAGGTCCGGCTCGGGAAGCAGATCCTCGCGCGCGTCATCGAGGCGTACCGGAAAATCCGGAACACGCTGCGGTATCTGGCATCGAACCTGTACGACTTCGATCCGACACGCGACCGCCTGCCGCTCGAGCGGCTGCATGAGGTCGATCGCTTCGCCCTCGCGCGCTACGGAACGGCCGCGACCACGGTATTGCGCGCGTACGAGCAGTACGACTTTCCGACGATCTTCCAGGCGATCAACCAGTTCACCACGGTGGACCTGAGCGCGTTCTACGCGGACGTCTCGAAGGATCGGCTTTACACGTTCGGGGCCGCGTCGCCCGAGCGGCGCTCCGCGCAGACCGCGATGTACGTCATCGCCGACGGGCTGACGCGTCTGCTTGCGCCGATCCTCGCCGTGACGGCCGACGAGCTGTGGCGCCATCTGCCCGGCCACCGCGAAGCGTCCGTCCACCTGGCGGAGTTTCCGTCCGATGCGGACACGCTCGTCGACCCGGCGCTGACGGAACGCTGGGAACAACTCATGAGAATCCGCGACGAGGTCAACCGCGCGCTCGAAGCGGAGCGGCAGGCGAAGACCATCGGCAACTCGCTCGGCGCGCGCGTGAGGCTGCGCGCCCGCGGGGCCGACGCGTCGCTGCTCGAGCGCTACCGCGACGATCTCGCGATGCTCTTCATCGTCTCGCACGTGGATCTCGAGGTCGCCGGCGGCGACGGACCGCCGCTCGAGATTGCCATCGCACGGGCTGACGGGGACAAGTGCCCCCGCTGCTGGCGCATCGTGCGGTCGGTCTCCGCCGAGCCCGGCACCGAAGGGCTCTGCGACCGTTGCGTCGACGCCCTGCCAGCCACCACGGGCCCGCTTGCGGGATGACGTCCTGATGATCAGCCCGCCAGAGACGCCGGAAACCGTCGCCCCCGCCGCGCCGCCGCCTGCGGCCGTGGCGCCGTCCTGGTACGCCCACCCGCTCGAGCTGGGAACGATGGCCGGCGTGGTGGCCTTCGACCAGGTGACGAAAGCGATCGTCCGGCAGGTGCTGCCGCCCGGCGAGAGCCGCAGCATCATCAGCGACTTTCTGGACCTCACGCACGTCCACAACACCGGCGCCGCCTTCGGCCTGCTGAATACCGTGGACTTTCCGTACAAGCCGGTTGTGATGATCGCGATTGCCGCCATCGCGCTGGTCGCGATCGCGGTGTACGCGACGCAGCTCGGGTTTCACGAGCGGCTGGCGCGGTTCGGCCTCGCCCTGATCCTCGGAGGCGCCTTGGGCAACCTGATCGACCGGACGATCGCGGGGTTCGTCGTCGATTTCGTCGACGTGTACTGGGGGACGATGCACTTCTGGGCCTTCAACGTGGCGGATGCGGCAATCACGATCGGGGCCATCCTGGTCCTGCTCGACATGATCGGGCTCGGGCGACGACATGCATCCCATTCTGTTTGAGATCGGACGGTTCCCCGTCTACACGTACGGCGT
>CAYZBZ010000140.1:0-6252 GCA_964476725.1 uncultured Vicinamibacterales bacterium
GGCAGTGGCCGCGGACGTCGCGGCGCCGGCTGCAGCCTGCGCCGTGTCGACGACAGCGCGCGTCGCGCTGCCGAGCGTGCTGCCGACCACCTTCGCCGTCTGCGTCAGCATGCTGTCGTCGTCATCCAGGTACGAATCATCTGCCATGGCGTCTCCTTGTCGAGTTCATGAGTGCGGTTAACGGCCCGATTCCGCGCGTCCCGGCGGCCCGCAAGCGGCCGTGCCCGAGCTGGCGCCCGGAAAACGGTGACGTGACTCCGCCTCCAGGCGGAGGACTGATGCCCCATCGAAACGTGAGCGCATGTTAGCAGAGCCCTGCGCAAACCGCGCGGGCAATGTAGAGTGGGACGGATGAGGGCCCGTCGGTTTGTCTGAAGAATATAGCTACCACCAGCAGATCCTCGACGATCTGGCGCGTCACGGCCTCGAGCCGCTCGCCTCCACCGCCCCCATACGGCTCCGGGACGCGGTGCGCGACCTCTACAAATACGAAATCAAGCGGCTTCGGGACCGACTGCTCGCCGGGATGATACCCAAACGGGAATACGCCGGCCACGTCGTGGAATTGCGGAAACGTTATTGGCTGCTTTCGATTCCGACCGTCCTGTGGACCGTCGCCCCCGTCAACGGAGCCAATCTCACACGGAGGAACGGTGGAACGGAAAACACGGAGTAATCTCCGTTACCATCAGGCATGTATGAAGGCTGAAGTTCGAAGGTCCTCCTGCTCACCGCAGAGCTAACGGAGCCAACTGAGAACAGACACATGGTTTTCCCTGTTGCCTCCGCTAGCTCTGTGGTGTTGTTGCCAGCGGCCCGGATCGACGGTCCGTCGGCCGAGGCGCGCTCGATGCAGGCGCCTGCCGTGAGGGCAATCGCGAGCAGCAGGAGCGCGAGCTCCGTGCGCGATGTCGGGCGCAGAGCGCGCACGCCCGACCGGGGGCGCCGCACGGCCGGCGGCAGCAGCGTGAGACCGATCATGTAGAGCGCGATCGCGAAGAAGGCGACATAGCCGGTCGCCGCCGCATTCGGCTGGTATTCGATCGTGCCGAGGCTGGCCCCTTCGATGAGGGCCGTCAGCAATCGCTTGAGCAGGCCGCTGTCTGCTGCGTACAGGCTTTCGAGCACGATGAAGCGAAGCACGAACGCGGCGCTGAAAAGGACCAGCAGGCTGCGGAGCAGGCTGGTGCGGCCGGTGACGCCGGCGAGTGTGGTCGCAAGCTGGACGAAGAGACACACGCCGAATACGGCGTGCAGCAGCCCGCGCTCGGGCGTCACGAGGTTGAAGACCTGGGCCGACGCCGCGAAAAGCGTGAGGAGCACGATCAGCCCCGAGACGTTCTCCATCGGGGAACGCCGGACGTTCATGAGGCGATCGGGTGCCAGCGCGCCGGCGCGCGCGAGCGCTCCGAGCAGCACCACTCCGAGCACGAGCGCGATGAGCGGCGGCGGCACGAGCCGCACGGTCTGGGCGATGCGCAGGCCGCCGAGCAAGGCGACGGTCAGAAACATCGCGGGCAGGACGATCGCCTCGCGCACGGGCGTCATTGGCGTTTCCTGAAGACTTTGAGCGGATTGAAGTCGGAGGCGTCGCGCGTCACGCCCCGCTCGAGCTCGGCCTTGAGCTCGTCCGCGCTCTTCATCCCGAGGTCCGGGTCGTCCAGAACGACCCGGTGATCGGGAGCCAGCGCGATGGCTCGATCGACCGCTTCCAGCCCCTGTCGAAACAGCGTGTCGTCGTTGTAGAGACGTCCCCAGCCCTGTCGGTAATACGTGTAGGCGATGTAAAATTGCGATGCCGGATCGCGGCGGGCGGGATCAGCGCGCTCGAATGCCGCGCGGGCCTCCGGGAAGCCGTCGCGGCGGAAGAACGCGAGGGCCTCGGCGCTCGCCTGCGCGTCCACGCGGTACACGCCGGCGCCGGCAGCGAGGCCGCCCGTGACCTGCGCAACGGTCTGCGGCTGAGCTGCATAGAGCCAGACGATGAAGGCGCCGTAGGCGATCGCCAGTATGAGGCCGGCGGTGCGGACCATGCCCTTGGCTCTGCAGTATGTGTGCCGCTAATGGGGTTCCGCGGGGTTCCGCGAGGTTCCACGGAACTTTGGAGAACCGTTCGGAACCTTGGGGGAACCCTTCCGAACCCTGGAGAACCGAACCTTGAGGAACCACGAGGAACCTTGGGGAACCCCGCGGAACCTTGGGGAACCCCGCGGAACCTCGTCGGGGGCCTGTGCTATGTTGGGCGCGGATGCCTCGGCTTCTCGTGTGCGCCCTTCTGGCGTCAGTGTCCCTTGCGTCGCCGGCCTGCTCGCTGAAGAAGATGGGCATCAGTCGCATGGCGGACGCGCTTTCGTTCACCGCGTCTGCGTTTCCGCGCGACGACGATCCTGAATTCGTCAGGATCGCTGCCCCCTCCACGCTGAAGATGGTCGAGATGCTGCTCGACGAGCAGCCATCGCATCCCGGACTGCTGATGACGGCGTGCAGCGGCTTTACGCAGTACGCCTACGGCTTTTTGCAGCTCGAGGCGGACCTGCGGGCGGATTCCGATGCCGCGGCGGCCCGCGATCTTCGCGCGCGAGCGGCACGAATGTACGACCGTGCGGGTGGGTATTGCGCCCGGGCGCTTGCGCTTCGTCATCCGCAGTTCCTGGAGACGCAGCCGCAGGCTAAGGTTCCGCTGGCGCGGACAACCGCCGCCGATGTGCCGGTCCTGTACTGGACCGCGGTGGCGTGGGGCGGGAAGCTGTCGGTCGCGGACAACCAGCTCCAGCTCATCGGCAGCCTCGTCAAGATTCGCCAGCTGCTGACGCGGGCCCTCGAGCTCGACGAGGACTGGGAGAGTGGCGCGCTCCACGAGGCGATGATCGCCGTGGAGGGGCTGCCGGCACTGGCAGGGGGATCGCCGGCTCGTGCGCGGACCCATTTCGATCGCGCAGTGGCGCTCTCCGGCGGCCAGTCGGCCTTCGCGTACGTGACGATGGCGTCGAGCGTCGCCCAACCGGCGAAGAACCGGGCGGAGTTCGAGCGGCTGCTGCGCGCGGCGCTCGCGATCGACGTCTCGAAGCGGTCATCGCTGCGCCTTGTCAATCTGATTGCCCAGAAGCGCGCGCGTTTTCTCCTGTCGCGCGTCGATCGATTGTTCTAGAGCTGGTTGTGCTCATGAACCAAGCTCGGCTGTTTCCTGGCTGGCGCGCGGCGCGCTATAGTTGGCCGCACAGGAGTAACCTCATGCCGGTGCTGCGTTCCCGTTCCGATCGGATGATCGCCGGAGTGTGTGGCGGCCTCGCGAAAGCGCTGGAGTGGAATTCGACGTCCGTACGAATCCTCTATGTCATCGTGTCCGTTCTGTCGGCCGCCTTTCCAGGCGTGCTGGCCTACATCATTCTGTGGGCGGTGATGCCTGAGGAATAACGAGTGGAACTTTGGAACGTTGGAACTTCAGACAGGCGTACGCGGCAGCCGCGGCGCATGGAATCCCGTATTCCGCGACCATCACGGCCGTGGGCACGACCCATTGGCCGCCGTGGCGCGAGATCTCCCACACGAGGTAGACCGGAATCACGCTGAACGTCCACGTCAGCAGCGGCAGCGTCGCGGCGGTGAACAGGAAGGGCGTGAGGTACAGCAAGTACCACGGATACACGACCGGCGCGCACGCGAGCGCGAGGGCCATGGGCCACGCCCACGCCGCCGGATCGGCTGCGTCGAGACGCCAGCGTGCCCACGCCGCCACGAGCATCCCGAGCGCGACGGCCGCGAGCGCGGCTCCCTGCGGCGTCACGAACTCGGCGATCGCCTTGAACAGCGGACCGTTGAAGCGGATGTGCGCGACGACGTTGGGGACGGCGCCGAGCGGGACCGTGCTCCCGTATACGAACGGCAGATACAGCAGCACGAGCAGCACGGCGCCTGCGAGGCCGTCGCGGGCGCGCACGCGCCGCCAGTAGAGCGGCGCCAGAACGATCGGCAGGAGCTTGGTGGCGACCGCCAGCACGAAGGCAATCGACGCGAGCGCGGTGCGCCGGCGCGCCAGCCAGAACGCGGATGCCACAAGCCACAGCGCGCCGAATGCGTCGATGTGCCCGCTGTGGGCGACCTCGAGGACGACCAGCGGATTCCATGCATAGGCAAGAGCGAGCCACTCGCGCCTGCCGGTGATGGCGAGCCATCGCCACAACACGACGATCGTCATCAGATCGCAGGCGACGAGCGCCAGCTTCATGGCCCGCGACGAGTCGTGCAGTCCCACGACGAGCCGGAAAAACAGCTGCGCGCCTGGGGGATACGGCGTGCGGGTGCGGCGGCTGGGCATCATCCGCGTCTCGTCGGTGTGCGTCGGCGCCATCGCCGGATCGGCCGGCAGCACGAGGTACGGGTTGTACCCGAGGCGCTGCACCCGGCCGTCCCAGACGTACCGCACCATGTCATTGTCCGGCCCGACCATGGGCAGCGCCAGCGGGATCCGAAACGCGACCGCAAGCGCGAAGGCAGCCATCAGCAAGCGGCGGGGCGCCCGGTCTTCCTGCCAGACGCGAGCGAGCATCGCGACGTAGGCCACCCCGGCCACGACGGCGACTGCAAGGAATAACGGCGAGCCGAGCGGCGTCTGCGACACCGCCAGCACGATCACCGACGCGAGCAACGCGGTGCCGGTGACCGCGAGCGATGACGAAAGAGACTTCACCACAGGGGCGATTTGGATTATAAATGACGTTCACATGTTCAAGATGAACTCGCTGGTGGTCGTGGCCGTGATTGCCGGTGTCGTGCTCCTCGCGCGCGCGAGCCCCGCGGTCGCGCAGGAGGCCGGGTCCCGGGCAGAGGAACACGCGACGGCGCAGCAGGAGAAGGCACGGGCGCTCTCACCCGAAAAATCCGCGTGGCTCGAGCGGCAGCTGCTCGCGATCGAGCAGGCGGGCGGCTTCGGCGTCGCGCGCGGCTGGCTGCTGACGGCCGGCGACATCAAGCGCGGATCGGGTCTCGCACTCGGTCCGGCGTATGGAAAGACATTCGCGAGCGGCCTCGTCGTGCAGGCAAAGGCCGCGTACTCGATCCGCAGCTTCAAGGTCGCGCAAGTGTCGCTGCAGTCGCCGCCGCTCGCCGGTGACCGGCTGACGTTCAAGGGGCGGGTGCGCTGGCAGGACGCTCCGAAGGTCTCGTTCTACGGCCTTGCGCCGGGCTCGACCGAGACGCGGACGTTCTATTCAGAGACGGCTGCCGAAGTCAGCAGCGACGTGATGTTCAGGCCGGTGCGGATCCTGCGCTTCGGCGCCGGTGCGGGGTTCGAGCGCTTCGACACCCGCACCGCGCGCGGCGCCAGTCCTTCGTTGAGTTACCTCTTCGACGGCGTACCGGGAGTCGGCGCAGACCCGGATTACCTGCACGCCCGCGCGTCCGCCGCGATTGATGCGCGCGACTCAGAGGGATACAGCCGCCACGGCAGCCTGCTGAGGGCGACCCTGCACGACTACCGTCAGCAGAACAGCGGGCCGTATTCGTTTCAGCGCGTCGACGGAGTGGCCGAACAGTACGTACCGATCCTGCACGGCAACTGGGTCCTCTACGTCGGGCTCCACGCCTCAACGACGACGGCGACCTCCGGTCATGCCGTGCCGTTTTTCCTGATGCCGGACGTGGGCGGACACGACCTGCGCGGCTTCAGCAACTATCGTTTCCGCGATCGTCATTCCCTGGTCGTGACCGCCGAGTACCGCTGGTACGCGCAGGAGTTTCTGGAGGGGGCCATTTTCTACGACGCGGGAAAGGCCGTGCCCGAGCGCAGCGCGCTCGACTTCAGGGGGCTGAAGAGCTCCGTCGGGGCCGGCATCCGGCTGCACGGCCCGCAGTCCGCGCTGCGGCTCGAGGTCGCGCGCAGCCGCGAGGGTGTCCGGGTGATTCTCTCTTTCAGCCCGGTGGGAGGGTAACCGGCATGCGCGTATCCTACTTCTCGTGTCGTGTCCTCACCGCGCTGGCGGCCATCGTCGCCGCCTCGTCGCTGCTTTCCGCCGATCGCGCACGCACCGCGCCCAGGTTCTACGACGACGATCCGTTGGCGCGAGTCGTGGACACGCAGGATGCCTCGAACGCGCAGCCGTTCGAGATCTCACTGGTGTACGACGCGCTCATCAATCTGTTCGGCCGCCCGGGCCTCGCCGAGGTCGGCCGCGCGGAGAGCGTCAACACCATCGACGAAGTGCCCGATTCGAGCTGGTTCACCAATCGCGCCGGCAGCCGTCCGATCACGATTGA
>CAYZBZ010000140.1:6352-10307 GCA_964476725.1 uncultured Vicinamibacterales bacterium
GGGGGACATCGACGAGCAGCTGCGCCGGACGGAGCGGAATCGCGATGGCAGCTACCGCGTCATCCTGAGCGAAGCGATTTCGGGCAAGCTCCTCGAAGGGTTCAAGTACGAGGGGACGCGTCCCGACGATCCGAACGACGTCGTGCCGCACGAGAATCGGCGCGAGCTGCGCGGATTGCGCGTGTTCAGCGCGTGGCTGAATCACACGGACGCCAAGGCCATCAACTCGATGGACGCGCTCGTCGATGAGAACGGTCGCTCGTACGTGCGTCACCACCTGCTCGATTTCAACGCGGCGCTCGGCAGCGCCGGCATCGGCGTGCGTGAGCGGCGCGACGGGTACGAGTACCTCGCGGAGACCGGTCCCACGAAGAAGGCGCTGCCGGCCTTCGGCTTCTACGTGCGTCCCTGGATGACGATCGACTATCCAAAGTTCCGCGGCATCGGCCGCTTCGAGTCGAAGCGCTTCGTGCCGGAGAAGTGGCGTCCGCGCGTGCCGAACCCCGCCTACGTCCGTTCCCGTCCGGACGACACGTTCTGGGCGGCCCGCAAGCTGATGGCGCTTTCGGACGATCTGATTCGCGCGGCCGTCAAGGCCGGACAGTACAGCGACCCGCGCGCGGAGCGGTTCCTCCAGGACGCGCTCATCGAGCGCCGCGACAAGATTGGCCGGGCGTGGCTGACGGCAATCAATCCGGTCGTCGATCCCGCGCTGGCGGTTGACGGCACGCTGACGTTCCACAACCCGGCTGTCGAATACAGCTTTGCCGCGGCGCCGTCCGGTTATCACGTGGTCTGGTACCGCTTCGACAACACGAGCGGGGAGTCGACGCGGATTGGCGAGTCCGACACCGCCGCAGCGAGCGCGCCCGCCCCGGCCGGCGCGATGATCCGCGTCAAGCCCGACACCACGCTTCCGGGCGGCCGTGGCGTCTTCGTGCGCGCGGACATCAGCGCGAGCGGCGCGGCCCATCCGTCGTGGGCGAAACCCGTCCGCGCCTATTTCCGCCGCACCGCCGACACCTGGAAATTGGTCGGCTTCGAGCGCATGCCCGATGCGCCCCCCATGCGTCCCGGACTCGTTGGGGCCGAGGCGCACGGTCGATAACAGAAAGGCTGAATTTAAACTTTCAGCTTCTTCGATCCCCTCAGCCATGTACACCCCCGGGACGAACCAGGCGGCGACGACGATCGCGATGCCGTTGAGGAGCAGACGCAGCAGGAACCGCATGGTCGAATGGTACTATCGAATTGCATGACCTCAGAAGCGCCGACCGGTGCGTGGCTGTTCCGCTACCGCTCTTTCTTGCCGGTGCCGCTCGCGCTCGTGCTCGTGATGGTACGCCGGGGCGAGGTCGAGGCTCCCTGGCTGGTGCTCCTGGGTCCAGCGCTCGTCGTGGTGGGAGAAGGCCTCCGACTCTGGGCGGTGCGGCACATCGGCACTATCTCCCGCACCCGTACGACCCGTTACGGCCCGCTCATTACAACCGGGCCCTACGCGATGATGCGCAACCCGTTGTACGTGGGGAACTGGTTCCTCTGGACCGGATTCGTGGTGTGGTCGCGGCTTCTATGGATGCTCCCGATCGCGTGGGTCGTGTTCGGGCTGCAATACCGGGCCATCGCGCGGTGGGAAGCGGCTTTCATCCGCAGCATCTACACGTCCGCGTACGACGACTACGCTCGGGACGTCAGGGCGTGGATTCCACGATGGCCTCCCCGGGCCGCCGCGCCCCGAGGCCCCCTCCATCCCTGGCGCGAAGTGCTCTTCAGCGAGCGGGGCACGCTCGTCGCCGTGGGCGCGATGGCGGCGTTGTTGATGCTCGAGCAGGCGCTCGGCTGATCGTCAGTCGCGTTTCTCCGGCTTCACCATTCTCGGAAACTCCGCCTGCAGGTTCCGCAGCTTCGGGAGATCGTTGACGACGATGTACGGGTAGTCAGGGTTCCGATCGAGAAAGTTCTGGTGGTAATCCTCAGCCGGATAGAAGCCCTTGAGTGGGAGGACCGTCGTCACGATCCGGCGCGTAAAGACCTTTCCGTCGTTCAACTGACGGATGTACGCGTCGGCAACCGCCTGCTGCTCGCTGTCCCCGTAGAAAATGGACGAGCGGTATTGCGGCCCTTCGTCCGGCCCCTGGCGGTTCAATTCCGTCGGATCGTGGGCGACGGCGAAGAATACCTTCAGCAACTGCCCGAACGAGATCCGCGCCGGGTCGAACGTGATCTTCACGGACTCGGCGTGGCCCGTCGCGCCGGTGCTGACGATCGAATAGTGCGCCGTCAGCCGACTTCCGCCGGCGTAGCCTGAAACCACATCGATGACGCCGTTCAGGCGCTCGAACACCGCTTCGACGCCCCAGAAGCACCCGCCGGCAAGCACCGCCGTCTGCGACGGCGCGGGCGCCGTGACCCGGATGTCTTTCACGGGATCGGGAAATGTCGACGCTTCGAGCAGCGCGACCGCACAGATTGCACTGATGAACAGGTGGAGTGTCTTTGTCATTGTGCACACCGAGGCAGCGAGTGGCCGGAGCAAGTCTTACACGGAGGAGCGGACACACTTACACCTATGATGCCCCCGTACGGGGGTCAGACCCCAGTACACACACTCTGGTAGAATCGCCGCCTTCGCCCCTCTCGTGCGTCCTGCAAGGAGTTGTCGGATGACAGTCGAACCCACGTCCCGCCGCCGCTGGTCGGGCCTCATCGCCGGGGCGGCCGTGCTGGCTGCGGCGATCTCCATGCCCGCGCAGCAGATGGTGACCGATACGCGCGATCCGGCGCAGACGCAGGACGAGGAGTTCGCGAAGCTCGTCGCCGAGTGGACGACGCAGCCGTATTACATCAGCCCGCTGGTCGATCACCTGCCGAAAGTGAAGGGGATTCCTTCGCCGAAGGACGTGCTCGGCTACCACATCGGCGCCCCGGCGAAGCTGACGTATTACGCCGACATCCTGAAGTACTACCGCTCGCTGGCCGCGGCGACGCCGCGCGTCAAGGTCGAGACGATCGGCAAATCCGACGAGGACCGCGAGCTGGTCGTCGTGTGGGTGTCGTCCGACGACAACATGAGGAACCTGCAGAAGAACCGCGACAGCCTCGCGAAGATCGCAGACCCGCGCGGCCTTTCCGCTGACCAGATCCGGCAGCTGATCTCGACTACCAGGCCTCACTACCATCTCATGGGCGGACTGCACAGCGGCGAGACGGGACCGTCCGAGATGCTGATGGAGCTGGTCTACCGCCTCGCAACCGAGACCTCGCCGCTCATCAGGCAGATTCGCGACAACGTCGTCGTCTCCGTCACGCCCGTGGCGGACGCGGATGGACGCGACCGCAACGTGGACTGGTTCAACCGCGGCCTCAGCCAGCCGCAGGCTCCGCCAGCCGCCGACACCGCGCCAGAAGGGCGGGGCGGCGATGCAGCGGAAGGTGCGGGGGGTGGCGGCCGTGGCGCCGGCGGCGCGGCGGTGCCGTACTGGGGCAAGTACGTCCACCACGACAACAACCGCGACATCAACCTCTCGCAGGCGTCGATGCGCGCGCTCACCGACTGGTACTTCACGGCCCACCCGCCGATCATGCACGACCTGCACGAGTCGCTGTCGCTCATGTACACCTACAGCGGCGCGGCGCCGCAGAATCCGAACCTCGATCCCATCCTCTTCGCGGAGCTTCCGTGGTTCTCGAACTTCGAGCTCGCGCAGATGACGAAGTGGGGCATGCCGGGCGTCTACACGCACGGGTTCATGGACGGGTGGTCCCCCGGCTATCTCGGCTCCGTCGCCTACAACCACAACGGGATGATGCGGATGTACGAGACACAGTCGGGCCGTGAGTCTGCGCCTGGTGGCGCAGGTCGCGGAGGAGCGGGTCGCGGGGGTGATGCTGCCGCGCCGGGCGCTGGAGGAGGGGACGCCGCCGCGGGTCGCGGCGGTCGCGGCGCGGCCTCCGG
>CAYZBZ010000141.1:0-2596 GCA_964476725.1 uncultured Vicinamibacterales bacterium
TGCAGCCGCGCCCGCGCGCCCGCCTGCAACCGCTGCGCGAGCCGCTCGATGCGGCGGCAGAACTCGTCCTTGGCCGCCACCACCATTTCCGCCGCGGCCGACGGCGTCGGCGCGCGGAGATCGGCCACGAAGTCCGCGATCGTGACGTCCGTCTCATGCCCCACGGCCGAGATGACCGGCACCGGGGACGCCGCAATAGCGCGCGCGACGATCTCCTGATTGAACGCCTGAAGATCTTCGATCGCACCGCCGCCGCGTCCCGCGATCACGACATCCACGCCGGGCACCTTCACGATCGCGCGCAGCGCGCGTGCGATGTCCTCCGCCGCGCCTTCACCCTGGACGCGCGTGGGTCGGATGACGAGGTGCGCGTTGGGATGGCGCCGCTGGAGGACCTTGATGATGTCCCGAATAGCCGCGCCGTCGAGCGACGTCACGATGCCGATCTTGCGGGGCAGCGCTGGCAGCGCCCGTTTGCGTGCCTGATCGAAGAGCCCTTCCGCCTGCAGGGTCTTCTTGAGCTGTTCGACGGCGAGCTGCAGCGCGCCGAGCCCGTGCGGCTCGAGATGCTCGCAGACGATCTGATACTCGCCTTTCGGATCGTAGACGCCAAGCCGGCCACGCGCGATCACGTGCAGCCCGTCTTCCGGCTTGAACTTCAGGTAGCGCAAGGCCGAGCGGAACATCACCGCCTTCACCTGCGCGCCACTGTCCTTGAGGGTGAAGTACAGGTGGCCGGTGTTCCACATCCGGCAGTTCGAGATCTCGCCGCCGACCCACACGTCGCCGAAGCTCGTCTCGAGAAGACCGCGAATGGCGGCCGTCAGCTCCGACACGGTCAACACGCGACGCCGGAGCGCGGGCGGGACCACCGGCTTCTTGTCTTCTTCGAATGGCAGGTCGAACAGATCGGACATCGCCGTCAGCGCGAAGGCGCGGGAATTCCGGCGAGCGTATCGACGTCCTGTGCGGACATATTCAGCCGCTCGATCGCGGTGGCCTTGCCCGTCCCCGGATCGGCCGTCACGATCACCGCGTTCAGGCGCCCTGGACCCGTCGCCGACTCGAACCGGACCGGCATGGCGTTGAGAAAACGCCCGAGCGCGGCGTCCACGGTCACGCCGATGATCGAGTCGTGCGGACCGGTCATGCCGACGTCGGTCAGGCAGGCGGTGCCCTTCGGCAGGACGCGCTCGTCGGCGGTCTGCACGTGGGTGTGCGTCCCGAAGACGGCGGTCACCCGCCCGTCGAGGTGCCACCCCATCGCGACCTTCTCCGACGTGGCCTCGCCGTGGAAATCCACGATGATCACGCGCGTCTTCGCCCGCATCGCGTCGATCTCGCGGAGGGCAATCGCGAACGGATCGTCGAGCGGCGTCATGAAGATGCGCCCCATGAGATTGATGACGCCGACCGGCTCGCCGGTCCTCGTCCGGCCGACGCAGCTGCCGCGCCCCGGCACGCCCGCCGGAAAATTCGCCGGGCGCAACAGCTTCGGCTGCCTCGGGATGTAGTCGAGAACTTCCTTCTTGTCCCAGATGTGATTGCCGGAAGTCATGACGTCGACGCCGTAGCTGAGGATGGTGTCGGCGATATCGCCCGTGACCCCGAAGCCCGCCGCGGAGTTCTCGACGTTGGCAATCACGAAGTCGATATCGCGCTGCTCGACCAGCGCGGGCACGGCCCGCTTCGCGATCTCCCGCCCTGGCTTGCCGAAAATGTCCCCGAGGAAAAGGATGCGCACGTCAGTCGGCCCGCACGCGGATGCGCGCGCCCGCGCCTTCGCCGCTGTCGTCCGGCCGGTTGAACAGGCCGCGCAGGTCGTCGTCCATGTCGCGACGTTCGAGAAAAATGCGAGCCACCACTGCGTATTCTAGCAAGCTGCCGTGTGGAAGTTCGGCCGGCCTGGGGTCGATGGGGTCCGACCCCATCGGTTTTCTCCGTGAGACCCCATCCGCAAGCGATGGGGGAGCCATAAGAGGGTCAGACTCACAGAAGATATATTATTCCGAGTAAGTGCTTTGAAACGCGTCAGTTTTCGAGTAATCTGAGAGGTCATGGCACATCACGACACGAAGGACCTGGACACCGACGGCGCCGCCACACACCTGGCCGCGCCGATCACGAGCCGTTTTCTTTTCGTCGACGTGGCCGCGCAGCGCGCAAAGCAGCTTCGTCGCGGCGCACTGCCCCGCCTCGAGCGCGGCACCGTGACGTCCGGCCACCACAAGCTCGAGCGTGTCGCGATGGAGGAAGTCCGCATGGGCGTCATCCACTACACGTTGCCGACCAATTACGAAGGGTCTCCGCGCGGCGTCGACAAAGGGTAGGGGATGGGCCCAGGTGCGCTCGCCGTGCTGCAGGGGCTCCTCGTCAGCACGGTCTCGCTTCTCGTGCTCTTCGTCGGGTTCTGTCTGATTTTCAACATCCCCAAGCTCCGCCCGAGCGGCCGCCACTCGCGCGTGGTGCGCGGCCTCGACGAACTGCTCGGCGTGCCGCAGACCTATCTCCCGTCGGGCGCTCCGCAGGGGCCCGTCGACCAGCTCCACACGCCGGAACTTCTCGAAACGCAGGCCCGTAAATCCGCTTAGCATCG
>CAYZBZ010000141.1:2696-10189 GCA_964476725.1 uncultured Vicinamibacterales bacterium
CGAGAATCACGCCGCAGTAAACACCGAGATTCCGGCGGCTTCGAGGAAGCCGAGGCGCGCGGCCAGTGCTCTCGAGGCCATGTTCGTCTCGAGCGACCCCCACACAGGTTCGCGCCCTGTTGCGCGCATGTGCCTGATCAGCGTTCGCGCCGCGCAGGCGCCAAGCCCCCGGCGGCGGTACGGCGCCAGCGTTTCGATGGAGACGTCCCACCGCGCCTCCGTCTGCCACACGGGATAACAGAACGAGACCGGCCGTCCATCCGCCCACACGGCCGCCATCGGCACCGTGAGCTCGCTGACGAACGCGCGCGACTGCGGCAGCTCGCCCGGCACGAAGCGCGACACAGTCCGTCCCTGGAGCGCATCGAGCAGCTCGCGTCGCAGCTGTTCCGGCACATGATTGAATCGCGGGGCCGTCCGGCGCGTGAACACTCGCGCGTGCGGATCGACATCGGCTTCCCAGGTCATGACTCCGGGCAGCACGTGGACGATGGCCCGCTGCCGCCGCCAGCCGTCGAGCGCGCGTCCCACGTAATCCGCATCTTCCATCTGCGCCAGCACGTTGACGTCGCCCGACAGCGACGCGATCACCTCCGCGATCGTCGACGCCGGCGGGCGTCCCGCGATCGACGCCAGCGCGAGATCGGGTACGACGACAATCACGCCGTCGACGGCGCCATCGGCCCGCGGCGGGGCGATCACTTCGGCCCGGCCCGAGAGCAGCATGCCCCGCGTGTCGATCCACCGCGGCAGATCCGGGACGCGCGTCAGCGCGAAGGCGAGGAGGGCGCGATCGGCGGGCGTTCGTTCGACCATGATGTGGCACGCTCGAAGGCGTCCGCCGCTCGCAGCACGATCGCGTCATCCATCGCGCGGCCGGTGAACTGCAGGCCGATCGGGAGGCGATCGCCGGTGAAGCCGCACGGCACCGTGACCGCCGGAAGTCCCGCGAGGTTGGCGCTGACGGTGAAGACGTCCGACAGGTACATGCGGACGGGATCTTCCGTGCGCTCGCCGAGCGCGAATGCCGCCGTTGGACTCGTGGGCATCGCGATGACGTCGACGCGCGCGAACGCCGCGTCGTGGTCGCGCCGGATGAGGGTGCGCACCTGCTGCGCCTTGAGGTAATAGGCGTCGTAGTAGCCCGCACTGAGCACGTAGGTGCCCAGGATGATGCGCCGCTTCACTTCGCGGCCGAAGCCGGCGCCGCGCGTGCGCTCGTACATGTCGACGAGACTGCGCGAGTCCCCGGCGCGGAAGCCGTACCGCACGCCGTCGTAGCGGGCCAGGTTCGAGCTCGCCTCGGCGGTGGCGACGATGTAGTAAACCGGAATCGCCTGGGCGCTGTAGGGCAGCGCCACGTCGACGATCTCGGCGCCGCGGTCGCGCGCCACGTCCAGCGCCGCATCGAATGCGGCCATGACGTCGGCGTCGACCCCTTCCGCGAAGAGATCGCGCGGCACGCCGATACGCACACCGCGCAGATTGCCGCCGGCCTCGGCCTCGGCCTCGGCCTCGGCTTCTTCAAGCGCGCGCGCGAATCCGGGCACCGGGGCGCGGGAGGAGGTGGAGTCGCGGGGGTCGTGGCCCGCGAGCACGTCCATCGCCACAGCCGCATCCGCGACGGTGGTTGCCAGTGGTCCGATCTGATCGAGCGACGAGGCGAACGCGATGAGGCCGTAGCGGGACACGCGCCCGTACGAGGGTTTGAAGCCGACGACGCCGCAGAGCGCGGCGGGCTGACGAATCGATCCGCCCGTGTCGGATCCGAGGGCGAGCGGCACGAGACGGGCCGCGACCGCGGCCGCGGAGCCCCCGCTCGATCCGCCCGGCGTCCTGTCGAGCCCCCACGGATTTCGCGTGGGCCCGAAGGCGGAGTTCTCCGTCGAGGAGCCCATCGCAAACTCATCGCAGTTCGTCTTGCCGATGATGACCGCGCCGGCCGCCTCGAGCCGCTCGACGACCGCGGCGTCGTAGGGGGGGACGTAGTCGGCGAGCATGCGCGAGGCGGCCGTGGTCGTGACGCCGCGCGTGCAGATATTGTCTTTGAGCGCGACGGGGACGCCAAGGAGCGGCAGGTCCGAGCCTGCAGGGCGCGCGTCGAGCTCGGCCGCACGCGCGAGCGCGCGCTCCGCCGCCACCACGCGAAAAGCGCCGAGCGCGGGGTCGACGGCGGCAATCCGGTCGAGCGCCGCGCGGCAGACTTCGACGGCCGAAGCCCGGCCGGAGCCGATCGCCTCGCGCACGTCCCGCGCGCTGAACGGCCGCTCCATCAACCGAGCACCCGTGGTACTTTGAAAAGGCCGGCCGCGACGTCGGCATCCGGCGCGGCGGGGAGTGATGCCTCCCGCGGCAGAGACGGCCGCACGTCGTCTTCACGCATGCGCGCACCGCTTCCCGGGGCGTGCGAGGTCGGCTCGATGCCGGCCGTGTCGACGCGCTGGATCTGTTCCGCGTAGGCGAGAATGCCGGCCAGTTGCCGGGCGAAAAGATCTTTTTCTTCGGCGTTCAGCTCGAGCCGCGCGAGGCGCGCCACTCGCTCGACGTCCTCGCGTGAGAAGATCACGGACATGGCCGGGATGCTATCACTGACCGGCGCTTTGGGAGCAAGGCCCACTGACGACTGACATGATCAGACCAACCGCCGTCGCGGGCACGTGGTACCCCGGAAGTGCAGGGGCGCTGACGCGTGAGGTCGATGCGTACCTGGATGCCGCGCCCCCCGGGCCGCCGGGCCGTCTCCAGGCGATCGTGGCGCCGCACGCGGGGCTGATGTTCTCGGGCCCAGTGGGCGCTTACGCCTACAAGGCGGCGGCGCCGGGAGACTTCGACGTCGCCGTGCTCGTCGGCCCGTCGCACTTCGTGGGGTTCGACGGAGCGGCGCTCTGGCCGGACGGCGCGTTCGAGTCGCCACTTGGCGCCGCGGTGATCGACGAGGCAGGGGCGCGGGCGCTTGCGGCCTCGCCGATCGTCCACGCGCTGCCGTCGGCGCATCGGCGCGAGCATTCGCTCGAGATGCAGCTGCCATTTCTGCGACGGGTGCGTCCGGATCTGCCGATTGTCCCAGTCCTGATCGGCTATCAGCTGCGCGCGACGATCGAGTCCCTCGCGGACGCGATCGCCAGCGCCTTCGCCGGACGCCGCGCGCTCCTCATTGCGAGCACCGATCTGTCGCACTATTTCGACGCCGCGACTGCGGCGACGCTCGACGGGCGGGTCCAGCAGTACATCGAGGCCTTCGATCCGGACGGGCTGCTCGATCTTTTCGAACGGTACTCGGAAGCGGACCGCGGGAGGTACGTGGCGTGCGGCGGAGGGGCCGCCATTGCGGTCATGATGGCGGCCCGCGCGCTTGGCGCGCGTGACGGCCGTGTCCTGAAATACGGGCACTCCGGAGAGGTGTCGGGCGACAACGACGGCGTTGTCGGCTACCTGGCCGCCGCGTTCGGAGCATTCACCGATGCTCAGTGACTCGCAGAAACACGCACTGCTCGATCTCGCCAGACGATCTGTCTTCGCACGGGTCGCCGGCGCCGGCGACCCGGCGCCGCTCGCCATTGAACTGCCCGACGCGTCGGGCGCATTCGTCACGATCACGCGAGGTGGCGCGCTGCGCGGCTGTCTTGGCACGCTGCAGTGCCGTCTCGGGCTCGCGCGCGAAGTGGCGCGATGCGCGGCGGACGCCGCAAGCGAAGACCCGCGCTTTCCCCCTGTGAGCGCCGCCGAGCTGCCCGAGCTCTCAGTGGAGGTCTCGGTCCTCGGCCCGCTCGAGAAAATCGACGTGAACGATCCCGACGCCTTTACGATCGGACGGCATGGCCTGGTCGCCGAGCAGGCCCATCGTCGCGGCTTGCTGCTGCCGCAGGTCGCCACCGAGTGGGGCTGGACCGCCGAACAGTTCCTGCGCCAGACGTGCGTCAAGGCCGGCCTGCCGGGCGATGCGTGGCAGCACGGCGCCGGGATCTCCCGGTTCGAGGCGGAAGTGTTTGGCGAGTGATGCCATGCTGCTGGAGACGCCGACGCTCGAAACGCCGGAAAGCAAACAGCGCAGCGACGTCGATCCGTGGGACGCGCGCAATCTGCGGACGCTTGGAAGGCTGATCCGGGCGGTATAGTAGTCGGCATGCGCAGACTTCCCATTTTCCTGCTCGCCGCGGTGGCCGTCATCGCGGCGCCTCGCCCCGCCGCCGCCTGGAGCTTCGAGGTCCACAAGTTCATCATGGCGAGGGCCATTCCGCTGCTGCCCGCCGAGATTCGCCCGTTCTTTCAAAAGCACGAGACGTCGATCGTGGAACACGCCGTCGACCCGGATCTCTGGCGCACCGCCGGGTGGCTCGACGAACCGCCGCGGCACTTCGTCGACATGGACGCGTACGGGCCGTATCCCTTCAAAGATCTGCCGCACGAGTACGACGAAGCCGTGAAGCGATACGGCCTCGACTTCGTTCAGAAGAACGGCACGTTGCCCTGGCGCACGGAGGAGATCTACAAGAAGCTGGTGGAGGCGTTCGCGCAGGAGACCGGCTACTCCCGCGACAACATCCGGTTCTTCTCGTCGGTGATCGCGCATTACGCCGCGGACGGGCATGTCCCGTTTCACGCGGCCCTGAACTACGACGGGCAGCTCACCGGCCAGTGGGGCATCCATTCACGCTTCGAGGGAGAGCTGTTCGGGCGCTACGCATCTCAGCTGCAGCTCTCGCCGCGGCCTCCCGCCCCGATCGGCAATCCCCGCGAGTTCATGTTCGATGTCCTGCTCGCCAGCTTTCCGCTGGTGCAGCCGGTCCTCGACGCCGACAAGGCCGCCGTCGGTGGCCGCGAGCTGTACGACGATGCGTATTTCACGCTCTTTTTCGGGAAGGTGAAGCCCATTCTGGAGGGTAGGCTGTCGGATTCGATCGGCGGCGTCGCATCGATCATCACGGCCGCGTGGGTCGAGGCGGGGCGTCCGGCGCTTCCCCTCGTGGTTTCCGACCCGCCCCGCAAGGTCAGGCGTCAGTAGAGCGCGGACGCCGGCGAGACACGCGGCACGCACGAGTCGGCTGACTGCGTCGCGTCGCTGTCGTGGCATCTCGCTTGCACCGATGAGGCCGGCCGCCCGGTAGGCGGCGGGAGGAAACGCGCCATGTTGTGGACTATTGTCGTTCTGTTGCTGATTCTGTGGCTCCTCGGGTTCACGATGCACGTTGCGGGCGGCCTGGTTCACGTCCTGCTCGTCATCGCGCTGGTCGTCATCGTCTTTCGCCTGTTGAGCGGCCGGCGAATCTGACTGCTCCCTCGCGCGTCCCAGAAAGATTCTCTGCCCCCTGCGCCCTCTGCGTTAGAGGGTTCTCCGCGCCCTCTGCTTTCTCTGCGCGCGGTACACTGCGCGCGACCCGAAGATCTGGGCGCGCGATATTATCGTAGTTACCTCCATGGACGTGTACCTGGTGCCGGTCGACGCCGAGCGTTACGAGCTCTATTGCGAAGTGCCCGACGAACCGCACGAGTCCGCCGAGGGTCGGCCGGAGGGTCTCTTCCGCCGTATGCAGCAGCGGTTCGCGGCGATGCTGGCGGAGGCGGAACGCGAGCGGCGACAGGGTCATGCCGAGCGCAGTCACCAGGGCTGGGCGATGCGCGTCAAGGCGCAGACGCTGCGATGGGTAGCCGAGAGCATCGCCGAGCAGCGCCTGTTGTGGCACCTGCGGCGGCAGGACGACGCCTGCCTTTTTTATCCCGACGATCTCGAGGAACAGCAGGCCACTGCGGTCCTGCGGCGGCAGCTTGGGCGTGACTTCGACAAGCACCGGTTCTGGCTCATCATCGACTCGCTGGGGTTCATCGCGTCGGGACTGCTGTTCCTCGTACCCGGGCCCAACGTCGTCGCCTACTACTTCGCGTTCCGGATGGTCGGACACTTCTTCTCGTGGCGCGGCGCCCGCCACGGCCTTGCCGGGGTCCGATGGACCAGCAAGCGAAGCACGCCCCTGTCCGATCTCCGCCGCGCGATCGGCCTGGATACGGAGGAACGCGAACGGCGCGTCCACGACGTCGCGGACGCGCTGAATCTCGAGCACCTGGCGAAGTTTTTCGAGCGGATCGCGATCCGAGCGTCGTGAACGTTCAGCGCGGTATACTGCCCATCGTTGAAGCTGCGCGAGATAGCCGAGCGTCTTGAGTGCCGTCTCGAGGGAGACGGCGACATCGAAATCCGACGCGTCGCCGGTATCGAAGATGCCGGGGCGGGCGACCTCACGTTTTTTGCCAATCCGAAGTACGCCCCTGAGCTCAGGCGGACGGGCGCCTCCGCCGTCATTCTCGCGGACGGGGCCGAGGGGGCGCCGTGCGCGATGCTGAGGGCGCGGCATCCGTACCTCGCCTTCGCGAAGGCCGTGGAGCTCTTCGCCGACACGCACCGGCCCGCGTCAGGCATCCACCGATTGGCCGACGTCGCCGCGACGGCTGTCGTCGCGCCGGACGCATCGGTCGGCGCGTTCGCGGTCGTCGACGAGGGGGCGCACGTCGGCGCCCGGACGATCGTGCATCCCCACGTCATGATTGGGCGCGAGGCCCGCCTCGGCGACGACTGCGTGATCCACAGCCACGTGTCTATCCGGGAACGTGTCCGCGTCGGCGATCGCGTGGTGATCCAGAACGGCGCCGTGATCGGCAGCGACGGCTTCGGCTTCGCTCGCAAACCCGACGGCACACACCACAAGATTCCGCAGGTTGGCGGCGTCGTGATCGAGGACGACGTCGAGATTGGCGCGAACGCGGCGATCGACCGCCCGGCGGTCGGAGAGACGCGGATTGGCGCCGGCTCCAAGATCGACAACCTCGTGCAGATCGCGCACGGCGTGACGATCGGCCGCAACGTGCTCCTCGCGGCGCAGGTCGGGATCGCCGGCAGCACGACGATCCAGGATGCCGTCACGCTGGCCGGCCAGGTCGGCGTCTCCGGACACATCACCGTCGGCAAGGGCACGATCGCCACGGCCCAGACCGGTGTGCCGAATTCCGTCGAGCCGGGCTCCTTCATCTCCGGCTATCCTGCGATCGACAACCGCGACTGGCTGAAGTCGTCCGCGGTGTTCCGCCGGCTGCCCGAGCTGCGAAAGACGATCGCCGATCTCGAGGCGCGCCTGGCCGAGCTCGAGGCGCGCCTGAAATAGGCGGGCGCGTCGTCGACGCGGCGTCCCGTGCCATAATCGATCCATTCCATGCCCACTCCTGTGAAGACTTCCGGGACGCTCATGTCACACCCCATCGTCCGATTGCTGGCCGCGGGGCTCGCGGCCCTGCTGGCCCTGCTGGCGCTCGACCCGAGCGCGCGCGCGGCCACGCGCCCCACCAGGCTCGATTACACGATGACGACGCTGCCAAACGGCATGAAGGTGGTGTTGCTCGAGGACCACTCGACGCCGATCGTGCATACCGAGATCTGGTACCACGTCGGCTCGAAGAACGAGCGCCCGGGCCGGACGGGGTTCGCGCACCTGTTCGAGCACATGATG
>CAYZBZ010000142.1:0-10062 GCA_964476725.1 uncultured Vicinamibacterales bacterium
CTCGAATGAATGCCGTCGGAACACGGCTGAAGGCTTGCCCGGTACGATCCACCAGAGTTCGCCCGCTTCCTGAATATCGCGGCCATCCAGCCGGCGACGCCCGAGCCTTGCTGATTGGCCGGCGTGCGCTCGTGCTGATCGGCTTGCCGGTACTCACAGCGGACTACGACTTCTGGATAGCGATCGACGACATCGCGGCGTTCAATGCCTCCGGCGACGCCTTCCACCTGCGACCGACGGTCGAACCCGCCGACGCGCGGCGGAAAGGCCGCTACGTGCTCCAGAATGACGAGCACGTGGATGTGCTCGTCGCGCGCTCGGTCCCGACGACCGATGGTGTACAGGTCCAGTTCGAAGATGTATGGAGCCGTCGCGTCGGTTTGACCCTCGCTCCGGGAGTCGACGTGCAGATTCCGTCCGTCGAAGACCTGATCCTCACGAAGCGGTTTGCGGCCAGACCAAAGGACCTAGGAGGACATCCGGCTGCTGCGCATTCTGCAGTCGGAGCGCGAGCGATGACCACCGAGCTCCCACGCTCGTCCGCAGTGAGGCTCGAGGCCGAGCGCTCGCTCAGCCCAGAGGAAGCCCGCGAGTACCTGGCGGCTCCGATTTCTGACGTCGAGCGCGAAGACGTCCTGGCGCTGGTCGAGTGGTTCCGCCGCCGCTACCCGACGCCATTGGCCCGTCTGGCGTATGCTCGCACCGCTTACGTGCGTTGGTGTAGCCTCACAGGATTAGGAAAGACGAAACCCCACCGAATCTTCACAGAATCCTGACGATCGCCGCGCCGGTTCGCCGACAATGTGGGCAGTCGGATGCGTCGCAGCCTCTTCCCATCGTTTACCGCCGAATATGGTGGTGGTGGGCGTAGAACAGGCAGGGTTCGTCGAGCGTGATCTGGCGTGAACCTGAAGCTTTCTCCAGAGGAGCGATTGCGGAAGCTGCATTCCGCCGTTCGCGGCGTACTGGTGTTGCAGGAGGCGTACAGGAAGAGCCGGTCGTGACGACGCCCGATTTCGTCACGTGGGTCGCCGATCCCCAAATCTCGTCTTGAACTTGGCTGCGGGTCAGCACGTGTCCGCGGCGTCGGATGAAGAACGACAGCAGCTTGACCTCCAGCGTCGTGAACTCGAGGAGCCGGCCGGCGCGCCGTACCTGGCACGCCGCGAACTCAATTCCGGCAGCCGGGAACCGCGCGCTGGGCCAGCGCCGAGATCTGCTAGCCTTTCTCCTCAGTCTGAGCTCGGGCGGTGACCGCGCCGGTCAGGAAGCCCTGGTTCGAACGGAGGTAGAGACATGAGATCGCCAGCTCGCTTGAGCGCACCGGCGGCTGCCATCCTTGTGCTGGTTTTCATCTCGCGGATGTCCGCGCAGACAGTTCCGGCGGCCGCATGCGCGAGTCTGGCCGATCGACAGCTTCCCAACACGACGATCGCCGCTGCCCAGGCCGTCACCACGGGATCGTTCACGCCGCCTGGCTCGACAAACGCGATCACCAACCTTCCCGCGTTCTGCCGCGTCGCAGGCGTGATCGCACCGACGAGCGAATCGCAGATCCTCTTCGAGGTCTGGCTGCCCCTCCAGGACTGGAACGGCAAGTTCGCTGGCGTGGGCAACGGTGGCTGGGCCGGCAGCATCTCCTTCGGTCCTCTCGCGGAGCAGCTCAGGCGCGGCTATGCGACCGCCTCCACGAATACCGGCCACGAGGCGGCGCCCGGCGTGAACGCTGCCCGATTCGCGTTCGAGAAGCCGGAACAGCTGATCGACTTCGCGTACCGCTCCCAGCACGAAACGGCCGTGAAAGCGAAAGCGCTCGCGCAGGCGTTTTACGGCAAGTCCCCAGAACGCTCCTATTTCGTCGGATGCTCGTCGGGCGGATACCAGGGCTTGATGGAAGCGCAGCGGTTCCCGACCGACTACGACGGTATCGTGTCTGGCATGCCGGCGAACAACTGGACACGGCTCATGGCGGGCGACCTCGACGGCATCCTCGCAGTCTCCAGGGATCCGGAAAGCCACCTGCCGCCCTCGGCCCTGGGCCTGCTGCATCGTGCGGTGCTCGCGGCATGTGACAGGACCGACGGCGTCGCGGACGGTGTTCTGGAAGATCCGCGCCGATGCCGGTTCGATCCGGCAGCGTTGACGTGCGAGGCGAATCAGGCTCCGGGGACCTGTCTCACGCCCGCCCAGGTCGAAGCCGCCCGCCGCGTGTACCGCGGGCTGAAGGATCCGACCACCGGTGCGCAGTTGTATCCGGGTCTGGCGCCCGGAAGCGAGCCGTTCTGGCCCCACCGCGATCCCGCCAATCCATTTCCTATTCCGATCGCGCACTACAAGTGGCTCGTCTTTGCCGATCCGAACTGGGATTGGAAGACGTTCCAGTTCACCGATCCAGCTGGCTACCAGGCCTTCCTGAAGGCTGAAGCCAGATTTGCCCCGATCCTCAACGCCACCAACCCAGATCTCCGGGAGTTCCGGCAGCGCGGTGGCAAGCTGCTCCAGTACCACGGCTGGAACGATCAGCTGATCGCGCCACAAAACAGCATCGACTACTACGAGAGCGTCTTGTCGTTCTCTGGATCCGGCCGGCAGGATCGAACGGCGGCGCTCCGCGACGTGCAGAGCTTCTACCGGTTGTACATGGCCCCGGGAGCGGCTCACTGCGGCGGCGGATCGGGTCCGAACGCGTTCGATATGCAGGCTGCGCTGGAGCAGTGGGTAGAACGTGGCATCGCGCCAGGAGAGATCGTTGCGACCCGTTCCATCAACGGTGTGGTCGACCGGTTGCGTCCGCTCTGTCCGTACCCGAAGATCGCATCGTACAAAGGGGCGGGAGACACGAACGACGCGGCGAATTTCGTCTGTCGCGATCCGAACGCGACGGGTCGATGAGCCAGTGCGCTGCCCGGTGAGGTAGTGGGGCATCGGCGCACTAGCGTGAAGGCACAGTTGGCCGCGCTCGACCCTTCGCTGCCAATCGCCAGGGTGTCGACCATCCGACTCGTGGTCGGCGTTCGGCCTCGTCCGCCGCTCCAGCCGCCGGTCCACGGGAGTGGTTGCAAAATAGAAACCTAAGTTCTATTATGCACCATGCTGGACAGGCACTACGACGGCGCCCTGCGCGGCCTGCTGCGCCGGTGGCCGGCGGTCACCGTGCTTGGCCCGCGCCAGTGTGGAAAGACCACGTTCATTCGGCAGGCGCTGCCGGCGTGGACCTACCTCGACCTCGAGCGGCCGTCGGATGCCGTCCCCCTCCTGGCCGACCCAGAGGCGCGGCTGGAACAGCTCGGCGACCGGGTGATCTTCGACGAGGCCCAGCGCGTACCGGAGCTGTTTGCCGTGTTGCGCGGGACGATCGACCGCCGCCGGGGGCATCGAGGCCGGTTCGTTCTCCTCGGGTCGGCGTCGCCGTCTCTGGTGCGGGGGATCTCCGAGTCACTCGCCGGGCGAACCGCCTTCGTGGATCTGCCGCCGTTCCGCTGGGACGAAGTGCGGGTGGGGCGCCCGAGGCTCCGTTTGGCCGATCTCTGGCTCCGCGGGGGGTTTCCGGAGGCGCTCCTGGCACGCGGGGACGAGGCCCGCCGCGAGTGGGTCGAGGCGTACACACGCGCGTTCATCGAACGCGATCTTCCCGCGCTCGGCGTCGACGTGTCACCGTCGCGGATGCGGCAGCTCTGGACCATGCTGGCCCACGGGAACGGCGCGCTGTGGAATGCGTCGCAAATCGCTGGCTCGCTGGGGGTGAGCTATCACACCGTGAACAGGTACGTGGACATCCTGGAGCAGACCTTCCTCATCAGGAAGCTGCCGCCTTTCTTCGCGAACATCAGGAAGCGGCTGGTGAAGAGCCCCAAGATCTACTTTCGAGATACCGGCTTGCTGCACTCCTTCCTCGGCATCGACTCGCGGAGAGCCCTGGATGTGCATCCGGCAAGAGGGTTGAGTTGGGAAGCGTTCATCATCGATCAGGTGATCACGGCCTGTCAGCGGGCCCGGCCATCGAGCCAGGCATTTTTCTGGCGGACGGCCCGCGGGCAGGAGGTCGACCTCCTGCTGGATACCGGGAATCGGCGGATACCGTTCGAAATCAAGCTCCGCTCGGTTCCAACGCCCGACGATGCGCACGGCGTTCGAACGTGCATGGCTGATCTCGGGCTGCCTCGCGGGTACGTGATCTATCCGGGCCGAGACGCGTACTCGCTGGGCCACCAGGTGACCGCCCTGCCCGCGGAACACCTGCTGAGCGACCCGAAGGGCATCTTGAAACTCTGATGTCAGGCCCAACCCTATCGCAGCGAGCGCATTTCCCAGCTCGCGCAAGATGTTCAGGCCGGGCAGGTCGGTGCCGTGGAGCGGTTCCGCGCTGGTACGGGTGTGCTTTCGTTGGGAAAACGGCCATGCCGACGGGGTCGAAGGTTCGCGTGGGTTGAGACGGGCGGCCGTCCATCGAAACCGTTTCCTGGGCGAACATCGGCGGATTCGCCGTGATCGCGCCCGGGCGCAACCCGATTTCACCAAGGCCATCGACCTGCTGGTCGATGACGGACCAGACAACATCGCACGTGATCCTCGTGTATACCCCCCACCTCCATCTACACTAGGGCGCGCATCTCAAAGGGCTCAGAGGGAAGGACAGGAGGGGATATGTTTCGAAAGACCAACTGGCGTCGTCTCGTGCCGCTTGTGACGGCATGCCTGCTGATTGGCGTGACGCCAGCCGCCGCCCAGACCATCGCCGGGCAGATCTCCGGCACGGTGGTCGACACTTCCAAGGGCCGCCTGCCTGGTGTCACGATTACGGTCACCAACGAAGGCACGCAGGCGATCCGGACCACGGTTACCGACGGTCAGGGCGGCTGGGTGATCACGAACCTTCTGCCCGGCACCTACACCGTCGAAGGTGAGCTCACGGGATTCAAGAAAACGCGCCGGACCGGATTCATCCTGAACGCAGACGGCCGGCTGACCGCGGACATGTCGCTCGACGTGGGCGGTGTGACCGAAGTGGTGGAGGTGGTGTCGGTCGCCGGCGAATCGGTGAACCGGACCTCAGGCGAAATCGCCCGGACCATCGACGGGGCCCAGGTGCGGGATATGGCGCTCAACGGCAGGAATTACCTGCAGCTCGCCTCGATCATTCCCGGCGCGGCCCTGCTCAACGACGACAGCCTGGATCTGACGACGAGCCTGAGCACGACCGGCCAATCCATCAACGGATCGCGCGGCAACTCGAGCAGCCTGCTCATCGACGGCGGAACGAACCTGGATTCGGGCAGCAACGGCAGCCAGATCAACAACGTCGGGCTCGACTTCATCCAGGAAGTGAAGATGCAGACGTCGAACTTCTCGGCCGAGTACGGCCGTCAGTCCGGCGCCGCCATCAACGTCATCACACGGAGCGGAACGAACCGCATCGCGGGAAGCGCCTTCGAGTTTTTCCGCCACGACGGCCTGGATGCGGTGAACCATTTCTCGCCGGTTGGCACGGACGGAAAGCGGATCCAGCAGCGCCTCCGCTTCCATGACTACGGCGGCGCGTTCGGCGGCCCCATCAAGAAGGACCGGATGTTCTTCTTCGTCGGCCAGGAGTACAAGAACATCCGGCGCCAGACCAACCCGGTCCAGCGCTCGGTGCCGACGACCGCGGAGCTGAACGGCGACTTCTCGCTGCGGCTTCGTGGTACCGATCAGATCGTCGGCACCGCCGACGACGGGTTCATTCGGGATCCGCTGCGAACCGGCACGTGCTCCGCCGCGGACCGGACCGCGTGCTTTCCAGACAACGTGATTCCGTCAAGTCGCATCACGGCCGACGGCCGGGCGATCGCGAACACCTATCGCACGATGATTCCCCTGGCCGCCGCGTACAACGACTCGCCCGTGGGCAACAACGCCACATACCAGCTCGACAACCCGTTCGACTGGCGGCAGGACATCGTCCGCCTCGACTACCGCTTCAGCAGCTCGCAGAGCGTCTATCTCCGGTACCTCCACGACATGTACGATCTGATCGAGCCGGGCGGCACGTTCATCAACGCGCAGCTGCCGACCATCCCGACGAACCGCCTGCGGCCCGGGTACGGGTACCTGGCGGCGCACACGTGGGTCATCAGTCGCAATCTCGTGAATGAAGTGAAGGTGAATGCGTCCTGGAACGGGCAGCGCATCCCGCCGGTCGGCATAAACTGGCGCAAGGACACGTACGGCTATTCGTACCCGGAGCTGTACGGCGGCGGCTGGTGGCCCGAAGGCATTCCGAACGTCGACGTAAGCGGCTTTGCGACCTTCCGCGGCCCGAGCGCGGCATTGCTCTCGCCGACGACCGATATCTTCATTCAGGATTCGGTGACGTGGAACGCGAGCCAGCACTCGATCAAGAGCGGGTTCAAGTACACGCGGAACCGCAAAGACCAGAATGGCCGTACCGATTACCTCGGGTTCGTCACGTTCAATCCGAGTGGGAACCCCACCTCGACCGGCACGGGCCTGGCGGACGCTCTTCTCGGCAACTTCCGCACTTACACGGAAGGCTCTGAAGATCCGATCGGTCACTTCCGCTTCAACCAGTACGAGGCGTTCGCCTCGGACAACTGGCGTGTGAGGCCCAATCTCAGCCTCGAGCTCGGGCTCCGTTACCAGTACGCCCCGCCCATCTACACCCAGGCCAACAACATCGTCAATTTCGATCCGGACCTGTTCGACCCGGCGCTGGCGGTCAGGATGAACTCCAACGGCACCATCGTGCCGAACTCCGGTTACCGCTTCAACGGTCTCATCCGGGCGGGAAGTGATATTCCCGACGATCAGACCGGGCGAGTCAACCTGATCAAAGGCGGGGACTTCGATCGGATTTCGATGGGCGCGCCGCGCGGTCTTTACGAAGGGCAGCACCTGGTCATGCCGCGCGTGAGCTTTGCGTGGAGCCCGACCTCCGATGGCAGAACCGCCGTGCGCGGCGGATACGGCCTCTTCTACGATCGGCCGGAAGGCAACGTCGTCTTTTCGTCGCTGAACCTTCCGCCGTTCACGGAGATCAGCCAGTTCGAGAACGGCAATCTTGGCAATCCCTCGGGCGGAACACCGGCGGCGCTGGCGCCGCTCGGCACGATCAACGTGATCGACCCGGACATGGGGACCGCTCAGTACATGAACTACAGCCTCAGCGTCCAGCGCGAGCTGTGGAGGGGGTACTTCGTCGAAGCGGCTTACGTCGGCAACCGAGGGCGCAATCTCCTCTGGTTCCCGGAGATCAACAACCCGACGTTCGACGATCTGCGTGCCAACGCCGCGCTGCCGTCAGCCCAGCGCGCGTCGACCAACTTCCTGCGGCCGTACAAGGGCTACTCGTCGATCCGGCAGCGCAGGAGCGAGGCCGAGTCCAACTACAACGCGTTGCAGCTCTACGCGACCAAGCGGCAGGGGGATTTTTCGTTCACGGTGGGCTACACGCTCTCCAAGGTCCTGACCAACGCCAACGGCTTCGGAGACGACGCCGAGGGGAGGAACCTCGACTACAACTACGGGCCGGCATCCTTCGATCGCCGGCACATCTTCGTCTCGACGTACACGTACCGCGTGCCGCTCTTCAAGAACCGTGGCGGGCTCGTCGAGGCGGCGCTCGGCGGATGGGAGGTCAGCGGCATCACCAGGCTGCAGTCGGGTGGATACCTGACGCCTTCGGCGACCACGTCGATCGGCGGCCGCCGCGCGGACTACCTCGACGGCGACGTCGCGATCTCGGATGCAAACGAGACCCAGTGGTTCAACACTGCGGCGTTCGCTCCCGCGCCGGAGGATCGTCGCGGCAACGCTCCGGTCGGCATCATCCAGGGGCCGGGGCGGCACACCTGGGACCTGTCGTTCAGGAAGAAGGTCCGGATCACCCAGAGGACCAAGGTGGGTGTGCAGGCGGACGTGTTCAACCTGTTCAACCGCGTCAATCTGAACAACCCATCCGTCAACTTCGACGACGCCAATTACGGCCGCATTGCGAGCGCTGGCCCGCCGCGCCAGGTGCAGATAGGTCTCAGGCTCGAGTTCTAAGCAGAGGAAAGAACAATGGAAAAAGTGAATCGCCGCGAGTTCCTCGGAGGCATCGCCGCCGCCTCGGCGTTTACGATTGTTCCGCGCCACGTACTGGGGGGGCAGGGCTTTCGACCGCCGAGCGACATGATTCTCCTCGCTCAGGTCGGTTGCGGCACGCAGGCGCAGCGACAGGTCAACGCCGGGATGGTGAGAAGGGCGGACATCCAGTTCGTCGCCGTCGTCGATCCGAACCGGGACAGCCAGAACTACGTGGACTGGGGGCCGGGGGGCAACCGCGCCAGCATTCGCCGCTTTCTGGAAGAGCCCACGTGGGGTGAGGCGGACACTGGCATCCGCGCCGGTCGCGAGGTCTCCAGGCAGATCATGGAGACCTACTACAAGAAACAGAACCGCCCCAGCGCCGGCATCCGGTCGTACGAGGACTACCGCGAGATGCTGGAAAAGGAGACGGACATTCAGGGGGTCGTGAACATCACGCCGGACCACCAGCACGGCAGCATCAACATCTCAGCCCTGAGGAAGAACAAGGCGGCGATCTCGCACAAGCCGCTCGCCAGCGTGCTGTACGAAGTGCGCCAGACGTTGAAGGCCTCCCGCGAGAGCTCCGCCCCTACCCACCTGTTGGCCTACAGCAACACGCCGGACAGACATACGCTTGCGGCGTGGATCGAGGCGGGCGTGATCGGGACCGTCCGCGAGGTGCACAACTGGACCGATCGACCGTTCTGGCCCCAGGGCATGCAGGAGTATCACAAGTCCGGCCCTCAGGTGCCGGACGGGTTCAACTGGGAGCTGTGGCAGGGCCCCGAACCGGATCGCGTTTATCACCCGAGCTACACGTTCGCGGTGTACCGCGGCTGGTACGCCTACGGCGCCGGTTGCCTTGGCGACATGGGCTTCTATTCCCTGTGGCAGCCCTATCGCATCCTGAATCTCGGGATCCCCGAATTCGTGGAGGGCAGGCCCAACAACGAGGCGTTCGTGGACGAGAGGAACGTCAGCGACGGCGGGCACGTGTCTCTCGTGGGCCTTCCCAAAGCCAGCACGGTCCGCTGGCGGCATCCGGCGACGGCAAGCCGTCCCTCGGTCGACACGTTTTGGTACGACGGCGGCATGAAGCCGCAGACGCCGGAAGAGCTTTACCAGGACAACGAGGACCTGGCGGCCGAGGGGATGCTTTTCATCGGCGACAAGGGGAAGATCCTCTGCGACTTCAGGGGGAACAAGCCGCGCCTCATTCCTCAGAGCCGCCAGAAGGCGTTCGAAGGGTCCGTCGTCGCTCAGAACGTCGACACGACGTCTGGCGAAGACGAGTGGGTGAACGCGATCAGGAACGGCACGAAATCCAGCAAAGGCAGCTTCGAGCAGGTCGCGCCGCTTGGGGAGGCCGTGACGCTCGCCACTATCGCTCTACGCGTGCCCTACAAGCGGCTGCTGTGGGACGCTCAGAAGATGGAGTTCACCAATTCCCCTGAGGCGAACACGTTCGTCCGTCGCGAGCAATACCGCCAGGGGTGGGAGAAAATCATCGGCTGAGGAGGTCGCCGGCTCACGGCTGCGCGCTCTTTTTCAGCATCCCCGGCGAGCTCCAGTTGACGACGTGATAGGTCGCCGGGCTGGTCCCGACGCTCTTGATCCCGTGGAGCTGGTTCGACGCGTTGAAGATCACCGAGCCAGGCCCGAGCTTTTTCCATTCGCCATTGGAGAGGGTCTCGACCGTGCCCTCTCTGATGATGATCAGCTCCTCGTTCACATGCTTGTGCGGGGCGTGCGACGTCTGTCCGGGATTCAACGTCGTGATGTGCATCTCGAGCTCGTCGAGCGTCGCCGTAGGCGCCCGGACGATCTGCCGCGACGATCCCACCTCCGTCTGCTTGGCGGCCATCGCGTCCCAGTCGAAGACCGACGAAGGGAGGACGGATGTCTGCTGTTGAGCGACAGCCGCCGTCCCCAGGGCCGCGCTTGCCGCGATGAGCGCCACAACGACGTCTCGGCGTGTGATCATGATCGTTATCC
>CAYZBZ010000143.1:0-1652 GCA_964476725.1 uncultured Vicinamibacterales bacterium
GGCCGCCGGCGCCACGGCGGCGGCGTGGCGTCCAAGCGTCCCGGCCGACCAGAGCGGATGGCGCATCCACGTGGCGGCGCGTCCGAACGCTTCGCGGGTGGACACGAGGAGGCGGCGTCCGGCGGATCGATCGATCAGCGCCAGCTCGGCGTGCAGCCGGCGATTGTCGTCCTCGGCGGCTGCGAGGTCCAGGCGCGCCGCCGCGACCGCCCGCGTCAGCTTACGCTGCAGGGCTTCCGCGCGGCTCAAGGGTTCAGGGTTCAAGGTTCGGGGTTCAACGTTCGGGGTTCAACGTTCTGCCGGTGCGAATCGTCTCGAGACGCTCGCGCACGTGCGCCCCGGTGACCTGCGGGTTCCATCTGCGCTCGACATCAGCCCGCGCCACGGCCCCGCGCGCGGCGGCCTCTTCAGGATGTTCGACCACCTGCCGGACCAGCCGCGCCGCGTGCTCCAGATCGGGCTCCGCCCACACTGCGCCGCGCATGTACGGACCGTAGTCGCGCGTGAGCGGTACCAGCCGGTAGTCGAGCGGGTAGCTGTTCTCCGGCGTCATGAAGTCGACGTTGCCGGAGTAGTTGGTGGCAATCACCGCCTTGCCGAGCGCCATCGCCTCGAGCAGAGTGAGGCCGAAGCCTTCAGAGCGGTGCGGCGAAAAGTACACGTCCGCCGTGTCCAGCAGGCCGGTCAGCTCCGCGCGGTCCATGTAGCCGTCCAGCATGACGACGTTCAGCCCGTCGGCCTCTTCGTGGAGGCGCCGGACCGACGCGCGGTCGTACTCGGCGTTGGTGAACTTCAGCACGAGCACCGCGTCATCGTGGCGGAGGCCCGCGCCGCGAAACGCGCGGATGGCGCCGAGCGGGTGCTTGCGCTCCGTCTGGCTCGAGACATCGAAGGCGTAGAGGAAGACCGTGCCGCGCTCGGGGATGCCGAAGTGCGCGCGGCCGAGCGCCGGCCCGGCGGGAAGGACCACCGGCAGCGGCATCCGCAGGACGGGGAGCGACGTCTTCTCCTGGATCGCCGCGCGCACGAACTCGGTCGCGGCCCACACTTCGTCCACGTATCCGAAGAAGGGCAGCCACTCGTCACGAAACGTCGCCAGCTCCCAGAACCAGAAGCCGATCGTGTACCGATCGCGGAAGTAACGCCGCCCGCGGCGCGCGGCGAACCACCCCATGTTGTCGGCGTTGAGGTGCACCAGGTTGAACGGGTGGGGGTTCTCGTCCACGAACGCGCCACGGTACGCGTGGTCCTGCGCGCGCAGGAGCGACGGCACGTTGTTGAGCGCGAGCGGGATGCCGGCGGCCTCGAACGAGCGGATGCTGGCGCGCGCCGCCTCGCCCATGCCGCTTTCCGCATCCAGGTACCCGGACAGGTTGACGCCGATGGGCGCGGTGCGAACGGCGGCCGGCACCCGGCGCGTACCGCTCCTTGCACGCAGCATCGCGCGCAGCGCCGGCGCGCTGCCGCCGGAGATGCCCAGACGGATCCGCGCGCGACGGTACGCTTCGAGTATCCGCCACGTGTTGCTCGTGCGGATGGCCGCGGTCTGCGAGAGCACCGTTGCCGAGTCCTGCAGCACCTCGCGCTGCCGCGTGAGAATCCGCGCCAGCTCGGCGAGCGCCGCTTCCGAATGCGCACACACGTCCGCCAGC
>CAYZBZ010000143.1:1752-10033 GCA_964476725.1 uncultured Vicinamibacterales bacterium
ATCCGGTTGAGCGACAGGTGCCGCGCCTGCGCGCTGGCGATGGCCAGATCGAACCGGTGCGGCACGCCGCTCAAATCGAAATCGTCGTTGACGACGAAGTGACCGCGTTCCGGGGGCACGCCCGCGCGCGGCAGTTCGATGATGATCCCCGTGTCGAACAGCTCGCGGTTACGCTCGAAGCCCCAGTAGCGATGCAGATCCATCGCCGGCAGCAGCCGGCTCGCCGCCGACAGGCTCCCGCACCCGATCTCCAGCACATAGTGATCCGGACGGAGCCCGTGGCGTCGCAGCGCGTCCACCACCCATGCCCCCTCGCGGGTCCAGTCGCCGCCGGCCGCGCAGCGATGCCACGCGAGATCCAGATCGTCGCCGGCGCTCCCGGGAAGACCGACACCAGCCGACCGTGGCCCCGGCGGGTCCGCCCAGCCCGCCCCGCTGGTCTGAAGGCCGGCGCTTCGCGGCAAGGCGAGTACCCGCCGATAGTGCGTCAATCCGCTATCGACGGCGCCCTCGTACTGCAGCTGCCCGCAATCGAGCACCGCGACACGGCTGCAGACCGCCTGCACGGCCGCGGCCGAGTGCGAGACGAACAGGATCGTCCGCCCGTCGGCGAGGAAGCCCTGCAGCGTTCGCATGCACTGCTTTTGAAAATCCTCGTCGCCAACGGCGAAGACCTCATCGAGGAGCAGGATGTCAGGCTCGAGCTGCGCGGCGATGGCGAAGCCGAGCCGCATGTGCATCCCGGACGAATAGCTCTTGATCGGGACGTCCATGAACTGCCGTAATCCGGAATAGTCCACGACGGCCTCGTAGATGCCGCGCGCTTCATCGCGGCTGAGACCGTGGATCGCCGTGTTGATGTAGACGTTCTCCTCGCCGGTGAGCTCAGGATGGAACCCGATGCCGAGCTCGATCATGCTGCCGATGCGCGCGTGGCGCGAGATCAGCAGCTGTCCAGACGTGGGCCGGTGGATCGCTGCGACCAGTTTCAGGAAAGTGCTTTTCCCGGACCCGTTGCGTCCGACCAGTCCCACCGATTCGCCGCACGCGATTTCCAGCGTGATGTCGCGCAGTGCCCAGAACTCTTCACTCCGCTGCCGGCGATCGCGATGCAGCAGCGCCAGGAAACGTGTCTTCAGCTCGCCTGAGGGGTTGTGCCGCAGGACGAATTGTTTCGACAGATTGCGGGCCTGAATGACGACTGCCATCAGACGCGTTCCGCGAACCGATCCTCGTAGCGGACGATGAGCCACAGCCCGAGTGCGAGCGCGCCGCCAGCGTAGGCAACGGCGATCGTCCATGTGAGCGCGTCCGGCCAGGCACGGTAGTAGAAAATCTGGTGATACGCGGTGACGAAGGGGGACAAGGGGCTGAGCAGGATCAGCAGGCGGAGCCGCCCGGGCACCTGGACTAGCTCGTACACAATCGGGGTCGTCCAGAACAGGACCGCCAGACCGACCTCGACGAGATGCCGCACGTCGCGGAAAAAAGCGGTGCCGGTGGCGAGGATGAGCGCCAGGCCGACCGTGAACAGCACCTGCAGCACGACGAAGACCGGGAAGAGAAGCATCGGCGCCGCGAGCGGCACCTGGTACCACAGCAGCATCACGGGCAGGAACACGACCGCGGTGAGCAGGTATTGCGCGAGGTTGAAGAGCACGCCCGACGCCGGCAGGATCGCGCGGGGAAAGAAGACGCTCTTCACCAGCCCGCCGTTGTCGGCAATGGCGCCGGTCGACATCGTCAGCGAGCTCGCGAAAAATGTCCACGCGAGGATGCCGAGCATCAGGTAGAAGACGAAGCCCTCGCGGCGGATTCCGAGGATGTAGGTGAAGGCGATCGTGTAGACCACGATCATCAGCAGTGGGTTGGCGAGCGACCAGAGGAAGCCGAACACCGACCCGCGGTACTTGAGCTTCAAGTCCTTGAGGACGAGGTTCAGGAGCAGGTGGCGGTAGCGGACGAGACCGCGAAACGTGGAGGCGATGGAGGATCGTTCCAACGCGCGGTCGACGAGCGCGCTCGCCTCGATGTCAGCTGGCCTGGGAACCATGTCTGACGTGCGGGAGCCCGATCTCATCCAGCGCGAACCGCATCGTCCGCACCGCCAGCCCGACGCCGCGGCAGTGCGCGGCGACGTCGCCGAGACGGCCGCGATCGAGATCGCGGATGCTGACGATGACCTCGGTGATGTCGTGCGCCTTCGCGATCGCCGCCAGGTCCTCGAGCCTGCCGAGGACCGGGATCCCCTCGATCCGCGTACGCTGCTTCGCGGGGGAGTCGTCGAGGAATCCCACCGGCAGCAGCGCCAGGTCGCGGTTCTCGAGCAGTTCGCGCAGCAACAGCGTGCCGCCCCTGCCGGCCCCGTAGATGAGCACCGCCCGGCCCCGGCGACGCTGCTTGCGCAGGTATTCGTCCATAGACGTGATCGCGACGCGCGAGCCGACGAGAAGGAACGAGAGCAGCGCCGCGTCGACCGCGAACACGAGGCGGGAAAAGCCTTCGAACCTGTAGAGATACAGCATCAGCAGGGCGGAGCCCGCCACGCCGAGCGCGATGCCCTTGAGCAGCCCCACCAGTTCGGTGGCCCCGAACGTCCGCCAGACCTGGCGATACTTCCCTGCCGCGGCCAGCGCCGCGAGTTGACAGCCCAGCACGATCGGCAATGACGGGGCGAAGTACGCAAAGAAATGCGCGAAGTCCGGGCCTGGGAAACGGAGCCGGAACGCCGCGTAGTACGCGAGCGCTATCAGGGCCGCGTCGAGCAGCACCTCGTAGGTGCGGTGGCCGTAGCCGACGTCGGACACGAAGGGCGCGGGCACGTCTGCCGTTCCGGGGGCTGCGTGCGCTTCGACGTGCCCGAGCACCAGCCCGATCCATGCGAGGCCGATGACGTAGGCGGCAATGAGCCCCGCGGCGTAACCGAAGTCTACCCGCTGCAGCGCGAGGGCGAGGCCGCCGCCGAGGGCCGCGAGCGCGTAGAGCGCCAGCACCGCCCGGCGTTCCCCGATCCCCATGGCCACCAGACGGTGCGACAGGTGATCGCGCCCGCCGATCATCGGGCTCCGCCCGGCCATCCGGCGCGTGACCGTCACGAACGCGGTGTCGAAGATCGGGATCAGAAGGATGAACAGCGGGATCGCGGCGACCGGCGCGACCGCCGACTTCAGCTCGGGCGTCACGAAGAGCGCGGCCCCCCCCAGGAAAGAACCCAGGAACAGGCTGCCGCTGTCTCCCATGAAGATCGACGCGGGCTGAAAGTTATAGACCAGGAACCCCAGCGCCGCGCCCGCGAGCGCGGCGACCGCGTGCGCAAGCGGCGTCGCACCCGCTGGCGCCAGTACTGCCAGGTAGAAGATGCCGGCCAGGGCGGCGATCCCGGCCGACAGCCCGTCGATGTTATCGAGGAGGTTGAAGGCGTTGGTGACCCCGACGATCCACGTGAAGGCGAGCAGCACGTCCACCACCACCAGCCCCGTTATTCGAATCGGGGGAGCGAGCGAGATCATCGCCGCCGCGATCGCCATCTGCGCGACGAGCTTGGTCGCCGGGCGGAAGTGCCACACGTCGTCGAGGCCGCCGAGCAGCAGCATCAGCGCGGGGCCGACGAGCAGGGGCCATAAGGCCGCCGGCGCAACGCGCAACGCCACCGTCGCGGCAAACGCCATCGCGATCGCATAACCGCCAAGCAGGGCGACCGGGGCCCGGTGCCAGCGATCGTTCGACGGCCTCGCGAAAATGCCCCTGGTACGCGCAACGCTGCGCACGGCCGGCGTGGCTAGCGCCGACAGGCCGAAGGCGAGCAGCAGGGTGAAAAGCAGGGGCATGAAACTTCTAAGTGGCTGAAACTACAAGAGAATACCACTTTCATCACTGCGCGCGGCCCCACCCCCACGCGCTCTCACTCGGCGGCGGCGCTCCCGCGCCGCTACCCTCCGGCGCCTCGTTCGGGCCGCAGGCGCTCTTACTTATCGGACGCCCTGCCCCCCGACAGGAGCCCCCCCATGAGGTTGATGACGCGCCGCCACGCGACGCGCGCCCTCCAGAAGGCACTGCGCTCCATGTGCACGATCGTGTCGCGCTCTGCCGCGACGCGGGCCTGAGTGGCCAGCAGCTCCAGGTTGACGCGCTGCAGCTCGTCCTGGACGACGACCAGGTGGGCCCGGGCTTCGGCGCGCTCTCGGAGCACCGGGGCGTGGCGACGCTCATAGTCCGCGACGATGCGGTGGAGCGGATCGGCGGTGCGCCGGAACCGCACGGCCCACGGCGTAATGAAGGACGCGTCGAAATCGACGTCGCGCACGAAGCCATGGCGGGCGAACTGTTCCGCCCAGTACTCGGGCGGTCTCACGTTCACGTGAGTGGCTTCGGTGTAGTCGAGCGGAGACGACGAGAACAGCACGTCGTCGGTATGCCGGCAGAAGTTCGCGATCGCGGTTTCGGCGTCGGCGGCCGGCATGTGTTCCAGCACTTCGATCGAGACGATCAGGTCATACCGTTCACCGAGCTCGGCGGCTACGGAACCTTCACGCAGGTACGGCCGAGTCCCGGGGGCGGCGTTCGCGACGGCATAGGACGAAATGTCCACGCCGAAGGCCTCCACGTCGCGCGCGCGGAGCGTCTCGACAAGCAGTCCGAGCGCGCACCCCGCGTCGAGGACACGGCGCGGATGCATGTCGGCGACGATGCGGTCCGCGATGGCGCCGAAGAAGGCGAGCCACTCCTCGTTGCGACAGTATGGCTTCCCGCAACTCGTCGCGTAGTACTCGGCGCCGAACGTTGTTCCATCGGGGGAGCCGTCGGGCCGCAACTCGGCCATCAGTCGAGCCCCACGCGCAGGAGGACCGCCTTGATCCGGCGCTTGATCTTCGGCCACACGCGGCGTCGCGCGGAGAATGACGGCGGGGCGGCCGGGGTCTTCGCGCCGCCCTTGACGAGCGTAAACAGATTGAGTTCGACGACCGAGTGGGCACGCACGAACGAATGGTCGAAGGCCGAACCCAGCTCGGTTCCGCGCGCGCGGACCACGAAGTGCTGCTCGGCGCTGCCGAGTGCCGTGCCGGCGGCGTAGCCGATGACGTCGTGCAGCTCCATCCCCTTCTCGAGGATGCCGTACTTCTCCATCACATCGACCGACACCTGCGCGTCTTCGTGCGCGGCGCCCGGCTCCGCGAGCGCGACGCGCCCGCCGGGCTTCAGCGCGCGGTCGTAGCTGCGCATGGCGGCCTGGCGGTTCGGCAGGTGATGGAAGGACTCGTACGCCATAACGGCATCGGCGATGCCGTCGCGGATCGGGAGGTTCTCCACGTCGGCGACGACGAGGTGCGGACGTGACGCGCCCATGCGCTCGATACCGATCTCGAGATAGGTGCGGCAGATGTCGACGCCGATGACGTCGACGCCGCTCCGGTGGAACCACTCGGTGGTCCACGCGTAGCCGCAGCCGCTGTCGATGAGCACGTCGTCTTTTTTCAGGTCGAGCAGCGGATAGACGTTGCCGAGCAGCGTGATCAGGTAGAGCGTGAACGACGTGTTCCAGGGGTTGAACGGCGAGCTGTAGCCCGGACCGAAGAACGTCGGGTCGTCGGTCTTTGCCTTGATGCCGATCTCGGCGACTTTGTGGTGCATGCCGGCGTCGCCGGCCGTTGACGTCGACGGCGTGAAGCGCTCGAACGCCTGGCGGAGCTCCGGCGGCATCGCCGCGGACGAACGCTGGAACATCCCGGCCTCGCGCGTGGCGTCGCGCAGATGATCGGGGAGGATCTCGGGGAGCTGTCCATCGATCGGATACCACCGCCCGCAGCCGCCGCAGAGCAGCAGGCCCTCGGCTACCTCGACATCGAAGGTGCGCTTGGGATCGGCGGCCGCGGTCCCGAAACGCTGCAGCACGCGCCAGTGCGCGCCGTCCGTCATGACGACGCCCGCCGGCACCGGTCCAGGCCCGGGACCCGCGGAGACGCGTTTGCCGGGGCGCCACGGGCCTGCGGGAACAGGAGCGCTCAGCTCGGCGTGCGTCCAGCAGACCAGCTCGCTGTGGCAATGCGAGCAGGCCACGATATCGATGAGTGAGTACCGCATGGAGTGGGACGTCGGCGCGGGTTCAGCGTACATTATCTGGGATAAGCTTCCAAGACTTGCTGATGCGCGCCACCGTTCAACACCGCCTCGCGCGCGCGATGAAATGACGGCGCCGGTACTGTCCGTTGTCGTGCCGGTGCCGCGCTGCGAGGCGGACGTGACCCCGGCGATTCGTGAGCTGCGGCGCGAAGTGGACGGCCTCGGCGTGCCGGCGGAGCTGATCGTCGCGGGCCGCGACGTCTCGCACCTGGCGGCGGAGATCAGCGCCGCCGGTGCGCGGGCGGTGGCCGCCGCGCATCCGGGGTTCGGGCCCGCGCTGCGCGCCGGCCTCGAAGCGGCGACGGGTGACTACGTGCTGACGGTGGACGCCGAGTGCGGCGACGCCGCAGTTGCGGCCCGCGATCTGTGGAACAGCCGCGACGGTGCGGAAGTCATCGTCGCGTCGCGCTACGTGTCGGGCGCTCGTGCGCGCATGTCGGTACCGCGCCGCATCGCGAGCCGCGCCGTGAACGCTGCGTTCGGCCGCGGCCTCAGCCTGCCGGTGACGGACCTCTCAAGCGCGTTCCGCCTGTACCACATGGATGTCCTGCGCGATCAGCGCCTGAGCGCGGACGACTATGACGTCCTGCCCGAGAGCCTCGTGCGCGCGCTGGCCGGCGGATGGACGGTGCGCGAGATCCCGCTGCGCATCGACCTGGCGCGGCGCGACCGTTCGATCGGCCCGCTCGTCAGCCTGGGCAGAAGCTACGCCCGCACGTTCGGGTCGCTGTGGCGGCTGCGCAACTCGATCCAGGCCGGCGACTACGACGCACGCGCGCACGACAGCATCATTCCGCTGCAGCGGTACTGGCAGCGCCAGCGCTACAAGCACATCACGGAGCTCATCGCGGGGCAGGGCGCCGTGCTCGACGTCGGCTGCGGGTCCAGCAAGATCATCGGGGCGCTGCCGCCCGGCAGCGTGGCACTCGACATCCTGCCGAACAAGCTGCGCTACTCGCGGCGCTACGGCACGCCGCTCGTCCAGGGCTCCGGCTTCACGCTGCCGTTCGCCGACGCGTCCTTCCCCTGCGTGCTGTGCTCGCAGGTGATTGAGCACGTGCCGATGGACTCGCCGATCCTGTCGGAGCTCGATCGCACCCTCGCCCCCGGTGGGCGACTGGTGCTCGGCACCCCCGACTACGACCGCTGGGAGTGGGTGTATACGGAGAAGGCCTATGGCTTCTTCAAGCCGGGAGGATACGCCGATGAGCACGTCGCCCACTACACGCGCGAGGGGCTCATCCGTCATTTCACGCAGCTCGGCTATGCCCACGAGGCCACGCGCTACATCCTGCGCGGCGAGCTCATCCTCGCGTTCCGGAAGGCTGGGCCATAACGAGTCTGTGCCTGTCGCGTTGGAGAGGCTTCATCGGGTATAATGTCCGGGCTTCCCCCATTCTGCGCGGCCGTCGCGTGCCCTGTGCCAAATGATGAAAAAGCTTTCTTTCTCTATTCTCGTACTCCTGCTGTGCTCGAACCTGCAGGCCCAGACGGTCCAGAACATCGGGGCCTCGGCAGTGAAAGCCGCGGATGACTTTGCGACCCGCGCGTTCCAGGACCCCTGGGATATGAACGAGCGCACGGATCTCGGCTGGTTTCTGCACGGCGTCGATCAGCCGGTGTCCGGATTCTCGAGCGTGACGTTCGGGAGCGGATTGTTCACGGGGATCACCGACGGCTCCGGCAACTCGAACTTCTTTCTCCTGGAGTCGGGTAATCCCAACGCTGCAAGACTTGGCAAGATCGGCACGAATTTTCCCATCAACGCGACCACCTACAGACTCCTCGCGTACCGGATGAGTGTTGCTACCGGGAACAACACCCAATTTATCTGGAATCGCGACACGATCTACGACTCCACGACCACCACCGCGTTCAACGTAGCGACCACACCGGGTTTCCGGATCTATCTGGTTGATTTGACGGCGCTGAGCACGGTCGGCGCCAGCAAGATTCCCTGGAGTGGTTCGATTGGCTCATTGAGGATGGATCCGACCTTTGCGGTCGGCGAAACCGTCCAACTCGACTGGGCCCGCCTCGTCAGCGTGGACACGACGCTCTGCCGGACGATCACCTGGACGCCATCGGGTACGCCGGTGGACATCTACGTCACGAACACTGCGGGCACGAGTCTCGGAAAGATCGCGACGAGCGCCACGAATAA
>CAYZBZ010000144.1:0-2560 GCA_964476725.1 uncultured Vicinamibacterales bacterium
ACAGCGGCGAGACCGAGGAGCTGCTTCGCCTGCTCGAGTCGATCCGCCGCATCGGGGCGCGGCTCATCGCGCTGACCGGACATGCGGCGTCAACGCTCGCCCGCGCGGCCGACGTGACGCTCGACTGCGGCATTGCCGAGGAAGCCTGCCCGATGAACCTCGTCCCCACCGCGAGCACGACCGCCGCGCTCGCCATGGGCGACGCGCTCGCGATGACGCTCCTGGTGCGCAAGGGCTTCCGCGAGGAGGATTTCGCCTCGCTGCACCCCGGCGGGAAGCTGGGGCGGCGATTGATGCGTGTCGAAAACGTCATGCACTCGGGTGCCGCCGCCCCCATCGTCCGCATCTCGACGCCGATGCCCGACGTGTTTCACGAGATGTCGAGCAAACGGCTCGGCATGACCTGCGTCGTCGACGAGAACGGCTGCCTCGCGGGCATCTTCACCGACGGCGACCTTCGCCGCCTGATGAGCCGGGCGTCCAACGTGCTCGCGCTCTCGGCCGGCGAGGTGATGACCCCGAACCCGATCACGATTCAGCGCGAGCTGCTCGCGGTCGAGGCGCTGCGGGTCATGGAAACGCACAAGATCACGTCGGTGGTCGTGGTCGATGGACGGCGCGCAGTCGAGGGGGTCGTTCACCTCCACGACTTGTGGCGGACGCAGATGTTTTGACGAGGTTCAGAGGTTCAGAACCTGAACCGTGAACCGTGAACCGTGAACCCGACATGACTCTAGAAGAGCGGGCATCGCGCATCCGGCTGCTGTTGTTCGACGTCGACGGCGTCCTGACGGATGGCGTCGTGGTCATGCATGCCGACGGGTCCGAGTCGAAGGGCTTCCACATCCGCGACGGCGCCGCCATGGTGTGGGCGCAGCGGGCGGGGCTCACGGTCGGCCTGTTGTCGGCGCGGTCTTCGGGGGCGACGTCCCAGCGCGCCGCGCAGCTGGCAATCCGTCTCGTCATGCAGGGGGTCACGAGCAAGCTGGATGCATACGAGCGCATTCTGCGCGATGCGGGGCTGCCCGACGAGGCGGTGGCTTACATGGGAGACGACCTGCTGGATCTTCCAGTGCTGGCGAGGGCAGGCGTGTCGGGGGCGCCGGCGGATGCCGCCCCCGAGGTGCGGGAGCGCGTGGCATGGGTCAGTAGCGCGGCCGGCGGCCGCGGCGCGGTCCGCGAGTTCATCGAGATGGTGCTGCGCGCGCAGAAGCGGTGGGACGCCGTCATCCGCGAGTACGCCCCCACGGCCTGATGGGACCATACGTCACGCTCTTCGTGCTGGTTGCGCTCCTGGCGGGTCTTGCGGTCGGGAAAGCCTGGGAGCGCTACAAGCTGCAGGATGGCCGGTGGATCGACCGCCGCCGCGCACGGGAGTCCCCGCACTACATGCTGGGGCTCAATTTTCTCGTCGCCAACCAGATCGATCCGGCGATCGAGGAGCTGAGCACCGCGGCCGAGGCAGCCGGCGATCCGCTCGAGATCCATCTCATTCTCGGCAACCTGTATCGAGAGAAGGGACAGGTCGGGCGAGCGATCCAGCAGCACCAGGCGCTGCTGCAGCGCCCACACCTGCGCAAGCTCGAACACGCCAACGTCCTGCTCTGCCTCGGACTCGACTACAAGCACGGCGGCTTCGTCGATCGTGCGCTCGAGGCGTTCGTGGAGGTCCTTCGACTCGATCCCGACAATCGGTACGCGCTGTCGAACCTCGAGAAGCTGCACGAAGAACAGCATCAGTGGACCGAGGCGTACGGCATGCGGCAGAAGCTGGCCGCGAGGGACGCTCCTGAACAGCAGGGGCGGCATCACCAGATCCTCGCGTTTCTCGAGAACGAGATCGGCCTCGCCGCATTGAAGCGCACCGACTATGCGGAGGCCGCGCGCCGCTTCCAGGCGGCAATCGAGCTGGACTCGAGAAATGCGCCGGCGTATCTGAACCTCGGAGACGTCCACTTCCTGCAGGGTGACGCCGCGGCCGCCAGCGCGACGTGGGAGCAGCTCGTCGGCACGTCACCGGACCGCGCATACCTCACGTTCTCGCGACTCGAATCGGCCTATGCCCGGCGGGAAGCCTCGAGCCTCAAGCCGAACGACGCCGCGAGGTTCCCCGAGCTGTGCCGCCGGCTGATCGCCGCACACCCGCAGGACTGGCGCGCCCGGCTGGCGCTCGCCCGGCACCTGACGTCGCACGGCAACCCCCACGACGCGCTGGAGCTGCTGTTCGAAGCGCTCGTGATCAATCCGCACGCCCTCGCGCTGCACCAGGCGATCTGGGAGACGCTGTCACACCTCAAGCTCGCGCCCGCGCTCGTCGACCGCTACGTCGAGCTCACCCGCGATGCGATCTTCTACCTCGATCCGCACATCTGCGTCCGCTGCCGCTACCGCAGTACGGAGCTTCTCTGGCAGTGCCCGCACTGCCACGAGTGGGACACCTTCGTGGAAGAACGCATCGCGCCAGCGAAGGACACGGAAGCAACGCTTACGAGCTGACGCTACGAGCTGACGCTGAAAGTCTGAAGTTTGAAGGCTGAAGTTCGAAGGCCCTCACGGTGAA
>CAYZBZ010000144.1:2660-10027 GCA_964476725.1 uncultured Vicinamibacterales bacterium
TCGAAGGCCCTCACGGTGAAGTGTCGATTGGGGGCCGGAGAACTAGCGCTTCCTGCGGGCGGTCTTTTGGCATGCGGTGAAAACAGCCACGAGCTCGTTCGCCTCACGTGTGAGCGTGCGAACGGCATCTGTCGTAGTCAGATCCACGCGCACGAGAAGGTCCAGCCAGAACAGCGCTTCGTCCGACTCTTCGATCGCGGTTCCGAGTTTTGCCGAGAAATCGGCATGCGACTTTCCTCTCCTGGCGGATCGGTAGTTGGCGGCCGCGGACGACGCTGACCGGCGTAACTGCCTTGCCATCTCCTGCGCTTCCGGCGAGCCGGGCAAGGTTCGGCAGAAGCGGATGACCGCAACCGCGAACTGTTCGGAACGCTCGCACAAGTCCCAGGGTTTCTCGAGCATCCCTCCCCTGCGATCGCACAATTCCTGCCATTACAAAAAGCGCGGGTCTTGACGCGAGCGTGGGCAACAGTCGCAGATTCTGCGGCGTGGATGTGGGGCAAGCATTCGAACTTCAGCCTTCTGACTTTCATAATTCACCGTGAGCGCATTCGAACTTCAGCCTTCTAACTTCAGACTTTCATAAACCATCCCGACCCTCCTCTCCGTCTCCGGCGTCGTGCCATCCGTGGTGATCACGTAGTCCGCGCGCGCGACTTTCTCGGCGATGGGCCACTGGGCGGCAAGGCGGGCGCGGGCGTCCGGCTCGGGGAGGCGATCGCGCGCCATCAGCCGGCGGAGCTGCACGGCGGGGTCGCAGGCGCACACGATGATGCGGTCGAACTCGTGGTGGCGGCCGGTTTCGAACAGCAGCGGGATATCGGCGATGCCGACGCGCGTTCCGGCCGGACGCGTGGCGAACCATTCGTCGATGCGGCGGTAGACTTCCGGGTGGACGATGGCCTCGAGGTCCGCGCGGGAGGCGCGGTCGCTGAAGACGATGCGGCCGAGCGCCGCGCGGTCGAGTGTGCCGTCCGGCAGGATGACCGACGGGCCGAATCGGGCCGCGATCGCGGCGAGCGCCGGAGAGCCTGGCGCGACGGCGGCGCGGGCGAGCAGGTCGGCGTCGATGACGGCCGCGCCGAGCGAGGCGAACCGCGAAAGGCAGAAGGACTTCCCCGTCGCGATGCCTCCGGTCAGCGCGACACGCAGCACGGTTCAGGCACCGGGATGCCGTGACCGTGCGGCCACGACGGTGTTCTTGAGGAGCATCGCGATCGTGAGCGGCCCGACGCCGCCGGGCACGGGCGTCAACGCGCCGGCGACCTCGGCGACGCGGGGATGCACGTCGCCCACGACGATCGCGCCGCGCCGATCGAAGTCGGCGAGCCGCGGCGAGCCCGGGGGGAACAGCCCCCGCGCGACCGCGGCGTCGGTCACCGAGCTGATGCCGACGTCCACGACCGTCGCCCCCGGCTTTACGAATCCGGAGGTCACGAACCCGGGGCGGCCGATCGCGGCCACCAGGATGTCGGCCGTGGCCGCCACCGCCGCCAGGTTCGGGGTCTTCGAGTGGCAGATCGTGACCGTGGCGTCGCGCTGCAGCAGCAGCATCGCCATCGGCTTCCCGACGATCTCGCTGCGGCCGATCACGACCGCATGCGCGCCCGCGATCGCGATCCCGCTCCGCACGAGCATCTCGATGACGCCCGACGGGGTGCAGGGCATCAGCTGCGCGCGCCCCTGCACGAGCCGGCCGACGTTGATCGGGTGGAACCCGTCGACGTCCTTTCCGGGATCGATGGCGTCGAACACCCGGTGCGCGGCCCCCCGGCCCATCGTCGCGGGAAGCGGCGACTGCACGAGGATGCCGTCGTGCGCGGTGCTGACGTTCAGCCGCTCGACGAGCGCCAGCAGATCCTGGAGCGTGGCGGCCGCCGGAAGGCGCTGCAGGTCCACCCACAGGCCCGACTCGGTGCCCGCGCGCACCTTGTTGCGCACGTAGATCTCGGAAGAGGGATCCTCGCCGACGAGCACGATCCCGAGGCCGGGCGGCCGTCCGGCACGCGTGGTAAAGGCATGGACGTCGGGCAGCACGGACTCGCGGATTTGCGCCGCGATCGCGCGGCCGTCCAGAACGCGGGCAGTCATGCGGTCACCCGATCAGCGCACGGCATCGGCGGCCTGACCGGCGGCCGCCTCGAGCTCGCGCAGGTTCTTCGCCTGGCCGAGGACGACGAGGCAGTCGCCCACACCCATGACGCTCTCCGGCGGCGGGTTGAATTCCATGGCGCCGCTGGTGCGCTGGATGCCCACGACGACGACGCCAAACCGCTGCCGCAGACCGGCGGAGACAATCGTCTTCCCCGCCAGGGGGGCCCCCGCGGCGATCTGCACTTGTTCCATGTTCAGGTCGAGGTTGTCGGAACCGGTCGCCAGCTGCACGAAGTCGACGACCGCCGGCCGGAGCGCCGTCTGCGCGAGCTGCAGGCCGCCAATGTGATACGGCGACAGGACGCGATCGCACCCCGCGCGGATCAGCTTCGCTTTCGCGTCCTCGGTTTCCGCCCGGCCGATGATGTAGAGATCCGGCCGCAGCAGCCGCGCGGTCAGGACCGCATAGACGTTCTCCGCGTCCGTGCTCACGGCCGCGATGAACCCGCGCGCCCGTCCGATGCCAATCCGCTGCAGCACGTCCTCGCTGCTGGCGTCAGCCTCGACCGCGAGGTAGCCCGCGTCAATCGCTTCCTTCATCCGATCCGGATCGCGCTCGATGATGACAAAAGGAACGGTCTGCCGGGTGAACTCGCGGGCGATGATCTGCCCGATGCGCCCGAAGCCGCAGATGATGAAGTGGTGCGTGAGTTGGTCGAGCATACGTCGGCGGCGGCGCCGCACCCAGCGCTCCTGCAGGTCTCCCTCGACCAGGCGCGCCATCAGGAACGAGAACGTGTAGAGAACCGTGGCAACGCCGAACGTGACGACCATGACCGTGAAGGCCTCGCCCAGGCGCGAAAGCGGGTGCACCTCGCGGTAGCCGACGGTCGTGACCGAGATGACGGTCATGTAGAAGGCATCCCACAGGTCCCATCCTTCGATGAGGGAATACCCGACGGTGCCTCCGGCGACGATGAAGGCCAGCAGCGCGACCGACAGCCGCCAGCCTGCCCACCAGGGCGAGGGAGGGCCGGGGAATCGCGTCCCCGCCTTGTCCGCCCGCGTGGGACTCTTCACACGCGCTTGCTCGCCGACCGCGCCAGGATGAACCCGACCGCGGCCACGACGGCGCCCACGGCCAGAATCTTCAACCCGAACGCGTCGGCAATCTCCGGGTTGATGTGCATGCCGATGTGCTGCAGGACCCAATCGAGCTCGCTCCACTTCGCGAGCGTCTCGTTGGTGACCCCGGTCTGGGTCAGCACGGCCAGCAGCGTGATGCAGAACCCGTTGAAGAGCAGCATGAATCCGAGGATCTTGAGAAAGTTCGCGAGACTCTCCAGTCCGGTGCGCGCCGCCGCCTCGGCCGCATTCGCCAGGGGGCTGTGGGTGCGGCCGTAGAACCAGTAAATCACCATACCGGCATCCAGCCACACGAGGAACCGCACCCATGTCATCACCGACAGGCTGACCATGAGGTAGGCGCAGAAGAGCACGCCTCCAATCGGGATCGTGAAGCCCAGGGGCACCCGGAAAGGCCGCCGCGCGTCGGGGCGTTTGATTCGCAGGATGATGACGGCGACCGAAACGACGACAAACGCGAACAGCGTGCCGATGCTGGTCATCTCGCCGAGGATGTTGATCGGCACGAAGCCCGCGACGATGGCCACGATGACGCAGGTGATGATCGTGGTGATGTACGGCGTCCTGAACGTCGGGTGCACCTTGCTGACCCCGGCCGGCAGCAGCCGATCGCGGCTCATGGCGAAGAAGATGCGCGGCTGGCTCATGAGCATGACGAGCAGCACGCTCGTGATGCCCGCCACCGCCCCCGCCGATACGAGGCCCGCCGCCCAGTCCTTGTTGATGACCGCGAGCGCGTAGCCGACCGGCGCATTGAGGAATTGCGCGTCGGACTTGAACTGAACGACCGGCACGATCCCCGTCAGAATGGCCGCGACGACGAGGTAGAGGATGGTGCAGATGATGAGCGAGGCGATGATGCCGATAGGCAGATCGCGGCTCGGGTTCTTCGCCTCCTCCGCCGTCGTCGAGACGGCGTCGAATCCGATGTAGGCGAAGAAGACGACAGCCGCTCCGGTCATGACGCCCGAGAATCCGTACGGCATGAACGGGGACCAGTTCTCCGGCTTCACGTAGCCCGCGCCCACGACGATGAAGAACGCGACCGCCGCGAGCTTGACCGCGACCATCGCGGCATTGACGCGCGCGCTCTCGCGCACGCCGATAACGAGCAGCACCATGATCCCGAGCACGATCAAGACGGCCGGCAGGTTGATGAGGGAGCCGGCGGCCGCATCGGGCGAGGCCGACATCCACGCCGGCAGGTGAATGTCGAAGCCGGCGAGGATTCGCTGGAAGTAACCGCTCCAGCCGACCGCGACCGTCATCGAGCCCACGGCGTACTCGAGGATGAGGTCCCAGCCGATCATCCACGCGAAGATCTCTCCAAGGGTCGCGTACGCGTAAGTGTAGGCGCTCCCGGAAATCGGAATCATCGCGGCGAACTCGGCGTAGCACAGCGCGGCGAATCCGCACGCGATGCCGGCCATGACGTACGACAGGACGATGCCGGGGCCCGCCTGATTGGCCGCCGCAGTCCCTGTCAGCACGAAGATCCCGGTGCCGATGATCGCGCCGATCCCGAGGAGCGTCAGGTCGAGCGCGGTCAACGTGCGCCTCAGCGCCTTGCCGCCATGCTCGGCGTCGCCGACGAGCTGCTCGATCGACTTCGTTCTGAGGAGATTCGAATCCATTCACCCTCCGCGCGAGGCCGGACGACACGCCGGTTCGCGGTGATTCAGGCCTGGCTCTGAAATTCGCGGCATTATACCTTCACAAAGGTTCCGCTCTTTTACAAAGGTCCCGCCGGGTTCCACGAGGTTCTACGAGGTTCCGCGAGGTGAGGCGAGCCGCGCCAGAAACTCCCGCGTGCGCGATTCCGGATCCTCGGAGGTCAACAGATCGCCGATCACGGCCACGCCGGCCGCGCCCGCGTCGACCACGCTCTCGACGCGCTCGAGCGTGATCCCGCCAATCGCCACGACCGGCTTCCCTCTTCCGGCCGCGTACCGCACGAGATCGAGACCGCGCGCGGAGTAGCCGGTGTCCTTCGTCGCCGTGCCGAAGACCGGTCCGACTGCGATGTAGGTCGCGTGCCCCTCGAGCGCCGCGTCGATCTGCCGCTCATCGTGCGTCGACAGCCCGACGATCGCCCCCTCTCCCGCAATCCTCCGCACGTCGTCCACCTCCAGGTCCTCCTGGCCGACGTGCACGCCCCCCGCGCCGCAGAGGCGCGCGACGTCCGCCCGATCGTTGATGACGACGAGCGCGTCATGCCGCCGTGCGGCAAGGACCATGCGCTCGGCCAGCGAGAGCAAGGCGCCGCTCGATCCCCGCTTGGCGCGGAGCTGCAGCACCCGGGCCCCTCCGGCGAGGCAGGCCTCGGCGGTGGCGGCGGGGTCAAGGCCCCGCGCATCGCACACGCCAGTATCAATAATGGGGTAGAGAAAGGGCGGACCGGGGTTCGGACCGAAAGCGGGCATCCTCTCCTGCTACACCGCTTCGGCGAGCCGGCCGTTGGTGCTCTTCTTCTCGACGAGGAAGCGATCCATGAAGCCCGTGCCAAGCCGCCCTGCGATGAAGTCCGGGTCCACCAGGATCTTCAGGTGCAGCGGTATGGACGTCTTGATGCCTTCGATGACCGTCATCTCGAGCGTGCGGCGCATCCGCGCGATGGCTTCCTGCCGATCGCGGCCGTGCACGATGATCTTGGCGATCATCGAGTCGTAGTACGGCGGGATCGTGCACTCGGCGTGGACGAACGTGTCGATGCGCACGCCAGGCCCCCCCGGAACGCTGAACGCGTGGACGACGCCCGGCGAGGGAGCGAACGTCTCGGGGTCTTCCGCGTTGATGCGGCACTCGATCGAATGTCCGTTGAACGTCACGTCTCCCTGCTTGAACGAGAGGCGCTCCCCCGCGGCGATCCGGATCTGCTCCTTTACGATGTCGACGCCGGTGATGAACTCCGTCACCGGGTGCTCGACCTGGACGCGCGTGTTGACCTCGAGGAAATAGAAGTTGCCCTTGTCGTCGAGCAGGAACTCGAAGGTGCCGGCGTTGGTGTACTGCACCGCGCGCGCGGCGTCGACGACGATGGCGCCGAGCTTCCGGCGCATCTTCTCCGTGACCGCGAGCGAGGGCCCTTCCTCCAGGAGCTTCTGATGCCGCCGCTGGATCGAGCACTCACGCTCGCCAAGGTGGACGACCGCCCCGTGGTGATCGCCCAGCACCTGGAACTCGACGTGGCGCGGGTGCTCGACGTACTTCTCGATGTACACGTCGCCGACGCCGAATGCCGCTTCGGCCTCGCGCTGCGCGGTCTTCAGCGCCTTGCTCAGCTCGCTTGCCTGTCGAATGACGCGCATGCCGCGGCCGCCGCCGCCGGCCACCGCCTTGATGATCACGGGCAGGCCGAGATCCTTCGTGATCTTCTGCGCCTTCTCCTCGCTGTCGACGGGGCCGTCGCTGCCCGGCAGGATGGGGACCCCCGCCTTCCTCATCGCGCGACGTGCGCGCGCCTTATCGCCAAGCAGCCGGATCACGTTGGGCGCCGGCCCGATGAACTTGATGTGGCAGGCTTCGCAGACTTCCGCGAGGTACGCGCTCTCCGCCAGGAAACCGTAGCCGGGATGGATGGCGTCGGCGCCGGTGATCTCCGCGGCGCTCAGCACCGCCGGCACGCTGAGGTAGCTGTCCGCGCTGCGCGCCGGGCCGATGCAGACGTCTTCGTCGGCGAAGCGGACGTGGAGCGAGTTCTCGTCCGCCTCCGAGTAGACCGCGACGGTCTTGATGCCCAGCTCGCGGCACGCGCAGATGATGCGCAACGCAATCTCGCCGCGGTTCGCTATCAGGATCTTTTTGAACATGAATCCTCTAGTCGGTCTTTATCGCGAACAGTCTCTCGCCATATTGAACCGGCTTGCCGTTCTCCACGTACGCGCTGACGATCTCTCCTTCGTACTCGGAGGTGATCTCGTTCATCAGCTTCATCGCCTCGATGATGCAGAGCACCTGGTCCTTCTTCACCCGTTGCCCGATCTCGACGAACGACGCCGCGCCAGGCTCGGACGAGCGGTAGAACGTGCCGACAATCGGGGACTTTACGACGGCGAGCTCCACGGCATCCGCCTCGTCGGGGGCGGGGGCGGCGGGCAGCGGCGGCGCGGGCTGCACGTGCGCCGGCG
>CAYZBZ010000145.1:0-2339 GCA_964476725.1 uncultured Vicinamibacterales bacterium
TTCTTCTCGTCGTCCTGGCGCTACCTGGTTGCACCAGGAGCGCCGGGATCTTCTCCGAGCAAAACGCCCGCGCGCATGTCGCGATGCTCGCGGGCACGATCGGCAGCCGGCCGATCGGCAGCGAGGCGAACGCCCGCGCCCGCGCCTACGTGATCGATCAGCTGAAGCTGTACGGCTACGAGGTGCGCGTTCAGGAGGCCGACGCCAGACGCCCCGCACTCGGGCGAACCGCGCACGTCTCGAACATCATCGCCCTGCTGCCCGGCACGCGATCCGAAGCGATCGGTCTGGTCGCTCACTACGACTCGGCGCCGGAGTCGCCGGGGGCCGCGGACGACGGGCTGGGGGTCGCGGTGGCGCTGGAAGCCGCGCGCGTGCTGGCGGCGCGGGGAGATCGCACCTGGTCGATCTTCATCCTGCTCACGGACGGCGAGGAATCGGGGCTCATGGGCGCCGCGGCGATGATGACCGATCGCGAGGTGACGTCACGTCTCCAGGCTTACGTCAACGTCGAGGCCGCCGGCTCGGGCGGGAGCGCCATGCTGTTCGAGGCCGGTCCGGGCAACGGCTGGATCATCGGTCCCTGGGCCCGCCGCGCGCCACACCCGCGCGGAGCGTCGTTCGGCGTCGAGATCTACCGCCGGTTGCCCAACGACACGGACTTTACAATCTTCGGGCGGCAGGGCATACCCGGCTTGAACTTCGCGACGGTCGGCGACGGCTACGCGTACCACACCGCCCGCGATGTCCCCGAGCGGCTCTCACCGCGCAGCCTGCGTGAAACCGGCGAGAACGTCGTCGCGATCGCGGCCGCGCTCGATCGCACCGACGTGACGCAGCGCTCCACGTGGGGCGCGACCTACTTCGACATCGGCGGCGTTGTCGCGCTGAGGTACTCGGCGATTGTCGGCTGGCTGCTCGCGGCGACGTCGCTCGTCCTCGGCGTCATGGCATGGGTGAAGATCACCGCTGCAACCGTGCGGCTCGGAGGCTGGTGGCGCTGGCTTCTGACCGCGGTCTGGTCGGCGCTCGGATTCGCGGCGTGCGCCGCCGCGATGATCGGCGCGACGTGGGCCCTGCGCGCGTCGCGGGAGTTCTATCACCCTTGGTACGCCAGGCCGGATCGGCTGTTCCTGCTGCTGCTCGCGGTCGGCATCACGATTGGATGGACGATGAGCCGGGCGGGCGCGTGGCTGCCGCAGCGCGCGCACGGCCTCCGGCATCCCGCTCTCACCTGGAGCCTCACGCTGCCGGTGTGGCTCGCGCTCGCGCTGGGCGCGCTGTGGATTGCCCCCGGTGCGGCCTATCTGTGGACGCTGCCGCTGTTGACGGCCGCCGTGTTGTTGCTGTTGACGCCCGCGGCGAGTGTCACGGCGATCCGCGCCATCTCGGTCGCGGTGCTGGCCGTGACAGCGACCCTGTGGCTGCGCGACACGATCGAGCTCCTCCGATTCATGACTGCGGTGTTCGGCCGCCTTCCCTTCGTGACGCCTGTCTACGTGTACACCGGCGTCATGATGGCCGCGGGCGCCATGATCGCGCCGCCGTTCATCGCGGCCGTCGCGGCGACACGCCCGCTGCTGCGCCCGTCACTGGTGACCGCGATGTGTCTGGTGTCCGTCGTGATGGCGGCGGGGTTCGCCTACTCGGCTCCCGCCTACACGTCCGAACAGCCGCTGCGCCGGTTCGTCAGGGCCCTCCAGGAAGCGGACGGGACGAGCGCCGTCTGGGAGGTCGCATCCATCGAGCCTGGGCTCGATCTCGGTGCCGGCGCACCGGGCGGGTGGAGCCTCCAGGCCAACGCGGAGCCGGCGACCATTCCATGGGGCAGGCTCGCGCACCCGTTCGTGTTCCGAACCACGGGCCCGGCGCTGGGTCCCGCGCCGCTCGATATCGCGGGCTTTGCCGTGCAGCCTGTGGAGGCGGGCACGGAAGTGGCGCTGACGGCCGTTCCACGCCGCCCGGGGCTCGCCGTGTCCTTCGTGCTGCCCGTCGGCGTGACGCCCGCCCGCTCGAGCCTGCCGGGTGCCCTGCGGCTCGGGCGCTGGACGGCCACGTTCGTCGCCCCTCCCGCTGACGGCATCGCCTGGCGCGCGAGCTTCTCCAAGGTGGATGCCGGACGTCTCCGCGACATCCGCGTCGTGGTGACCGACTCCGGGTTCCCGGGGGGTGCCGGCTGGCAGCGCCTGCCCGACTGGCTCCCGCAGGAGCGCGCCGTCTGGACCGCGACCGCGACCTGGGTCGTGCCGGCCGGCGCGGGACGGGCGCTTGAGCCGGTCGAACCGTTACGTTAAACTACGTAATCGGTACGGAGTTTAACGTAATGGTTCCACAGGTTC
>CAYZBZ010000145.1:2439-9952 GCA_964476725.1 uncultured Vicinamibacterales bacterium
GGTTCCACAGGTTCGGGTTCCACGAGTTCCACCGAGTTCCGGGGTCCACAGGGCGCCGGTTCCGGTTCTATGACCCGACTGAAAGGCTGGAGCTGACTTTTCGCAACAGAGAACCTTGGAACCCTGGAACCCGCGGAACCTGGAACCTGGAACCTGGAACCCGGAACCCGGAACCCGGAACCCGGAACCCGGAACCCGGAACCCGGAACCGACGGAGTTCAAAGAATGCCCAACCCCTTCGTCTACGGCGAGGTCGTGCCCGCGGCGGCATTCGTCGACCGTGAAGCCGAGATCGATCGCCTGGCCAGCGACCTCCTCGCCGGCCAGAAGGTCTTTCTCATCTCCCCGCGCCGCTACGGCAAGTCCTCGCTCGTGCGGCAGGCGCTTCGCGCCGTGGAGCGCGGCGGCGCGCTGACGGTGGACGTCACGGTCAGCAGCTACAGCTCGTACGTCGGGTTCCTCGAAGGCTACGCTCGCGCGCTGCTGTCGATCGAGGCGCGCGTGGATCGCGCCCGCGCGTGGCTGCGCGACATGCTCGGCAGCGTGCGCCCGGAGGTCCGCGTCGAGCCCGGCGAGCGGGGCGGCAGCCAGCTCGCCCTCTCGTTCCCGGGAATCCGCACCGACAAAGACATCTCGCGGCTCGCGCAGGAAGTGTTCGCCCTGCCCGGGCGCATCGCCGAGGCGCGCCACCGGCGTCTCGCCGTCGCGCTCGACGAGTTTCAGGCCATCGGATCCTTCAACGGCGGAAGCGTCGAGCACGCGCTGCGCGCCGCGGTCCAGCACCAGCGACAGGTCGGCTACGTCTTCTCGGGCTCGGAGCCCAGCCTGATGGAACGGATGCTCGGCCGCAGCCGGCCGTTCTACAAAGCGGGCCCCGTCATGCGGCTTCAGAAGATCCCGGCGGACCGCTTCGCGGAATTCATCGAGGCGCGGTTCCGCGCCACGAAGCTGCGCCCCGCTCCCGGCCTCGGCGCCGCCATGGTCGAGCTCGCCGGCAACCTGCCGTACGACGTGCAGCGTCTCGCGCACGAAGTGTGGGACGATGCGCGCGGCGGGAAGACGGTAGGGCTCGAGGACCTCCATCAGACGTTGAAGCGGCTGCTCGGCGAGCACGACACGATCTTCGAGGGCACGTGGCAGCGTCTGACGCTCGCGCAGCGCGCCGCGCTGCGGGCCGCCGTGCTCGAGGAGGGGCGCGAGCTCCTGTCCGCCGACGTCCGCGCGCGGTATCGTCTCGGCGGACCGTCCACGGTGCAGGCGTCGCTCACCGCCCTCGTGCGCGAGGACGTTCTCGCACGCGAGGGCCCTCGCTACGTGGTCGTCGACTCCCTGCTGCGCGAGTGGGTCGCAAGGCATACACACTGAAGGCTTTAGGCTCCAGGCTCCAGGCTCCAGGCTTTAGAGGCTCTTGCCAGCCAAGAGCCCAAAAGCCAAAGCCCAGAGCCTACTCTTCCAACAACCTGCCCATGAATGCCGCCTCTCCCATCGTCCGATGGCTCGCGCGCGTGACGTGTCGCCTGTTCTATCGGATCGACCGGGTGGGCGTTCCCCCGGCCGCCGGCGCGGTCATGCTGCTGCCGAACCACCCGAATGCGCTGCTCGACCCGGCGGTCATCTGGGCCACGTCGGAGCGCGACGTGCGCTTCCTGGCGAAGTCGACGCTCTTCGACGGCCCGCTTCGACCGCTCGTCTTGGGCGCCGGCGCGATCCCCGCGTACCGCAAGCTCGACCGGGGGGTGGACATCTCGAAGAACGCCCAGACGTTCGTCGCGGTCGACGCGGCGCTTGCCGACGGCGACGCAATCTGCGTGTTTCCTGAAGGGGTCAGCCATTCGACCGGCCGGCTCGAGCCGCTGCGCACCGGCGCCGCCCGCATGGCGCTCGGCGCCGAAGCGGCAGGCACGCCGGTCGCGCTGATTCCGGTCGGGCTCAACTTCGAGCGGAAAACGGCGTTCCGGTCTCGCGTGACCGTCGTGTTCGGCCGCCCCTTCTCGTGCCGGGATCTCCTGACGGCCGGACGACCTGCCTCGCCGGAGATCGTCAGAGCGCTTACGGATCGGATAGCGGCGCACATGCGGCGCCTGCTCATCGAGGCCGACCCGAAGACGGACGCGGCGCTCGTCGAACGCGTGGACCGGTTGTACGCGGCCGCGCGCGGGCGCGCCGGGAACCCCCGAGATCGGATCGATCGGCGGCGGGCGATTGCCGCCGGAATGGAACGGCTGCGCTCCACCGCGCCGCAGCGATACGACGAGATTCTGCTGCGCCTGCGCCGGTACGACCAGCGTCTGCGACGGTTCGGTTTCCGCGACCGCCATCTCGACTGGGACGTGTCTCCCGCGGAGGCGGCGCGCTTTAGCGCGCGGGAATCGCTCCTCGCGGTCGTCCTGCTGCCGCTGGCGCTCGCGGCAGTGATCGTATTCGCGGTGCCGTACCGCCTCACCGGCTACGGCGCGCGCTGGTTCACGCGAGAGCCCGACGTCGCCGCGACCGCGAAAGTCGTCGGCGGCTTCCTCATCTACGCGACATGGATCGCGATCCTTCCGGCCGCCGGGTGGTGGCTCGCGGGAGCCCGCACCGGCCTGGTGATGCTCGCCCTTCTTCCGGCCGTAGCCGTCGCCGGACTCTTCGCCATCGAACGCGAGTCCGCTGTGCTCGATGCCGTGCGCACGTGGTTCCTCCTCCGCCGCACCAAGACAGACACGCGCGAGCGGCTGCTGCGTCGACGCTCGGAGCTCGCGGACGTCCTCGACGAGGTGAATCTGTGGCTGCGCGCCGAGGCAACGGGGGGTACGGAGCATGCGCCTCTCGCGCCTCGCTGACGGCTTCGAGATTCGCGGCCCGCACGACCTCGAGGTGACGGGCGTGTCGGAGGATAGCCGTCGCATCACTCCCGGCATGCTGTTCGTCGCCGTCCCGGGGGCCGTGCAGGACGGTCACGGCTTCGTCGCGCACGCGCTCTCGCGCGGCGCGGCCGCGATCGTCGCGGAGCGCGCCGTCGATGTGCCGGAAAACTTGCCGTTCGTGCAGGTCGATTCCGCCCGCCTCGGGCTCGCGGTCCTCGCGGCGCGCTTCTACGGGCACCCTGCGGCGGAGCTCGAGGTCGTCGGCTTCACCGGCACGTTCGGGAAGACCAGCACGAGTGAGATCCTGCGCGCGCTGCTGGCGGCGGGCGGATTCCGTCCGGGCGTCCTCGGGTCGCTCGGGGCGCGCTATGGCGACTTTCTTGATCCGGGCACTGGCTTGACCACGCCGGCTCCTGTCGAACTGCATCGGGCGCTGCGAGGCCTGCGCGACGCTGGGGCCGGCACCGCCATCATCGAGGTCACGAGCCACGGGCTGCGCATGGACCGCGTATACGGGCTCGCCTTCAGCGGCGGCGTCATCGCCGCGATCACGCCGGGAGAGCACACCGATTTCCACCACACCTACGAAGATTACGTCGCAGCCAAGCGGCTCTTCCTCGAGTACCTGGCCCAAGACGCCGTGCTTGCCTTCGACGCCGACAATCGCGTGGCGGCGGCGCTTGCGTCCGAGGCGCGCGTGGCAACCCGCGCGGGAGTGTCGCTCGAAGGGCGCCCTGCGGCGCTGCAGCTGAGCGACATCGCGCTCGACCACACGGGGGCGCGCTTCGTGCTCGGTGGGAGCTACCCTGACAGGCTTCGTTCCACTTCCTGTCTTCTACCTCCTGAGTCCAAACGGAGTTCAGGAGGGTACCCCCTGCACAGCGCGCTGCTCGGGCGTGGCCATTTGCGCAACGTCGCGCTGGCGCTGGCGTACGCGACGGCAACGGGCGTGAAAATATCCGACGCGGCCGCGGTGCTGCGGGATCTCTCGCCGCTCCGGCGCAGGATGGAGCGCTACTCTGCTGGTGGGCGGTCAGTTCTGGACGACACGGCGGCGCATCCCGACAGCTTTCGCGCCACGTTCGAGGTCGCCGATCTGCTGGCGGCCGGCCTGACGACGACGCGCGGACAGTGCCGGATCGCCGTCGTGTACGCGGTGCGGGGGCATCGCGGTGTGGACATCAACCGCCGCAACGCGCTCGCGCTCGCCGACCTGACGGCGCTCCATGGCGCAGACTCGCTGATCGTGACGGCGGCGTCAGACGCCGTGGGACCGTCCGACCTGGCGTCGGCCGCGGAAGTCGACGCGTCGCGCGACGCGTTCACGGAGCGGGGGACGACCTTCGTCTGGAACGACGGACTGAGAGACGCCATGCGGACCGCGGCAGAGCGGACTCGCGCCGGCGATCTCATCGTGCTGATCGGCGCACAAGGGATGAATGAGGGGAAGAGGCTCTTGAGCGAGGAGATCTAGTCGCGACCCCGGTCAGTTCAAGAGGTACTGCTGCACGAACTGAATCCACGTGTAGAAGAAGAAATTGTTGTTGGCCGCGCTCGCCCACATGACGTGCCCTTCGTCCTCATACACCGTCAGCCAGACGGGCACGCCGTTCGCCCGGACGGTGCGGGCCATCACTTCCGCCTGATCGACCGGCACACGCGTATCCTGGCGTCCGTGAACGATCATCAACGGCACTCGCAGCTTCGAGGCCTGTGTCACGGGGGAAATGCGGGTGAGAAACTCGCGCATTTCAGGAACGCGGTCGTCGCCATACTCGACTCGGCGGTCTTGGGCCCGTGTGGGATCGGTTCTCTCGAAATAACTGATGAAATTCGAAATCGCCGACGCTGCCACCGCGCAGCGGATCCGATTGCCGTAGGCCTCGGCCACGGCGTACGTCATGTACCCGCCGTAGCTGATGCCGGTCACCATGACCCGGTCCTTGTCCAGATTCGGCTGCACGGCGATCCAGTCGAGCAGCGCGCCGATGTCCTTCACGGCATCCTCGCGCTTCATCCCATCGTCCAGCCGCCCGAACGCCTTGCCGAAGCCCCAGCTGCCGCGAACGTTCGGAGCCAGGATCGCGATGCCGAGCTCGTTGAGGAAGTAGGCGCTGCGCCCCTGGTAACGCGGTCGCTCCCGCGAGGTCGAGCCGCCGGGACCGCCGTGGATGTTGATGATGACCGGACGGGGTCCGGTGAACCGCGCCGGTGGCCGGTAAAGGATGCCGGAGATGGTGAGGCCGTCGAAGCTCTTCCACTGCACGATTTCAGGCTCCGGAAGCGAGTCCGGGTTGAATGCGCCGAACTCGCTCCGCGTCCAGCGATCGACCGTTCCGGTGCGGGCATTCACCGAGTACACGTCGCCGAACGTACGGAGGGACCACAGCGAGAACGCCACTTCGCCGCTGTCGTGCCGCCACTGGGGCGTCGTGAGAATCTGACCGGCCGGCAGCTTCGGCGCAACGCGCACGGCCAACGTGGCCGCGTCCAGCAGCTCGACGCGGCTCGAGGTCGTGCTGTCGAAGACAACCGCGATGGTGCGGCCATCCGGCGACAGCGAAAAGGACTCGAGCGCGTCCTCTTCGCCGGTGATCGGCTTCCAGGCGCCCGACGCGATATCGCCGCGCCAGAGACGGAGCACTTCGGAGCCGCTGTTGCTGAGCACGTACACGGAGCGGCCGTCGTGAGCGTACTGCGGTGCGCGCCAGACTGCGGGCTCCCCGGCAGGGCTCAGCCGCTTTTTATCGCCGGACTTCACGTCGACGCGCCAGAGCGACGTCTCGGTGTTTCCCGCCGGAGAGTTGACCGCGAGCAGCTCGCGGTCGTCAGCCGACCACTCGGCCACGCTCCACGACCCCTCCACCTGCGTCACGAGTCTCGTGCTGGCGGGGTCGGTGGGATCCATCACGTAGAGATCGCGATCTTTCCCGTTGCGCCGTGTCGATTCGAACGCGATCAGGCCGGAGCGGTTCGACCAGGCGGGAGCGCCGTTCCTCGACTTGCCGTCGGTGAGGAGCGTACTTTTCGCGGTCGCCGGATCGTAGCGGAACAACTGCGTCGTCTCTGCGCCGCCTGCGGCGTCCTTGGCGAACACGACGTACGACCCGCTCGGGTCGTACCATGCGATCGTCGCGCCCGGCAGAGGGACTGAGACGCCCTCCCGGAAGAACGTGAGCTGCCGGCGATCCATTCCAGGGCCGGCAACGGCATGTATCTGCCCCACGTTGCCGAAGGTGGTCCAGATCAGCACCTCACGCCGGCGCGGATGCCATCCAAGCATGAGCGCGCGCCGGGATGATCCGTATGGCGCCAGCGCGTCAGGAATCGATGCGGGAATTGGAGGGATCCCGTCGGCCTTCACGTTCGAAGGGACCGGCACGACGGCCACCTGTGAGGCCGCCGGCGCCTGCGCTCGGGCTGCCGGGCCGGACGCCACCGCCGTGACCGCACAGAGGAGAACGCCGGCGCGAGCAAGATGGCGCATGAAGACTCGCAGAATTAGGGGAGTTAAAAGGGGAGCTGGGTCTCATTATAGTGCAAACTCCACAGCCGGGCCGCTCGTCAAACAGCACGAACCGGCAGGGTTCCACTGGTTCCACGGGGTTCGGAGTTCCTAACAGAATGATAATCGTGATCGCCGGCGGCACGGGGTTTCTCGGCAGCCCTCTCGCGGAGGTGTATGCCGAGGACGGGCACGATGTCCGCGTGCTCAGCCGCGGGCTGGCTCCGGGAGAGGCGCGCCACGATCCCGGCACGGGCATGCCGGGGATCACCCGCGTCGGGTGGAGCCCTGACGCGCAGGGCGCTCCATGGGCCTCGGTGATTGACGGAGCGGACGCCGTCATTAATCTGGCGGGGGAGGGGATCGGCGACAAGCGGTGGACGCCGCAGCGCAAGGCGCGGATCCGCGACAGCCGCGTCAACTCGACTCGACAGCTCGTCGCGGCCATCCAGTCGGCGCGCGTGCCGCCGCCTGTGTTCGTCAGCGGCAGCGCCGTCGGATACTACGGCCCGTCGGGAGATGAGCCGAAGACCGAGGTCGCACCCGCGGGGGACGACTTTCTTGCGCACGTCTGCGAAGACTGGGAAGCGGAGGCGAAGAAGGCGGAAAGCCTCTCAACCCGCGTGGTTCTTCTACGGACCGGGCTCGTGCTCGAGCGATCGGGAGGCGCGCTGGCAAAGCTGCTGACGCCGTTCCGCATGTTCGTTGGCGGGCCGATGGGATCGGGACGGCAATACATGTCCTGGATTCATCGCATCGACTGGGTGGAGCTCGTGCGCTGGATCGTCGAGACGTCCGCCGTGTCAGGCGCCATCAACGCGACCGCGCCGGCGCCCGTGACAAACCGCGAATTCGCGAGAGCACTCGGCCGAGCGCTCCATCGCCCGAGCCTCGTCCCAACGCCTGGCTTCGCGCTGACGCTGCTGCTCGGCGAAATGGCCCGGCCCCTGGTGCTAACCGGGCAGCGGGTCGTTCCCGCCCGCGCGCGCGCACTGGGGTTCCATTTCAGATACCCCGAAATCGACCTCGCGTTCAGGGGAATTTTTGGAGAGTGAGGTTAGTCCAGAGGCCCAAGGCCCTGGGCCTGAGGCCTTAGGTAAGGCTCAGCCCGCGCTCCCGCGTACACGTCCGATTCGGCGAACGTGCCGACGCCCATCGTGAA
>CAYZBZ010000146.1:0-9893 GCA_964476725.1 uncultured Vicinamibacterales bacterium
GGCGATTCCTTGACAGGGCGGAACGGCGACAGTTACGCTGGCGGTCTCGAATGCTGGACACCGATCTCGACCGTCGCAGTCTCCTGAAGCTGCTCGGTGGATGCACGGCGGCGGGGATCGCGGGCTGCGCCGCGCCCGAGGCGCCGCGCGACGGACTCGCACGGCTCTTTGATTTGGTCGGCGAGGAGCAGCGTTGGGTGGACGCCCTCAGCCAGGCTGAGCAACGCGAGCTGTATGATCTGGTGTCCCGCCCCGAGCCGGTGGTAAACCCACGCGCCGTCGGCCTGGTTGCGAAGTTTCTCGGCCCCCGTTCTCACCTTTTTGCGTTCGTGCGGTATCCGGCTGTCGTGGACAGGCGAAGTGTGTGTGATGGCCTCATTCGGGAGTGAACAGGACGCGGATCTCTGTATTCTCGGCAGTGGGATCGCGGGCATGCTCCTCGCCGAACGGGCCTTGGCGCGCGGACGCCGGGTGCTCATGGTGGAGCGCGGCACTCCCATGAGCTTCGATGATCGGCGCCGGCAGAGCTCGCACGACGATCCGCTCCCTTTCAACCGCAGCCCGCACTTCAGCCCGCACGAGCCGCAGCCGGTCGGTCCCCGCACCCGCGGGCAGCAGTACGCTTTCCAGCCAGTCTACAACCTCGGAGGGTCGACGCATCTTTTCTACGGCAACATGCCGCGCATCCACCCCGGCCATTTCGAGGCCGGCGCGTTCGGCGGCGCGAGCCGTCAATGGCCCGTCTCTTACAGCGAGCTCGAGCCGTACTACGTCGCGGCCGAGCAGCGCCTGCGCATCAGCGGAAACTCGGAGCGCACGCCATTCGCCGGGCACTTCGCCTACCCGCTGCCGCCCCACCGGCTGAGCCCGTCGGATCGGGCGTGCGAGGCCATCTTCGGCGCCGAGCACGTCATGCAGGTGCCGACGGTCCGGCCATCGGTTGCCGTCGACGGCCGGCCGAAGTGCTGCGGCACCGATCTATGCGGTCTGTGCCCGATTGACTCCAAGGGCACTGCGCTCAATACGGTGTACCCGTCGATTCGCGAGCGGCTCGATCTCCGATCGGGATTGCTCGTCACGGATGTGCACTGCAGCGGACGCCGCGTCACCGCCGTGACAGCCGTGGATGTCGCCGGGCGGCGCACGCGAATCAGCGCGCGCGAGTTCGTTGTGGCTTGCAACGGCGTTGATTCCCCGCTGTTGCTGCTGCGATCACAAGACGTGCCGAAGCACCCGAGCCTCGGGCGCTACTACATGGATCACCCTGTCTTTCACCTCGCCGTCTATGACGCCGGGTTCGACGCCCGCCCCGGGTACGGTGACTCGGCTCAGACGGGCATGGTGACGACGTTCTTCGAGAAAGTCGCCGAAGACCTGCCCGTCTCGGTACTCGGCGAAATCAAATGCTCGACGCTTGCGCAGAATCAGGGCGAGGGGAATCGCGATGTTCTCGTCGCCGACATCATCAGGCGGTCGCTCGATCGCCGTCATTCGGGGTCGCAACGTCTGCGCGATCGGTTCCGCCAGATGTGGGGCGCGACACTCGATCTGTGGTTTCTGGTCGAACCGCAGCCGGTGGCGGAACACACGGTCTCGGTCGCGCGGATTGACCCGAGCGGCCAGGCGATTCCAGCCGTGGCGATCCGATATCCGCCGTATCTTCCCGCGTGCATCGAGCGGGTCACTTCGCACATTCATCGACGGTTGCCGAACGCCGAGATCCGGCATCTCAGCACGTACCCAGGCAGCCATCACTGGATGGGCGCCACGCGGATGGCGAATTCGCCGGCCGAAGGCTGCGTCGACCCCAACCTGAGGTACCACGGGCTCAATAACCTGTACGTGCTGTCGGCCTCGACGTTTCCGTCGTGCTCGAGTGCCAACCCCACCTTGACGCTGGCGGCTTTGGCCCTGCGGCTCGGCGATCACCTGGCTCCTGCATCCCTGAGGTGATGGGCCCGTATGGGCCCGCCGCTGGGCTCTGACACGCGGAGCTGTCCCGGCGAGACCAGGTGCCCGCGGAAAACGTCCTTCGGGCGGAAGATGGCCCAATCGTGCCTGCTCGTTCTGCTCCGCGCCGCGATCAGGCGTGCGGAAAATCGATCGCGCAGGCGCGAAGACGACATCGTGTGAGCTCCTCCCAACCAGCCGGCGCTTCCGCGGTGACACACTTACAAGCTTGTAGTATCATCCAGCCTTGGAACCGCCCATCCCAGGGGCCCAGAACAATCGAGGTTTGAAACTGATGGACCAGAAAAGGTTCGTTCTCTGCTCGGCGACTGCTCTGCTTGCGCTCGCGGTTGCCTGCTCGAATGCTCCGGACACACCCGTGGCACCAGGCTCCACCGCCGACGTAACCGCCGAGGCGGCCGCCGATGGGTCTACCCTGAAAGTGACCGCGCCTGTGCCCGTGTCGCCTGTCAACAACGCCCAGCCTGACGGAACACTCCTGCTCGTCGCGAGCAAGGCCCAGGGCAAGTTCTCGAATATCACACCGTCGTACGAGTTCGAAGTCAAGAACCCGGCCGGCGAGGTTATGTACTCGCGGGTGACCGGCGGCGTCGGTTCAGGCGCCGACAACGTGGAGCACACGGTGGCCGGCACGCTGGAGTTCGACGCGCCCCACACGTGGCGCGTCCGCGCCGTCCAGGCCGGTTCGGTCGGGCCGTGGTCCACTGCGGCGTCCTTCCGGACAGCTTCGGGCGGCTATATCCGCGACAACGAGGTCTTCGATCCGCTGACGAATGGCCGAACAGTCGGCGAGATCGTCGGACCGGTGACCTTCATCCCCGGCGTCGGAGTCAGGCTCGAGACGTTCTTAAGCCACATCCGCTACAGGCTTCCGCGGACGCTCATGAACGGCGAGTTCTCGATGATCATCACCAACGTGCCGACCAACACCGAGGGACACAAGACGAAGGTGTTCGCGATGTCGGAGGGTCTCGCCGACATCGTGACCAACGATCGCCGCTTCACGGTCGAAAAGCGCGGCGACCCCCCGGGGATCATTGCGTGGCGCTTCATCACGCGCGATGATCAGATCGACACGGTCGGGAAGGAACGGCGGGTCGTGCGGTTCAACGAGAGCCTGCCGTACCTCTGGACCGCCACCTGGAACGGCAGATTCACCCTCCGCATTCAGGAGGGTGGCGGCTCCCTCCGTACGATTTACGAAATGTCGAAGGACTACGCCGGAACATATGACCCCAACCCGCACTACGCCTTCATCGGAGCGCCGGTCGGCCGCAGCGGAGTGCTGGCCGCCACCGTTCCCGGCATGGTCGTGCGCCAGGTGTGGATTTCGGCGAGACCGCGTCCGGACGGCATCAGCCAGTAACGTCCGGCAGGAGGGGGGCACTCCCCCCTCCTGCCGCGCACGAGCCCTGTGATTCCCGCGCTACGTTTCTCCCGCAGCTCCGAAATCGAGTCCTCGGCCGCGTTCCGTCGCCACTCTGGGATCGCTCAGGCGTTCCTCATCGCGGCGTTCACCTACGTGTTCCTCGCGAACGCGTGGTTGGGTGACGACGCCTACATCACGTTCCGCGTCATCTGGAACCTCCTGCACGGGTACGGGGCCGTGTTCAATCCCGGAGAGCGCGTGCAGGCATACACGCACCCGCTCTGGATGCTGGCGATGAGCGCCGCCCACGCGGTCACGCGGGAGTTCTTCTTCACCGCCCTCGCCGCGTCGTACGCGTTCGCGCTCACGGCCGTCCTGATCGTGGGGCGCAGTGCGCGTTCGCTGGCCGGAATGGCGGTCGCCGTCTTGTGGCTCGTCAGCTCGAAGGCGTTCGTCGATTACACGAGCTCCGGATTGGAGTACCCGCTCAGCTATCTCCTCCTGGCCGCCTTCTACGTGAAGTTCTGCGCGGTCTCTGATGCGCCGCTCACGCCAGGCGAGCTGCGCCGGCTTGGGCTGCTGGCAGGGCTCGCCTTCGTCAACCGGATCGACAGTGTTGTGCTGTACGCGGCGCCGCTTGCGTGGCTCGCGCTGCGAGGGTTGCGCCGACGCGACGAGCGAATCACTCCGCTCGTCCTCGCCTTCGCAGCACCAGCAGCCGCATGGCTGATTTTTGCGACGATTTACTACGGGTTCCCGTTGCCGAACACCTACTACGCCAAGGTTGCAACAGGAATCCCTGCTTCGCTGCTCCATCGACAGGGCCTGGCGTATCTGCTGAACAGCTTCGCACACGACCCGATCACGCTTGGCACCGTCGGCGCCCTCGCCGGTGTGGCGCTGCGCGGCTCCATTCCGGTGAGATTGAGTGCCGCCTCGGCGTTGCTATACGTCGCATACACCGTGTCGGTCGGCGGCGACTTCATGAGCGGCCGCTTCTTCGCAATGCCTTTTCTCGTGACAGTCATTGCGCTCATAGCGATCCTCGGTGACCGCGACTACTACCCCGCCGCAGCCGCGGCGCTCGTCGCGTACAACGTGCTGATGCCGATCGTTCCGCTCAAGACGACCGGCAGCTACGACGCAGCGTGGGCGTGGCGGTCTCAGAACGGGATCAAGGACGAACGCGGTCACTACCACCGCATCACCAACGTGTTTTTCTACAGCCCCTTCCGGGACCTCCCAGACCACACGTGGATGCGCGAAGGCCTGAGCTTCCGTAACGGGCCCGAGAAGGTGACCGTCCAGGGCAGTATCGGCTTCTACGGTCTCGCCGCTGGTCCCGCGAAGATGCTCGTCGATCGCAACGCGCTCTCGGATCCCCTGCTGGCGCGGCTCCCAGTGTCGCCGCGCCTGTACTTCGAGTTCTACGCCGGGCACTACTTTCGGGACATCCCCGCTGGATACATCGAGTCGCTGACGAGCGGGACCAACCAGATCGCAGATCCCGAGCTGCACGACTACTACGAACACCTGAGGGCAGTGGTGAGTGGCCCCGTATTCCACGCCTCCCGGTTCCGGAGCATCTGGTATCTGAATGCCGGCCGGGGCCGCGACATGGCCAGGCGATATGAACAGCACCGCCCGGTGGCGTTGTCGATCCGCGCCTCGAACGAGCGCTTCTCCCCGGATGCGGGAGTTCGCGACGATGCCGCGGGGGTGATCGTGTCGAACGGGCGCCCGGGATATATCGAAACGGGTCCGGGAATCCCGATGAAAGCAGGGATGTACCGCGCCCGATGGGTTGGCGCCGTGACGGACGCCCCGGCCGGTCCCCTGGGGTTCGTGGACGTGTGGGCCGGAGACCGTCAGCTTGCCAGGAGAGAGATTTACGGAGGTGAGGTGCTGCCCGACCGCCACCAGATCGCGGAGATCGCTTTTGTTCTGAACGAACCGACGGATCACCTGGAGTACCGCCTGTGGATCGATGGCCGCCACCCTGTCAGGCTGGAGCGGGTCGAGCTCTTCTCGGAGGGCGCCGCCGCGGGAAGACCGTTGCCGTCCGGCGGCGTAAACTGAAGTCACACAAAGGTTTGACCCCGCCGTGACCAGCGGGGTATGATCAGGCGTTCAGCTGATGTCCACCTCCACATTCCGCCTGCAGTATCTCGCCCGCGCCGCCGCTGGTGTGCCCCGCGACCTCGTCAATACCTTCGTCAGCGCGAAGATCCACGCCATTCGCCCCACGGTGCTCATCTACAACTGCACGTGGGTCTGCGACGCCAAGTGCACGATGTGCAGCAACTGGAAGTGGGGCGACCGCAAGTCGGACATGACGCTCGCGCAGCTCGAGCCGGTCCTGGCGAATCCGTTCTGGGGCGCGGTCGAGAACCTGAACATCTCCGGCGGCGAGCCGACGACGCGCAACGACCTGCCGGACATGGTGGAGATGTTCCACCGCCATCTGCCCCGGATGCGCAAGATCGGCATCAACACGACCGGGTTGACGCCCAAGCGCGCCATCCCGATGCTCACGCGCATCGTCGAGTTCTGCGCCGCGAACGGCATCCTCATCAGCATCCGCGTGTCGCTCGACGGCATCGGCGACGTGCACGACCAGGTCCGCGCCGTGAAGAAGGGCTTCGACAAGGCGTGCCGGACGATCGAGGCGATGCAGGCGCTGGCGAACAGGCACGGCAACTTCCAGTTCGGCATCGCGTCGACGATCTTCGCGACCAACCTTGCGGACGCCGAGAACATCCTCGCGTGGGCGCGGACGAAGGGGCTCGACGTCGTGTTCAACATGCTGCGTTTCACCGACGCCATGCTGCACAACAAGGAGCTCGAGGAGTCGATCGGTTTCAAGCCGCGCGAAGAAGAGTTCATGCGGAAGTTCTTCCTCGACCGCGTGCAGGAAGAATCCGTGCTGAGCGGCCAGGCGTTCCTCTACCTGCACTACGCCGACATGATCGCCAACGGGTACAAGCGGACGATGCCGTGCCCGTTCCAGAGCCAGGGGCTGCTGCTCAACCCGACCGGGGACCTGCACTACTGCGAGAACTCGGAGAAGCTCGGCAACGTGCTGGACGACTCCGCGGAGTCGCTGTACTACAAGGCCGAGAACCTGCTGCACCGCGAGCACCTGAAGACCGCCGTGTGCCCGACGTGCCTCAGCCCCTGCCAGGTGAACGTGGGCGCGATGAAGCAGTTCGTCCCCTATGCGAAGTTCCTCAGACGCGCCTACAAGGTGAAGCGCGATCCCGAGCGTCATCTCGAGACGCTGCCCGTGGCCGGACCGGCGCGCTGAGACGCGGCGGTTTGCCTTGCTCCGTCTCTTCCGTCTTGCCGTCGCCGTCGCGCTGACCGCCTACATCCTCTGGCTAGCTCACCCCGCGGAAGTCGTCCGGAGCGCCGCCGGCGCCGACTGGCGCTGGATCTTCACCGCGGTGGCGCTGGTGCTCGTCGATCGCACGCTGATGGCCTATCGCTGGATGGTGCTGCTCTGCGCGCTGACGCCCGGGTCGCGCCCGCCGTTTCTCGCGGTTCTCCGGATCTTCTTCGTCAGCACCTTCGTCGGCACGTTCCTGCCGAGCCTGGGCGGGGATCTGTATCGTGCCTACAGCCTGGCGCGGATGCGCGTCAGCGGGGCCGAAGCGGGCGCGTCCGTGCTGATGGACCGGACCCTGGGGGTGCTGTCGATCGTGATCGTCGGGGCGGTCGCGGTGCTGCTTGCGCACGAGGTCCTCGCGAACCGGTGGACGCTGACCGCGCTCGTGATCGCGGCCGCCGGCTGCACCGTGGCGGCGCTGGCGGTGTTCAGCGAGCGCGCGGTCGCGGCGGCGCAGACGCTCGCGTCCCGTCTGCCGCACGCCCGCGTGCGGCGCATGAGTGCCGCGCTCATCGACGCGGTGCGCCAGTACTCACTTCATCACGCTGAGCTGACGAACGTGCTGGTGATGTCGGTGATTGTGCAGATCATCCGCGTCCTTCAGGCGTATGCTCTTGGCCGGGCGCTCGGGCTCGCGGTGCCGCTGCCGCTCTATTTCGCCTTCATCCCGGTCATCGTCCTGATCATGCAGATCCCCATCGCGCCGAGCGGCATCGGCACCAGTCAGGCGGCGTTCCTCGTGCTTTTCGGGGCCGCCGGCGTGGCGAGTGCCGACGCGGTGGCGCTGTCCATCCTGTTCGTCGCGTTGGGTATCGTGGGCAATCTGCCCGGGGCCATTCTCTACGCCTCAGGCCGCCGCGCCGCGCCGCAGAACACCTGAGCGCCTCGAATGAAGGTCAGCGACGGAACAGCCGGAAGCGCGCGCCTCGAAGTGCTGGCATATCGCACGGCGCTCGGGTCGTTCGGAGTCTGCCTCGGCATCGCTACCTGGATTCTGGGGAGCGGTCCGGCAGGCTGGCTGTATCTGGTTCTTTACGCCCTCGCGGTGCTGCCAGGATTCCCTCTCGGCTTTGCGCTATTCGGTAAGGAGCACGCGGGGGGATGGATAGCCGGCGTGCTCATCGGTTATGCCCTGATGGCGTTCGCGATCTGGGCGCCGATCGCCGCACACGTGCCCTCGGCGCTCGCGTTCGTGCTCGTGTGGGCGGCCGCTGGCGCAGTGACGTGGTACCTCGCCCCGCGGTCCGCGGTCCCGCTCGTCGTGCTTCCACGGTGGACCCCTTCCGCCTCGGCGGCGTTGCTCCTGGTCCTGGTGCTCACGATCGGCGTCGCGGCGCCGCCGCTCGCCAACGTCGGCCGCACGGATTCGGCCGGCAACCGCTATTACCGCGCGTATTTCACCGCCGACTTCGTCTGGCACACCGCACTCACGGCCGAGATCGCGAAGTTCTCGATGCCGCCCCGCAACCCGTACATCGCGCACCGGCCGATTCACTACTACTGGGCATATTTCCTCCTGCCTGCGGCGATATCCGAAACGGGCCCGCCCGCATTGCGCGATGTCGAACGCTGCCTGAAGCTGAACGCGTTGGCGACCGGCCTGCTGCTGATGTCCTCGGTGTTCCTTGCCGCATGGGCGGTGGTCGGCAAAGCTGTACCGGTCGCTGCCGCGACGGCGCTGGCGCTGGTCGCGTCGAGCGCCGAAGGGCTCTACGCCTTGTACCGGCTGTGGTCGCGCGGCGCCCCTCTCTCGCGGGTGCGCGACCTCAACATCGACGCGATCACCGCCTGGTGGTTCGAAGGCCACCGGATCGACGGCCTGCAGCGGTGCCTCTGGTACGTGCCTCAGCACTCGATGGCGTACGCCCTCGGGCTGATCGCGATTGCCGTCGCGGCGACGGCCGGCAGTCGCGCCACGAAGAGAGCGATCGTCTTGACAGGCATCGTGCTTGGCTGCGCCGTGTCGTTCAACCCGTTCGTTGGCGGAGTCTTCGCGCTCGCGTACGGGATCGTGGTCGTTGTCGACGCGCTGCGCCGGCCGGCCGCCATCGCCACGATTGCTACCCACGGGCTGGCTGCCGTTCCGGTCGTCGCGGCAATGGGATGGTGTGCGGCAAACCGGATGGTGGAAGGGGCGGGCGGGGCATTGGAGTTCGGGTTGCGCGGGGCCTCCAGGCAGGCACCCCTTCTGACCCTGACGCTGTCGCTGGGACCCGTGCTCGGCTTTGTCATCGCCGGGGGCATCGCCGGGCTGTGGCCACGTCCCTCGAACCGGGACGAGACGCCGGCCACCGGTTCAATCCTGCCGGCGTTCGTGGTCGTCGCGCTCGCGCTGCTCCTGCTGTACTTCGTACGGCTGTCGGTCGATTCGTCGTGGGTGGGCTTCCGCGCCGGTCAGATGATCCTGGTCGCGGTACCCGCCATCATCGCGCGTTTTCTCGCGCGCGGCTGGTACGGGGGACGGCGATCGCTGACGACGGCCGCATTCGTGGCGGCCCTTGTCGCGGGCGCGCCGACGCTGGCCATCGACGAATACAACGCCCAGGACATTCACAACTTCGCGATGAGCACGACCTTTCCCTGGACGATCGTCGTCTCGCCCGACGAAGTGTCTGCGTTCAAATGGATTCGCGAGCACACGCCGGAGACCGCGATCGTGCAGATGGATCCGACGGTGCGTCAGCGATCGACGTGGAGCAACATCCCGTCCTTCGCCCAGCGCAGGATGGCGGCGGGACTCCCCATCTCGCTGCTCGACCAGCCGGAGTATCACGAGCGCTCGGATCAGGTGCGGATCATGTACAACATACCAGACGCCGGTGAAGCCTGGCGTATCGCGCACGCCTTGCGGATCGACTACATCTACCTCGACAGCGTCGAGCGCGGGGCCCATCCCGCCGCCACGAAGTTTGCCGGCAGTCCTCAGTACTTCGAGCCGGTCTTCCAGCAGGGCGCGGCGGGCGTCTATCGAGTGCGGTAGAGACCGAACGTCAGCCCTGCCCCAGGCAGCCCTGACCAGCCTCCGCCAAGGCTACGGCGGTCCGCCGAAGCATTTGCGAAGGCGGAAGGGCTGCGCTACGTTTTTGAAGGCGCGGCGGGAGCCGAGCCGTTCAATCGATTTGGGAGCTCAGGTATCGCTCGACGAGCGCGAGCTCCTCGGGCGTG
>CAYZBZ010000147.1:0-7152 GCA_964476725.1 uncultured Vicinamibacterales bacterium
GTAATGCGCCCGGCGGCATGTTCGGCGTTCCAGGGCCTGACCCAAGGCCGCACGCGGTCGACGGTGGCGGTGATGCCTGGGGCATCATTCGGCGCCGTCCACGACGTGCCGTCGGGACGGCAGGCGACGACAAAGTCGGCTTTAGCGATGTCGATACCCACGAAGATCGCGGTCGGTGTCATGCGAACCTCCAGGTCACACGGATCCGTCTGGGCCCGGCCTTGCGGATGCGGGGTCACGCCCCCAGGCAACTGTTCGGGCTCACGACGAGACGCCGGCGACGCCCACGCTCTCGTTCGGTCTGGTTGACCGTAGGAAGATCGAGCTGTCGTCGGCGGATGGATGTGCTACTGAATAGACCGTCCTGAATCAAGATACAAGGAAAGCATTAGCGGGGTCGCGAGGGCAACATAAGGGCCGTTCTCAGACCCGCCTCTCCTCCGCCCCACGACACAGCGTCCGTCTCAATCCGCGCGCAGGGTGAGGAGCGGATCGACGCGCGTCGCGCGCCGCGCCGGCACGTACCCGGCGAGCAGGGCGGCGGCGAGGAGCGACAGCGCCAGCAGCGTGAAGACCACCGGATCGGTGGGCGTGACCTGGTACAGCAGCGCGCTGAGGAGCCGCATTGCCGGCACCGCCAGGACGATGCCGGCGACGGTGCCGAGGAGCGCGAGAACGAAGACGCGGCCGATGATGAGCCGCATGATGTCGCCGCGCGTCGCTCCGAGCGCCATGCGTACGCCGAGCTCGCGACGGCGCTGCTCGACCGCCTGAGACATCACCCCGTACAGACCGAGGGCCGCGAGCAGCAGCGCGAGGGCGGCGAACACGCCAAGCAGCCACGCGCTCGTGCGCGTGCGCCACGTCGCTTCGTTGAACCGCTGCCCCATCGTTTTGATGTCGGTGAGCGGGAGATCCGGATCGAGCGCCTGCACGTCGAGGCGCACGGCTGAGACCAGCGGCTCGGGCGCGGTCCGGCTGCGGACGAAGATGAAGCCGGACGCTCGAAGCGACTGCAGGAGCGGCAGGTAGACGTCCGGCATCATGGACGTCTCGACCGCTCCGTACCGGACGTCGCCGACCAGGCCCACCACTTCCGCGCCGTCCTGGAATCCCCCCTGTCCTAGGGCGATCCGCTTGCCGATCGGATCGCTGGTTCCCCACAATGCGCGGGCGGCCGACTCGTTGATCACCACGACCTTCGGCTGTCCGGCACGATCGTGGTCGCTGAAGTTGCGTCCGCGAATCAGCCGGATTCTGAGCGTATCGAAGTAGCCGGGCGAGGCCCAGATAACGCCCACGAGCGGTTTGTTCCCGGCCGAAGCGGGTGGCTGGTCCGGAAACGTAGCGGTCGTCCGGTTGCACCCGCCGGACACCGGAGCGCAGCTGCCATAGGCGGCGGAATTGATGTCGGCATGTCCGGCGAGACGACCGACCAGCTGATCGAGGAACTGCGTCGCGCGCTGCGGGTTGTACTGCGGGCCGGGAAGCGCCACCCGCACCGTGAGCAGCCCGTCGGGGTCGAAGCCCACCTCGGTTGCCTGCAGCCGGACCACGCTCTTGAGCATCAGGCCGCCCGCCGTGAGCAGCACCAGCGCGAGCGCGATCTCGCCGACGATCAGCACGTTGCGAAGGGCCAGCCCACGCGCTCCGGAGCCGACGGCCCCCGACGATCCGGCCTTCATGGTCGTCGTCAGGTCGCGCCGCGACGCGCGCCAGGCCGGACCAAGCCCGAAGAGCACCGCGGTGCCGAGAGCGATGACCACGATGAAGAGCAGCACCGTGCCGTCGAATCCGACGAGGCCGAGACCCACGCGCGTGAGGCCACCCTCCGGCCCGCCACGCGGCAGCACCATGCGCAGGTCGGGAGCGAGCGCCGCACCAGCGAAGATCGCGGCATGCGCCACGGCGAGCCCGATGAGCGTGCCGGCACTCGCCAGCACCAGGCTTTCGGTCATGAGCTGGCGGACGATACGGAGACGGCTCGCGCCAAGCGCCAGCCGGATCGCGACCTCACGTTCGCGCGAGAGCCCGCGAACGAGCATGAGATTGGCAAGATTGACGCAGACGATCAGCAGCACCGAGGCGACCGCAGATCCGAGCAGCAGAATGGACTGGCGAATCAGCGGGTCGATCCGTTGATCGTCGAGCGGTACCGCTGTCGCGCCCCAGGCGCCGCGCGCCGGCCCGCCGCCGCCCGGATCGGGGATCGCCTCGTAGATCCGTCCGCCAAGCACAGTGACCTCAGCCTGCGCGGCTTCAACGGACGTCTCGGCCTGTCGCCGCCCCACGACTTGATACGAATGGTTCCACGCCTCGCCGAGTTCTCCTGCCGATAGCGCCATGATCGGCACCCACAGGTCGGCTTCTCCCGTCAGGCCGCGAAACCCTGGCGCTGCAACACCAACAATCGTGTACGCGACGCCGTTGAGGCCGACCGTGCGGCCGAGCACGGCGGGGTCCGCCCCGAAACGCCGGATCCACAATCCATGGCCGAGCACCGCGAGCGGTGCCGACCCTGGCGCACGCGTCTCTTCGGCGGAGAACATACGTCCAAGATGCGGTGTCAGCCCGAGCGTCTGAAAGTAGGTGGACTCGGCGACCTCGCCGACGATGCGCTCGGGGGATCCGGAGCCGGTCAGATTCCACGTCCACCCGCCGAACACGGCCGTGGACTCGAAGGCGCGCTGGTGTTCCCGAAGGACCTGGTACTTCGGAAACGACCAGATCACCTGGCGCTGCGTCCCGGCCGCGTCCCGATCCGGGGCGAGCAGATGCACCATCATCAGACGGCCAGGATCCGCGAATGGCAGCGGCTTGAGCAGGACGGCGTTGACGAGCGAGAAGATCGCGACGTTGGCGCCGATTCCGACGGCGAGCATGAGCACGGCCATCGTGGTGAAGCCGGGCTGTTTCGCGAGCGATCGCAGCGCGTAGGAAAGATCCTGCCGGATGGCGGCCATGTGCGTCCTCTTCGGTTGTGGCTGCGGATACGATCGGCCATGCGACGAGTCGGCGGCGCGCGCGAGCACGTGCGCGGCGACTATGCTCAGCGCCTGGCGCCAGTACCAGAACCTGGCGGCGCGCGTTCCGGCGCGCGCGGCGACGGCGGTATGGAATGATTCCTCGAGGTCGCCGGCGATCACTTCCGCGTCCTCGCTCGACAGGACGAGTCGCAGAAGCACGTCGGCCAGTCGCGGCGGGTTCGGCATCGGCTAGCCTTTGATCGCCCGCAGGCGCGCGGCGACGCCGCTGGCCATGAGGCGGAGCGATTCGTACACGCGCGCCAGCGCGCGCTCCCCCGCCGGCTGCAGCGTGTAGAGCCGCTTCCGCTTGCCGCCGCGCTCGGGCGTGGGCTCGCCAAGGCGCGACGCGACGAGGCCCCGCCGTTCCAGGCGGTCGAGCGCGGTGTACAGCGCGCCGGGCGAGATCGCGCGTCCGGTGCGGGCTTCGATCTCGCGCCGGACCGTCACGCCGTAGGAGTCGGCGCCGAGGCGGACGAGCGCGAAGAGAATCAGCTGTTCGAAGTCCCCGATGGTGTCGGACATATCTTCCGTGTGGCGAATGGCCCAATCTGAGGGCGCGCTGTGAAATGGCTGATGGCCAATGGCAATCAGCCGCAACACGCTGAAATCGTCCGACCGGACGACTTGGCCAGTTGATTTCATTGGCCACTGGCCAGACGATTCAGCGAAACAGTTACACTGTAGTTATAATCGCGGCCGCCTGTCAAACGCCGTCTTGCAGTCCGGGCCGGATCGGCGTGGCCCGAGCGCGGGCCGCTCCTCGGTAAACATCTCGGCGACCTGGCGTTTAGTGGTGCCAGGGATGCGCGTGTCGGCCCAGCGCTCTTCCCAGCGATCGAGGTACGCCTGCGCCGCCTCGATCGTCTCGAAACGGAGCCCTTCGAGTGGCGTCTTCTGCGCATGGCCGACCCCGGCCTCGACTTTCCCTTTGCGATCCGGATCACCCACGCGACAAGGCAGCGCGACGACGCCGTAGTGCGCGAGCACGTCGCGATAAAGCGGATTGAGCCTCGGATCGTAGATGTCGGGCGTGAGGACGCCTTCGCCCAAGTTGTCGAGCACGATGATCTTGACCGTGCCACCCAAGCGCCGAAACGTGCGCTCATGCAGCTCCGCCCAGACCTGCGCGCTTGATCGCCACGCCAGCAGACGCACGCACTTGCGCGAGTAGCCGAGCGTCAGCACGAAGAGGCGCACGCGCCGGTATTTGCCGGTGCTCGGGTCGCGCACCATCGGCCCGTCGCCGCCGTAGTCGACTTGGCCTTCCTCGCCGGGCCCCGTGGTGATCACGACGCGCGCCTCGACGGGCGCCGTGCCGCGCAGCCTCACGACGAAGCGGCGGACACTCGCATACTTCGCGGTAAAGCCATGATCGCCGACGAGATCCTGGTAGATCGCGACGGCGTTGCGACCGCGACCCAGCGCCTCCGCGATCAGCTCGCGATAGGGTTCACACGCACTCACGCTGGGCGCACGCGCCGGGGCCGTGACGCCCGCGTGGGTGGACACCGCCGCGGTAATGGCCGGATTTGACGACGCGGAGTCGGTGGACACCCCGATCGTAATGGCCGGTTTTGCCACCTGTTCGCCTGGCCGGCCGCGCCCGCGCACCCCGATGCCGGCGGCACGCAGGTAGCCACCAATGGTTTTCGCGGCGCACGCCGGTGGCCGCCTCGATGCGCCGAAGCGGCCATCCCAGGCGTCCGAGCGCCACGATCTGCTGCTGCTTCTCTTCGTCCAAGACGTTGCTCATCCGGGCGAAGGACCATAGGCCCGTCGCCCTCGTCAACATCTCGGCCGCCGTCAGTTAATGGCCGGTTTTAGGGTGTCGATCAATGGCCGGATTTGGGTGTCCACCGAGGCACCGCGGTCGACCATCGCCGATCTAACCGAAGGATAGTCGCTCGCGACTGAGCCGGTAACACTCGCAAGCCAGTGACTCGATATGGCGACGGTCGATGATCGTGATCCGTCCGTGGCGCGATTTGATCGCGCCTGCATCCTGCAGCGCAATGCTCGCCGCCGTGACGCCAGTCCGCTGCAGGCCGAGGGCTTGACCGAGGCGTTCCTGTGTCATCTGGATTCGAGCACTCTGCGTTCGGTCCGATGCGCAGAGCAGCCAGCGCGCAAGGCGCTGGCGGGCCATATGAAAACGGTGGCACGCGGAGCCTTGCGCTATGTCGGTCATCAGCGCGTGCCAGTAGTTGATCAGCACGCGCTGGACGGCGGGGTTGTGTTCGAATTCCGCCTGCAGATCGGCAGGGCGCAGGCGGAGCGCCTCTCCCGAAATCACGACGACGGCGGTGTGGGGGCTCAGGTCGGACGACGAGGCGATCGGGAGTCCGACAAGGCCCTCGCTCCCGACCATCGCGACTTCGACGCTCTCTGCATTTTCAGTCATCGTCTGCAAGGACACCACCCCGCTACATGGCAAGTAGATCCATTTGACTGGGGTGCCGGTTTCGGAGAGCAGCTCCTGCGCGTGTAGAGGCACGCGCGTGCCGTGCGACAGGAAACGCTGCTGCGCATCCCTCGGAAGCCGGGACATGAGCTTGTTGGTTTGAGGTGTCGCCGCGGGCGCGACGGGCTGGGTGGCGACTTGTGTTTGGGGTGACATGAACACCTGCTGATCGTTGGGGGACTGCGTTTGCCTAGTCTTCCTGGGGCTGCGGCTGCCATGCCTTGGCCGCGACCCTGAGCTCGTCCAGATGGCGCCAGTGTCGTTCGATGGCGACCCGGCCCTTGGCGGTGAGCCGCAAGGTCGTCTGGGGAACACGCCCCTTGAATCCCTTCTCGATGTCCACGAGTCCACCTTCCTCGAGCTTCTGCAGGTGGTTGGACAGGTTGCCCTTGGTGATCGCGGTCAGCGACTGGAGGTAGAGGAAGTCGCAGCCGCGGCACGCCGCGAGCGCCGTGAGAATGGCGAGCCTGGCCGGCTCGTGGACGAGCCGGTCCAGCGCGGACATATCCTCAAATGGTTTCGACATTGGACACAGGCTCGAGCGTGCGACGGAGCAGCAGGTGATCGCCGACGCCGATCACGATCAGACCGATGCCGGTGAATTCGTCGAGGAGCACGCTACGCGCATGAACCGAAACGCCGAACGTGCCGAGCGTCGCGAACCCGAGACACGCCGCGGCGAGTGCGATGTAGTGGGCCCGGAGTTGACCGCCGGCTACGCCGAGGTACGCTAGCGCGACGCCGATCACCACTGCGGGCAAGGAGATAGCGGAGTAGAACTCGTCCTGGGCCCAAATGGACGCGAAAAATAAGGCGAGAAACCCGCACAAGAGAAGGGGACCCTTCAGCCGGCGTGCCGGCTGCACGGATCCGAAGCGCTGCCGGTAGTGGCGCGCCAGCGCGATCGAGACGATCAGTGCGAGCGCCATGAGCCCGAGGAACCAGTAGCCAGGACCGTGCCCGCTGGTTCCAGGCACCCAGGAGAGCTGGCCGTTGCGCCAGGCTGCGGACAAGAGGAAGGGAACGCCGAGCGGTGCTAAACGGAGGCCCTGGAGGTGCGGGTAGCGTTCGGTAACGTAACGGAGGCGGTGAAGGTCGTGCATCTCGTCCTCCCAAGTTGTCCGCTGGTGCGTAGTGCGGACTGGTTTGTACTAGTGACCAGACGAGTGCGTCGCGAGGGAAGTTCCGAAACAGATCGCCGGCTGAAGACGTTGAGTTCGTAGGGCCGGCGCGTAGCGACAGTGGGGGTACGAAGTTCCCAGAGATTCAGTCTGAAGCCCGGAAGGAGGGCCGGGGAATCAGGCAGGGTCGCGCGCGATCGTCGGTCGTCGCCCTGCCGATGTGCGTGTCGTGGACCTCACTTCTTCTTGGTTGCGGCGTGCAGCGACCGCCTGGCGGTCTTCGTTTTCTGCGCTGCGAGAACGCCTGCACGCACGCGCGGCACGCTCCGGCGCCGCGGAGCGGGAAATGCGGACGCTTTGACGGTACGGACTGTCATCATTCGTCCAGGTGGCCCGCCCTGTGGGCCTTGCTCCCGCACTACCAGGACGACGTCGAGCTCGGCACCGAGCGCATGCGCCGCAGCCTCGAGTTGGTCCAGCTTCGATCCATGCCTCACGTCGAGTAGCCGGTCGATCTGCGGAAGATGAGCACCGAGGCGTTTGG
>CAYZBZ010000147.1:7252-9890 GCA_964476725.1 uncultured Vicinamibacterales bacterium
TGCCTCACGTCGAGTAGCCGGTCGATCTGCGGAAGATGAGCACCGAGGCGTTTGGCCAAATCGGCTTTGCCGATGTGCTGCTGGCGCATCGCGGTGTAGATTTGCACCTTGGCTGCGACGAGCGACGACAGCGTGACGCTCGCGTTCGTGATCGCAGAAGGTGTCGGGATGTCTCGTCGATCGCGAATATATGCATCGATGACGGTCTCGAGTGCATCTACCGCGCGCGCGAGCGCTTCCGATTTGTCATCACCGAACGTGTGTGCTTCCGGGAAGTCCGGGAAAGTCACGAGAATTGTGTCGTTGTCGTCAGGCGCCAGCGTGACCGGATACCGAACCATGTGTCCACCTTCAGCGGCCATCCAGCCGCCGTCTGCCTCGAGCTAGCGATCCTGCAGCCCGAGATCCTTCTTGACGGCTGTTGACGAGCCCTGTGCCCAGCTCCTTCGAGCTACCGTGCATCGGCAGGACGCTCAGCCGACCGTCGCGTCGCACAATCAAATGGCCACCTTTGCCAGATTCGAACGTGGAGCCTCGCTTGGCCAGCCACCGCTTGAACTGACTGCTCGTCACGAATGGCAGAATACAACAGTTGTGTTGTTTATGTAAACACTTATGTTGCGTTGTCCATTAGCCCTCGTGTCAGCACGCCGAGTGAAATATTAAAGCCATGCGTCGGCATCACGCGCGGCCTGCCGCGCAGCGTTCGCAAGCGACGACGTGCACACTGTCGGTGCCGAACACTGTTCAAAGCCGCGTCGAGTTCAGAGTGGAGGAATGCTGTGATGGGCAGGAGCCGCTGCGCGCATTCGGGTATCCGTACTCCCTGGCGCGCGGATGCCTCCACGTGAAACGCCATGCGCGAACAAGACCCGTCCCACAACGACAGGAATGTTGAGCTCAGGGGTGAGTGTGACGATGCCTTCGAGGAGCGTCACTTTACGATCGCCGAAGTCGCCGCGATGTGGAATCTGTCCGACGAATTTGTTCGGCAACTCGTACGGGACGAGCCAGGCGTGACAGAGTGGGTGCGGCAGAGGCCCGGCAGGCGGCGATATCGGGTCCTGCGGATTCCTCGCACGGTGCTCGATCGCCTCTACAAGAGAGCCCAGGAACGCGGCCACGGAAATTGCCAAGGCGCCGTCCAGCGACGCTCTCGTCGGCGAACCTGAGTCAGCCGGGGCCTACCAGGCCTTCCTCACCTCGGCCTCGAGCAGCTCCTGCCGGCGCTTCACCCACGGGCTGTAGTGCTTCTGGGTGATTCTGATGGACGAATGACCGAGGAGCACTGAAACCGTTTCGAGTGCGACACCATTCGTGAGCCAGCCCACGGCCGCCGTATCCCGGAGCATGTGGAAATGCCCCTCCACGTTGGCCAGTTCCAGCAGTCGACGGAAACTGCGTTGCCAGTCAGCAACGGTGGTCTTGGGATCGCCGTTGCCCGTCCAGAAGAAGTACGTGTCGTTGACGTTCGGGGTCGCCTTGAGCGCCTTGAGGACGACCGGCGGTAGTGGGACCCAGACCGGCGTACCGGTCTTCTGTGTGTAGAGGAACAGCTTCCCATTTTTCACCTGCGAACGCCGGAGGGTCGCCGCGTCACGAATCCTGAGCCCCGAGTGCCGCAGCAGCAAGATCATCCCCTTGAGCCGCCGGCGGTTTCCCTCACCGTAAATCCCCTTGATCGGGAATTCGTCGCACGCCGTGAGGAGCTTGTCGAAATCTTTGGGATCGAAGGGGAGCGTCGGTGACTGCGTCACCTTCGGCGGCTTCACCGCCTTCGCGGGGTTCGCGTCGATCCACCGCGCATCGTGGCAGAAGCGGAAGAAATTGCGCAGCCGCTCAAGATTCCGCGCGGCGGTGATCGGCGCGTCGAGCCACGTGGCGCGAAATCGCCGAATCGCGTCGACGTCCAGACTCTTCAGCAGCCGAACACCGTGCGTGTGGCACCAAGGCAGCAACCGCTTCTCGAGGATGTTCTTCTGTTTCGAAATCGTCGAGGCCGAGAGCTTGCGCGCCTCTGCGTCGGCAAAGAACTTCTGCACGGCTTCCGACACCGTCGGCACCTCGGGCTTCACGACACCGATGGTGCCCGAGGCGTCCCAGGCCCGCACGAGCTCAGAAGCGGCTTCCCACGACCGGAGGTTCAGTGCCCGGCGGATGTACTCGCCGCGCAGGGAGCCTTGGACCCAGATCGGGCAGGCGGCCCGGCAGCCCTTGCCGCCTTTGGAGTTGCGCGATTTTTCGACGAAGGGGCAGTCCGGCGTGTGCCGACGATAGATACTAAGCACGCTCGAAATTCTAGCTGTAAGTACATTCTAGGGACAGCTGAAAATGTCGAGACGCTAAGTCGTTCCATATCTATATGTTAGATATGGTGGAGGCGCCGGGATTTGCACCCGGGTCCGAAAATACATCCCCGCAGGAATCTACGATGCGTATCCGCCTCTGTAGTGTCGCGCCAGGCGTGAAGAGGCGGCACAACCGCCTGGCGCCAACCCCGGAAAATCTCGCCGCTGACGTCCGGGACGGCCGTCAGCAGCCAGCCTGCTTGAATGACATCCATTTCCAGCCCGCAGGCTGACTGGAGTGGACGCTCACAGGGGTTTAGGCTGCGAGAGCGAGCTGCGTGTTTGCAGTT
>CAYZBZ010000148.1:0-9807 GCA_964476725.1 uncultured Vicinamibacterales bacterium
GTGGTGTGCGAGTCGGTGCCGACGAGCGTGTCCGGGTATGCGAGCACGCTGCCGCCGGACTGCTCCTTGAAGACCACGCGCGCGAGGTACTCGAGGTTGACCTGGTGCACGATGCCCGTGTCGGGCGGCACCACGCGGAAGTTCTGAAACGCCTCCTGCCCCCAGCGCAGGAACGTATACCGCTCCTTGTTGCGGCCGAACTCGAGCGCGGCGTTGAGGTCAGCGGCGTTGAGCTCGCGATAGTGATCGACCTGCACCGAGTGATCGATGACGAGCTCGACCGGCTGCAGCGGGTTGACCTTCTTCGGGTCTCCTCCGAGCCGGACGATGCCGTCCCGCATGGCCGCCAGGTCAACGACCGCCGGCACCCCGGTGAAATCCTGCAGCAGCACGCGCGCGGGGGTGAACGCGATCTCCCTCTGAACGGTGGACTTGACGTCCCACCCCGCAAGCGCCTGAATGTCTTCCGGATCGACGAACCGCGCGTCCTCGCGGCGAAGCAGGTTCTCGAGCAGGATCTTGAGGGAGTAGGGCAGGCGCGAGACGCCGCTGTAGCCTGCCCGCTCGAGCGCCGTCAGACTGAACATATCGACCGTGGCGTCGCCGGTCGTCAGCCGGACGCGGGCGTTGAACGAATTCTGCGAAGCCATCATTTGATCATATCAAGAAACTCGCGGGCCACGTCGGCGGGGTCTCGGTGCTGCGCGTCGACCGCGTGGTTCATCCGACGCATATCGGCGACCGTGATTCGGCCCGAAAGGTCCGCCAGCGCCCCGCGGACGTCCGGATGAGCCAGCAGAACCGGCGCCCGGGCGATGACCGCGGCGTCGTAGGGGGGAAAGTAATGGCGATCGTCCTGAAGCATGGTGAGCCCGTACGCCTCGATGAGGCCGCTCGTCGCGTCCCCGGCAATCAGGTCCACCTGCCGCTCGGCGAGGGCACGATAGATCAGCGACAGGTCCATGGCCGTGGGCGGCGCGGCGAACCTGAGCCCGTACGTGCGGGCCAGGCCGGGATACCCGTCCTGGCGCTGCAGGAACTCGTAGCCGAAGCCGGCACGCCAGGCGGCGGCGTGCCCCGCGACATCGGAGATGGTCCGCAGCCCGAGCCGTCGCGAATCCTCTCCGCGCACGAGCATCGCGAACGTGTTTTCGAACCCGAGCGGGTCGAAGAGTGTCAGGCCCGCGTCGGCGTAGCGCTTCCTGACGGCGTCGAACACACGGCGCGAATCGGTATCGACCGGCTCATGGAAGATCGCCGTCTGAGCCGTCCCGGAGTATTCGACGTACAGATCGATGTCGCCGGACCGCACCGCGCGGTCGCAGATGAACGTGCCGCCGAGATTCAGACGGCGCTCGACGCGCAGCCCCGTTCGCGTCTCGATCGTCTGGGCAAGGAGCTCACCGAGCACGATCTGCTCCGTGAAGTTCTTCGAACCGACGCGGATGACGTCTTTCCCATCGCGCCCTCCGTACGCCGCGCCGGCCACGGCGCCGGCGAGCAGGACTCCCGCGACCGCCATGGCCGTCGCGCGGCCGGGCCGACGCTGCCGCGTCTTCAGCGCCCGTTCGACCAATGTGAGCCCGCCGTCAATCGCGAGGGCCAGGAGTGCCGACGGGATCGCGCCCGCCAGGATGACGGTCGGATCGACCATCGACAGCCCCCGGAAAATGTACTCACCCAGCCCGCCGGCTCCCACGGCCGCGGCGATGGTGGCTGTGCCGACCCCGATGACCGCGGCGACGCGAATGCCGGCGACGATGGACGGCAGGGCGAGCGGCAGCTCGACCTCGCGTAACAGCTGCCAGGGGGTCATGCCCATCGCGGTGCCCGCCTCCACGAGCACGCGATCGATCGAACGCAGCCCCGCGGTGGTGGTGCGGACGATCGGCAGCAGCGCGTACAGAATCAGCACGAAGATCGCGACGCGCGCCCCGAGCCCGCCGACGAGCGGCAGCGGCAGCAGGAAGCCGAACATCGCAAGGCTCGGGATGGTCTGCACGACGTTGGCGAGCCAGACGATCGGCGCGCCCGCCCGCGGACGCCGGGCGGCGAGGATGCCGATGGGCACGCCGGCGATGATGGCGACGAGCGTCGACGTGCCCACGAGCAGGAGGTGCTGGCCGACGAGCGTCGCGAACTCCGCGGCATGCGCCCGCCAGAAGTGCCACAACGTCATGGCGTCCCGCCGAAGGCCGCGCTGGCTTCGATCAACGGCTCGAGCAGCGGCCGCACACGCGGATCCTGCGACCGCGCGATCGCGCGCGGCGCGTCGATCGCCGCAAGGACCCCGTCGGCGAGCACGCCCACGCGAGAACCGAGCGCGAAGGCCTCCGCCATGTCGTGGGTCACCAGCACGACCGTCTTCCGCACCTGGGCCTGGATGCGCCGGAACTCGTGGTGCATTTCCGCGCGCGTGACGGGATCGAGCGCGCCGAACGGCTCGTCCATCAGCAGGATCGGAGGGTCGGCCGCGAGGGCGCGCGCGACGCCCACCCGCTGCCGCTGACCCCCGGAGAGTTGATCCGGCCGCCGGGAGGCGTAGTCGGACGGCTGCAGCCCCACGAGCGTGAGCAGCTCATCGACGCGCGACGCCACGCGCTGCGGCTCCCATCCCAGCAAACGCGGCACGGACGCGATGTTCTCCGCGACGCTCATGTGCGGAAACAGCCCGACCTCCTGCATGAGGTAGCCGATGCGCCGCCTGAGCTCGTATGGATCCCAGGACGCGGTGCTGCGCGTCTGCACGAGCACGTCTCCGGATGTCGGCAGGATCAGGCGGTTGATGAGCTTGAGAATCGTGCTCTTCCCCGCGCCGCTTCGCCCGACGAGCGCAATGGTCTCACCCGTGTGAATGTCGAGGTCGAACCCCTGGAGCACCGGCGTCGCGCCGCGTTTAGCGTGGACGTGATCGAACCTGATGGCGACTTCCAACGGCACCTCGGACACGGCTGGACTGTATCACCGGGCACGCGGAGGGGGCGGAGGACCGGCGCGACAGCGCGGGTCAGAACAGATAGGCGAGGGAAAGTCCCGCCGTCGGAACGGTTCGCCGGGCTTCCCTGAAGTCGAATGCGCCCTTGCGCATCGTGAGGCCGACGTCGGCACGCACCCCGAGCCGGCGCGCCCCGGGTCCGAACCAGAGCTTCAGACCGGCCCCCGCGTGATACTCGCTGCCGGTTTCAATCAGCCCGTTGCCGTCGTGCAGCTCACGGAGGTATCCGCCGCCGCCGGAGACGAACGGAACTCCTTTGCCGCCGGCAAACGCAAGGCTGGTCAGATGAATCACCAGGGAACCGTCCACGACGTACCGGCTCATCGTCTCCGTCGCGGTGACGTCAGGCGCGTCCTCCGTGTCATCCGCCAGCCGGCTCGAGAACTTCGGCTGGAGGTACTCAACGCCGACCTCGAGCACCACGGTGCGGGACACATAGAAGCCGAGCCGCCCCTGTCCTCCAATCGCCGGAGTCACCTTGGACGTCGTCGTGAACTGGTCGTACGCTCCCGTGCCAGTGCCGATGTTGCGCGTGAGCTCGGCCGCACGCCTCCCCAGGTTGTATCCACCCGACCAGGTGACGCCGCCGCTGGCCTCCCACGATCCGAGCCGTGGCGCGGGCGAGCCCATCCACGCCTGCGCAAGGGCGACCGCCGGAAACGCCGCCCACATCACCGTGCCCCACGCGGCGGCGCGCAACACCCGCCTGAGGGCGGCGGTCACTTGGCCATGACTTTTATCTCGACGCTGCCGGCCCCGCCACCTTTCGGCACGACGACGATCCGATCGTGGAACTTCGCGCGGAAGTTGATGTCGATATCGAGCGTCCGATCGAAAAAGCTCTCGATGTCGCCATCGTCCAGCGGCTCGACGCGGAGAATCTGCGGGCCGGAATCGAGGCCGGCGATCACGAAGCTGCCGTCTTCGTTCAACGAGAAGCCGCCCACCAGCTTGCCCGTGCGCGGATCGAAGGCGGTGATGTGTGCGCCAAGGACCCCTTTGCCGCTCTTCGTCACCTTCCCACTGATGCTGCCCATCTCGCGGGCAAACGTGGCGGCCGGGTAGATCTCGGAGATCCCCGCGATGTCGTCAGCCTTCAGCGTCCGGTCCGCGATGCTGCCTGGCGAGAACGCGACCGGAAACATGACCGACTCGGCGGCAATCACGCGCCGCCCTCCGGCGCGGAGCTCGGTTTCTCCAAGCGCGGAGTGCGCGAGGCCGTGCAGGTGCCCGATTTCGTGCAACGCAATCGACTCGAGGTCGAAGCGCGTGGTGTCTCCCTCGGCCGCCACGGACCACGCGAAGGTCGAGTTGAAGAAGATGTCGGACTCGATCACCTCGCCCGACGTGGTGTCGACCATGAAGGACGTGACGCCCAGCGTCCGGTCGAGATCCGGCCTGTTCTGAAAGCCAATCACCGTGACGCCGTCTCCCTGCGTCGGTGAGCTCAGCGTGAAGCCGGCGAACTCGGAGGAGAGCTGCGCCCTGGGAGACGCGGCCCACGTGCCGAACGCATGCGTCACCGTCTGCTGGAGCTGCAGAGAGGTCACGCCGGCGACGCCGCGGTCCGTGATGAAATAACGCATGGGCAGGCGCCCCCACTTGAGGGTGACGGTGCGCGTGCCGAGTCGCGTCCCGAGCTTGAGGTAGGCCGCGGCCGGTATCGTCGCCGCGGCGACGAGCGCGGCGGTGAGGATCACGGTCGCCAGGCGCCTCATCGTGCGCCGCCGTTCTGCGACATCGCGGACCGCACCGTTGCGGCAAAGGTACCGAGCGGCAAGGGTCGCCGCTCGAGGGCGCCTCGCGTGACTCGTTCGGCCGCATCGCTCTGCGCCAGGAGCACTGGGGCCATGACGGTCCGCTGGCCGGTGCGCGAGTCCACGCGGACCCGGAACACGCCCTGACTCAGCCCGAACACGTGCGCGACCGACGGCCCCTCCGCGCGCAGGAACAACACCGCTTCTTCGCCGGGGAGAAATTCCGGCGCGCCCACGACGACGTTCTTGTACCGGCCGATCTGACCGCCCGGCACGCGGAACGTGACGACGTCTCCAGGGCCTCCCTTCAGGTACGACCCCGCCTCGACGCTGACGACGGTGTCAATCCGCCGGCGATCGTCGGACCATTCGGCGCGCACGTCGGCGATGCGGCCGTAGACGATGATCTGCGAGCCCGCGACGATCTCGCGGAACTCCGCGGGCACGAGGACCGTCGCGCCGAGCGCGGGCGCGACGAGCAGCAACACCACGAACGCAATAAAACGACGCATCACAGAAGTCTACTCCAAAGGTTTCTGGCGGCCGTGCCGCGCAACCTCGAGCACGGCAGCGGCGGCCCGACGGCTGGCGCCGGGGGTGCCGAGTTTTTCTCTGACTTCGCGCAGCCCGGCCCGGACCTGCGCCGCATACGCCGCATCGGTCAGGACGCGCATCGCCTCGGCCGCCACCGCTTCCGGCGTGAAGGCCTCCTGCATCAACTCGGGCACGACCCGGCGGCCTGCCACGAGGTTCGCCATGGCATACGTGTTCACGTGCAATAACGGCTTCCCCAGCCGGTACGTCAGCGCCGAGAGACGATACACGACGACCATCGGACACTCGTGCAGCGCGGCCTGCACCGTGATGGTGCCGGATGCCACCAGGGCCACGTCAGCGGCCGCCAGGACATCGTCCGCATGCCCTTCGACAACCGTGACGACCGGATCCGTCGTGATGCCGCCGGTAGCGCGGGGTCTCAACATCCCGCCCCACTGGAACGCGGCGTCCGCCAGGTGCGGCGCGCGCGCGACGATGAACTGCACCTCGGGGAGGCGCTCGCGGATGAGGACCGCGGCGCGGGCGAGATCCGGCAGGATGGCATGCAGCTCGTTGCGCCGGCTGCCAGGCAGCAGCGCCACAACCGGACGGGCGGGATCGAGTCCGCGACTCGACAGGAAGGCCTCCCTGGGCTCGGGCGTTTCGGCCACGTCGAGCAGTGGATGTCCGACCCACTGCACCGGGACGCCGGCTGCCTCGTAGATCGCCTCCTCGAAGCGGAAGATCACCAGCACGCGGTCCGCAATCCGCCGCATCGTCTTCATCCGCCAGCGGCGCCACGCCCACAGCTGCGGGCTGATGTAATACACGACAGGCACGCCGAGCTTCCGCAGCGCGCGCGCGAGGATGAAGTTGAAGTCGGGAAAGTCAATCGCGACGAACACATCCGGGCGCGTCGCCGCCGCGTCCGCGACGAGCCGCCGGTAGGTGGCGTACGTGCGCGGCAGCACACGGGCAACCTCGAGCAAGCCGGTGACGGACAGCCCGCTGAAGTCGCCGACGAGCGACGCGCCGGCGGCGCGCAGCCGGTCACCGCCGAACCCGGTAATCACGGAGGACGGGTCGGCGCGCAGGATCTCCGTCGCGAGCGCTCCGGCGTAAAGGTCGCCCGAGGGCTCACCGCACGAGATCATCACACGCACTCTGGACAGTCCGGGAGGCTCAGCTCGGCTTGCTGAAGAGGGTCGACGCGAGCGGGACGTTGAATGCGAAGCTGCGCAGGACCCGCTCCAGGACGGGGGCGCCGTTGCGGTACACCGTCGCGCGAAAGGCGACCTTCAGGCCGTTGACGTCACGATAATCGGAGAACGCCTCCTCGCTGACCGCGGGGTCGGGCCCGATGCCAGGGCTGAAAAACCGCTGTCTGACGATGAGGGCGCTCGCGGGGTCGAACATGACGCTGACCGGGCGCATTCCCGCTCCCTTTATCTCGAGCACGTTCAGCGCGCGTCCTCCCTCCGTCACGTCAGGGAGCCTCGTCGCCGACAGCTTCCCATCCGTGAGCGCGAGCAGCATCGGGACTGCATCCCGCTGAACGTTGCCGCGCATTTCCTCCGCGAACGCCGGCGGCGCCAACTGCGGACCCCGCCGGCCTTCCTGGACCCAGAACTCGCCGTTGCTGAAGGCCTGGACGAGCGGTCCCGCCGGCATCTGCGCGTCGATCCGGAAGCCTCCCGGATAAGCAATGGAGGTCGTCGTCGGAATGTCGAGACGCCCCGCCGGACCGTCGAGCACCGTCATCGTGGCGGACGCCTTCACCGTGCGGATCGACCGGAGCAGCTCGAGGCCACCCTTCGCGGCCACCGCACGGGCGACGAGGTCACGCGCCTCGGAGACAGGAGGCGCTGCCGCCTGGCTCCGGAACGCCGCGGGTTCGATCCTGCCGGGGCTTGGATTCGCGTGACGCCGCAGATCGGGCGACGCGAGATCGAGCTCAGAGATCGAAATGCGCTCGACCTGATCGAATCCGACGCCGGCGAGCTGCTTCGCGAACACGGACGCGTCGCCGACGAGGACGATCGCGAGGCGATCGGGGCGGAAGTACTGCTGCGCGACCCGCTGGATGTCGTCCACGGTGACCAGGCTGGCGCGCTCGCGATAGGTCTGGAGGTCGTTCAGATCGAGACCGTAGAACACCGCGTTCAGCACCTGAAGCGCGATGGCGCTCGGCGTCTCGATCGTCAGCGGGAAGCTGCCGGTCAGGTACTCCTGGGCGTCGTTGAGCTCGCGCGCCTGCACCCGCTGCCGCTGCAGCCGGAAGATCTCGTCGACGATGAGCCGCAGGGCCTCGCCGGTCGTCTCCGACCGCGTGTCCGTTTCGGCGACGATGTCCCCTGTGTCCTTCAGCGCGTTCAGGTCCGCCGAGGCGCCGTACGTCAGCCCGCGTTCAGACCGGAGCACGCGGTGCAGCCGGTTGCCCCCCTCGCCGCCGAGGATCTTCATCGCGATGTCGAGCGCGAGATAGTCCGGGTGACGGCGCGGCAGGGCGATGTTCCCGACGCGGATCTCGGTCTGCACGGCCCCCGGCCGATCGATGATCACGACGCGGCGGGTCGGCGGCGGCGGTTCGTCAACCTTGTTCTGCGGCAGCTCCACGCGCCCCCAGGCTCCGAACGCGCGCTCCGCGCCGGCGAACGCCTCTTCCGGCGTGACGTCGCCGACGATTGCGAGGATGGCGTTGTTGGCGCCGAACCATCGCGTGTGGAACGCGATGAGATCCTCGCGCGTCACCGCCGAAATGGACGCGGGCGTGCCCGAATCCGGCTTGCCGTACGGGTGAAAGCCGTACACGAGGCGATCGAACACGACCCCGGCCAGGTAGTCCGGATCGTCGTAGCTGACCTTGAGGCCCGAGAGGATCTGCTGGCGCTGCCGCTCGATCTCGTCGTTCGCGAACGCAGGGTTCCGCGCGAGATCCGACATGAGATCGAGCGCGAGCCCGAGACTGTCCTTCATCACCGCGGCGTTGATGAACGTCAGATCGCTCAACGCGCCCGAGCCGATGGCGCCGCCGATCGAGTCGATGGTGGTTGCAATCTGCTCGGCGTTCTTGGTGGTCGTCCCCTGATCGAGGAGCGACGCCGCCACATAGGCCACCCCCGGCTTGACGACAGAGTCCTGCGCGCCGCCGGCGCGAATGATGAGCCGCAGGCTGACGGCGGGCTGCTCGTGATGCGAGACCGCGATCACCTGCAGGCCGTTCGACAGCGTGCGCACCTGGTAAGGAGGAAAGCTCACCTGGCGCGCCGCGAGCGGACGCGGCGGCCGCTCGGACGGCCATTCGGGGACCTGCGCCGATGCGGCCGTGGCGACGGCCAGAGTCACGAGCGTCAGGGTGAGGGCGCGACCCGCCGATCGCAACAACGGATGCCTCATCGCGACCGCCCCCCGCCCGTCGCCCCCTTGGGCATGATGGTCATGACGAGCCGGTTCTCGGGCGTGAAGTACTTCCGCGCGACGCGCTGGACGTCAGCCTGCGTGATGTTCATGAAGATGTCGAACTCGCCGTCGGCGGTCTTGATGTCGTTATGAATCACCGCGGCGTGCGCGAGCTGCCTGGCTTTGTCCTTGTTCGATTCGCGGCTGAAGATGTAGTCGCGCGCGAACTGGTTCTTGGCCTGCTGCAGCTCGCCGGGGTTGATCGGCTCGTTACGGAGCCGATCGAGCTCGGCGATGAGCGCGTCGATCGTCTCCTCGGTCGAGTGGCCGGGCTGCACGAGGGCCACCGCGTAAAAGAGGTTCGGATCCTCGATGATGTTGCCGCCGCCGAACGCGGCGAGCGCCAGCTGCTTCTCGTACACGAGCTTCCTGTATATCCGCGAGCTCTGGCCGTCCGAGAGCACCTTGGACGCGATGTGGAGCGGGTACGAATCCGGATCGCCGTCGAACGTGATGTGATGGGCGACCACCACGGCCGGCAGCGGCCAGTTCTCCTCGAGGCGGACCCGGCGTTCCTTCGTCTGCGGCGGCTCCTTCGGAATGTCGCGCGGCACGGGACGGTCCGATTTCGGCACCCGCCCGAGGTACTGCGCCACGAGCCCCAGCGCTTCCTTCGTGTCGAAGTCACCCACGATCACCAGCGTCGCGTTCTGCGGCACGTAATAGGTGCGGAAGAAGTCGCGGACGTCCGCGATGGAGGCTGCCTCCAGATCCTGCATGCTGCCGATCGTCGGATGCTTGTAGGGGTGCACGGCAAAGGCCTGGTTGTAAATCAGCTCGTTCAGGCGGCCGTACGGCTGGTTGTCGACCCGCATCCGGCGCTCTTCCTTGACGACCTGCCGCTCGTTCTTGAAGACGTCTTCGTCGATGCGCAACGACGCGAGGCGGTCGGCCTCGAGCCAGAGCACCAGCGGCAGGTACTGCGCGGGCGTCGTCTGCCAGAACACCGTCGAGTCTTCGTCCGTGTACGCGTTGCTCTGGCCGCCGATGCTCGAGATCCACGACGGATGCCCTTCGGGCTCCACGTTCTTCGATCCCTTGAACATCATGTGCTCGAAC
>CAYZBZ010000149.1:0-1400 GCA_964476725.1 uncultured Vicinamibacterales bacterium
GCGGCGGATCGTCGAGGTGCGTGAAGCCGCGCGCCCGACGCGGGTGCTCGCCGGAGAGCAGACGCGGACGCCACGGGGATCCGCCTTCGAGCTGGCCTTGCGACCTCCTGACCGTCAGCGCGCGCCAGGCGGTCACCGGATCATCGCGGAGTGCAAGCGGCGATCGCCGTCAAAGGGGATTCTGCGCGAGCGGTACGAGCCTGCGGCCCACGCGCGCGCGTACGCCGACGCCGGAGCCGTCGCGATTTCCGTGCTGACAGAGCCGACGTTCTTCGACGGTGATCCGGAACATCTCCGTCAGGTCCGGGCGTCGGTCGATCTTCCGCTGCTGCGGAAGGACTTCATCGTGTCCGAGTACCAGCTGCTCGAGGCGGCCGTGCTCGGCGCGGATGCTGTGCTCCTGATCGTCGGCGCGCTGGAGCAGCACGAGCTGACGCGGTTGCTGCGGGCCGCCGCCGGACTGGGGCTCGCGGCGCTCGTCGAAGTGCACGATCGCGACGAGCTGGCCCGCGCGCTCGACGCAGGCGGGCGCGTGGTCGGCGTCAACAGCCGCAATCTTCGAACGCTGGCCGTCGACCTCGGCGTGCTCGACGCGATCGCGGCCGAGCTGCCACGGGACGTCATTGCCGTCGCGGAAAGCGGGATCAAGTCCTTCGCGGATCTGTCGCGGCTCTCCGCATCGGGCTATCACGCGTTTCTGGTCGGCGCGCGGTTGATCGCACAGCCCGACCCGGGCGCCGCCCTCAGGGAGCTGCGCGCCGGTGGATGAGCCGCCGCGGGTCAAGATATGCGGGATCACGCGCGTCGAGGACGCGCTGCTCGCGGCGGAGCTCCGGGCGTTTGCTGTGGGATTCGTGTTCTGGCCCGGAAGCCCGCGGTTCATCGATCCCTATCGCGCGCGCGCGATTGCGGCCGCACTGCCACCCGACGTCACGACCGTCGGGGTGTTCGTCGATCAGCCGGCCGACTACGTCAGCAGCGTGGCCGGCCTCGTGCCGCTCGGCGTCGTGCAGCTTCACGGTTCGGAGTCAATCGACGATTTCGCGCAGGTGCGCTGCCGGCTGATCCGGGCGGTTGGGCTGGCGGACGACTTCGATGCCTCGTCGATCGATCGGATGCCGTCCAGGGTCACTGTCCTCCTGGATGCGCACGATCCGATTCGCAGAGGGGGCACCGGGCGCACGGTTGACTGGGCGGTGGCGGCCGGCATCGCGAGGAGACGCCGGACGATTCTCTCGGGCGGGTTGACGGCGGACAACGTACGCGCGGCGGTGGACGTGGTGCGGCCGTATGCGATCGACGTGTCGTCCGGCGTCGAATCCGCGCCGGGAGTGAAGGACGCGGCAAAGCTGCGCGCGCTGTTTGCGGCGCTGGCACGAACGTAATCCCAGGGCCCCTGA
>CAYZBZ010000149.1:1500-9724 GCA_964476725.1 uncultured Vicinamibacterales bacterium
AAAGCTGCGCGCGCTGTTTGCGGCGCTGGCACGAACGTAATCCCAGGGCCCCTGACCAGCCTGCGCCAAGGCTACGGCGAGTCTCGCCGAAGCGCTTCGCGCGAAGGCGGAAGGGCCGCGGTACGGCGGAGATGTCATGCAACCATCCTTCGGTCAGAGAGACCCCGACGCCCGGGGCTATTACGGCGCCTACGGCGGACGGTTCGTACCTGAAACGCTGGTGGCTCCTGTGGAGGAGCTGGAGCGCGCGTACTTCGCCGCGCGCGCGGACGAGACGTTCCGCGCCACCCTCAACCGCCTGCTGCATGACTACGTCGGCCGCGCCACCCCGCTGTACGAGGCGCGCCGGCTCTCCGAGTCGCTCGGCGGTGCGCGGATCTTCCTGAAGCGCGAGGACCTGGCGCACACGGGCGCTCACAAGATCAACAACGCGCTCGGACAGGCGCTCCTGGCACAGCGGATGGGCAAGCGTCGCGTCATCGCCGAAACCGGCGCGGGGCAGCACGGCGTCGCGACCGCCACCGTATGTGCGCTCCTCGGGCTCGAATGCGCCGTGTACATGGGCGCGGAGGATATGGAGCGCCAGTCGCTCAATGTCTTTCGCATGCAGCTGCTCGGCGCCACCGTGCGGCGCGTGGACGCGGGCGCACGCACGTTGAAAGACGCCATCAACGAGGCCATGCGCGACTGGGTCACGAACCTCGCCGACAGCTATTACCTTCTCGGCTCCGTACTCGGGCCGCACCCGTATCCCCTGATGGTCCGGGAATTCCAGTCGGTCATCGGCCAGGAGGCCCGGCGTCAATGCCTCGATGCCCTGGGACGACTGCCCGACGCCATCGTCGCGTGCGTCGGCGGCGGCAGCAACGCCATGGGCATCTTCGACGCGTTCATCGCGGATCCGTCGGTGCGCCTCGTCGGAGTCGAGGCGGGCGGGCACGGGATCCGGCCGGGCGCGCACGCGGCGCGCTTTGCCGGCGGAAGCTCGGGCGTGCTCCAGGGCACACGCAGCTACGTGCTGCAGGACCAGGACGGGAACATCGAGCTGACGCATTCGATTTCGGCTGGGCTCGACTATGCGGCGGTCGGGCCGGAGCACGCGTGGCTCCACGACTCGGCCCGTGCGGAGTACACCTGGATCGGTGACGACGACGCGCTGGCCGCATTCCAGCGTCTTGCGCGCGAGGAGGGGATTCTCTCTGCGCTGGAGTCGGCGCATGCGATCGCCCATGCCTGCCGCCTCGCGCCCACAATGCAGCGCGACGACGTGCTGCTGGTCAACCTGTCAGGCCGAGGCGACAAGGACGTGCTGAGCATCCAGAAGATGCTCGACGCCGCAGCCCTCACAACGGGAGCGCACTGATGTCGCGCATCGACGCCGCGTTCGCCGGCCCTCGCCGGCCGCGCCTGATTACGTACGTGACCGCCGGAGACCCGGACTTCGACACGTCGGCGAGGATCCTCATCGCGCTGGCGGGCGCTGGCGTGGATGTCCTCGAGGTCGGCGTGCCGTTTTCGGATCCGCTCGCCGACGGCCCCGTCATCCAGCGGGCGAGCGAGCGCGCGCTGGCCGCCGGCATGACGCTGCGGGGCACGCTGGATCTCGTGCGCAAGGTGCGCGCCTCGGTGGACACGCCCATCGTGCTGTTCACGTATGCGAACCCGGTGGTACGGATGGATCCCGTGGTGTTCGCGCGCACGGCCAGATCGGCCGGCGTCGACGGCGTGCTGATCCTGGACTACCCGGTGGAAGAGGCGGAGCCTCTCCGCGCGCCGATGATCGACGCCGGACTCGATCCGATTTTTCTCATCAGCCCGACGACGACGGACGAGCGGATCCGGCGATCGGGAGAGCTGGGCCGGGGATTTCTGTACGTGATCTCGCGCCTGGGCGTAACCGGGGTGCGGGACAACCTCGCCGCCGACGTCGGCGCTCTTGTCGGCAGAGTGCGCGCGCAGTCGGCGCTGCCGGTCGCCGTGGGATTTGGCATCTCGTCCCCCGAGCACGTGACGGAGGCCTGCGCCTCCGCGGACGCCGCCGTCGTCGGCAGCGCGCTCGTGAAGGTGATTGCCGAACATGGCACGTCGCCTGACGTCGGAAGACGCGCCGCCGAGTACGTGCGATGGCTCAGGGGCGCCGCGTGAATCGCCTCGACGAGCTCCGGCGGCGGATTGACGAGATCGACGAGGAGCTCGTCCGGCTTCTGAGCGCGCGCGCGGAATGCGCGCTGACCGTCGGACACGAGAAGAAGGCCGCGGGGCTCGAGCTCTACCAGCCGTCACGCGAGGCGGAAGTGCTCGAGCACGTGCAGCGCGTCAACATAGGACCGCTCGACGACGGCGCGGTAAAGCGGCTGTTCGAGCGAATCATCGACGAGGCCCGCCGACTGGAACGGTTGGCAGATGCGGAATAGGGGTTCCACTGGGTTCTACCGGGTTCGCGAGATTCGAGGAGTTCCGCAGGGTTCGGGTTAAGCGGTTCGTGGTTCGGATTTTCAAGCGAAGGTACTTATGGTTGTTGTGATGCGGGAGCGCGCGACCGATGATCAGGTGCAGCGCGTCATTGCCCAGCTCGTTGAGATGGGATTCGATGTCCACCGCTCGACCGGCGCGCTGCGGACGGTCATCGGCGCGGTCGGAGGAAACCGGGAGGGAGATCCCCGGCTCATCGAGATGCTCGAGGGGGTCCAGGAAGTGCTGCGGATCACCGAGCCTTACAAGCTCGCCAGCCGCACGTTCAAGCCGGAGAACAGCGTTATCAGCATCGGCGATCTCCGCATAGGGGGAGACGAGGTCGTCGTGATGGCCGGGCCCTGCTCGGCGGAAACCGAAGAACAGGTCGAGGCGGCCGCGTCCGCGGTCAAACGCGCAGGGGCCAAAGTCCTGCGCGGAGGCGCGTTCAAGCCGAGGAGCTCTCCCTACAGCTTCCAGGGTCTCGGAGAGGAGGGGCTGCGGCTGCTGCGAGGCGCCGCCGATCGCCACAATCTCAAGCTGGTGTCGGAGATCATGGACATCAGCCAGCTGGACGTCGTCGAGCGCTATGCCGACATCCTGCAGGTTGGCGCGCGCAACATGCAGAACTTCACGCTGCTCCGCGAGCTGGGACGTACGCGGACACCCGTCCTGCTGAAGCGCGGGATCTCGGCCACCATCGAGGAGTGGCTCCTGTCAGCCGAATACATTCTCGCCGGCGGCAACATGAACGTGATGCTGTGCGAGCGGGGAATCCGGACCTTCGAAAGCTACACGCGCAACACGCTCGACATCTCGGCGATCCCGGTGGTGCAGAAGCTGAGCCACCTGCCGATCCTCGTCGATCCGAGCCACGGCACGGGGCGTCGCGACAAAGTGGCGCCGATGGCGCGTGCCGCGGTGGCGGCCGGCGCCGACGGGCTGCTGATCGAGGTGCACCACGATCCCGACCACGCCCTCAGTGACGGCGCGCAGTCGCTCTTCCCGGCACAGTTCGACCGCCTGATGGCGGAGCTGCGCATCATCGCACCCGCCATCGGCCGCAGCATCTGCCTCGAGCCGGTGGCCCGGCGAGGGTGGGGCGTGTAATTGCTGAATCGCGATTCGTGATGGAGGATTCGGGATCTCGGACCAGAGATTTGATGATGAGGGATGAGGGATGAGGGATTAGGGATTAGGAGACGCGTGTCGAAGCTGCTGCCGATGGCGGGGGATAAGTCCACCGCTCCATTTCAACGCATCGCGATCGTCGGCTTCGGGCTGATCGGCGCGTCGATGGCGCTCGCGGTGCGGCGCCTCTGGCCGTCGGTCCTGATCGTCGCGATCGATCGCAAGGACGTCATCGAGATCGCGATGCGGATGCACGCGGCGGACGTCGGAGGAGACGACCTCGTCATGGCGGCCGACGCGCAGCTGATCGTCCTGGCCGCGCCGGTCCTCGCGAACGTCCGGATCCTGTCCGAGCTGCCCGATTACGTCCCCGGCGAAGCCGCGGTGACCGACGTCGGCAGCACGAAGCGCGACGTGGTGGCGGCGGCGCGCACGCTGCCGCGGCGGCTCAGCTTCATCGGCGGGCATCCCCTCGCCGGTGCCGCGGTGGGCGGCGTCGAGTCGGCGCGCCCCGATCTGTTCGCCGAGCGTCCGTGGATCCTGACGCCCACGGAGGACACGAGCGGCACGTCGCGCGAGGGAGTGTCCTCGCTGGTCGAAGCGCTCGGCGCGCGGGTCCACCTGATGACGCCCGACGCGCACGACTCGCTCGTCGCGTACCTCAGCCATCTTCCTCAGCTCGCGGCCAGCGCGCTCATGCATCTGGTCGGCGAACGCACGGGCGGCGACGGCCTCGCGCTCGCGGGTCGCGGTCTGCGGGACACGACACGACTGGCGGCAAGCCCGGTGGACATCTGGCGCGACATCACGGCGAGCAACCAGGACAACATCGCACGCGCGATCGACGAGCTCGTGGCGATCCTGCAGCGTCTCAGACCGCCCTCGGACGATCCCGATGCGCTCGAACGCACGTTCGACTCCGCCGCGCACTGGAAGCGCGTGCTCGATCGGGTGGTTGAACCTACATGAGCGGACGCAGTCTCGTCGGCGCCCGCACGTACCTGGAGATGCGCAGCCCCTCCCAGTTGAGCCACGCGTCGCTTCCCGATGCCGGCTGGCGTGTCGAGCGCGTGCTGGACTGCCCGCCGTCGTTCTGGCGGTTTCTTTACACGGAGGTGGGGCGCGACCATCACTGGGTGGACCGTCTGCCGTGGTCGGCCGACGAGATTCGCGCATACCTGGCCGCTCCATCCGTGTCGCTCTGGCTGATGACCGTCTGGGGGGCGCCGGCCGGGTACTTCGAGTTGCGGCGCGATGCGGAGAACGGAATCGAGATTGCGTATTTCGGTGTGCTGAGGGAGTTCCACGGCCGCGGACTTGGCGGGCACCTCCTGACGCAGGCCGTGCAGCGCGCGTGGGAGGCTGGCGCCACCCGCGTCTGGGTCCACACCAGCAGCCTCGACCATCCGTCCGCGCTTCCGAACTACCTGAAGCGCGGCTTCAGTGTGTACAAGACGGAGCAGTACATCGTCAGCGTTTAGCTCCCCTGTCCCTCCCTACCCTCCGTGCTGGTCAACGCTCGATATAATCCGGAGACGTGGCCGCCCCCTTGTGGATCCCATCGGCCGAGCGTGTATCGCGCGCGCGGCTGACCGCCTTCATGCGCACGCTCGGCGCTGCGCACGGCGTTGACCTGTCCGCCTACGACGATCTGTATCGGTTCTCCATCGAGCGTCCCGCCGCCTTCTGGCGATCGATATGGCACTTCTGCGGGATTCGCGGCGAGATGGGGGAGCGGGCTGTCGTCGATCTCCACCGGATGCCTGGCGCGCGGTTTTTTCCAGACGCCCGTCTGAACTTCGCCGAGAACCTGCTGCGCAGGCAGGACGCCGAGCCCGCGCTGATCTTCAACGGCGAGGGGCGGCGGCGGGAGACGTGGACGCACGCGCAACTCCACGGCGCGGTCGGGCAGTTCGCGGCGGCGCTCAGGAGAGCGGACATCCGCCCCGGCGATCGCGTCGCCGGTTACATGCCAAACATGCCCGAGACGATTGTCGCGGCGCTTGGCACCGCGGCGGTCGGAGCCGTGTGGTCCTCATGCTCACCGGACTTCGGTGTGCAGGGGGTCCTCGACCGTTTCGGGCAGATCGAGCCGCGGGTGCTGGTTGCAGTGGACGGCTACTACTACGCCGGCAAGGCGCACGACGTCGCGCCGCGACTGGCTGATATCGCACGGGCTCTGCCGTCGGTCGAGCACACGGTGATCGTGCCGTACGCCGGCACCCAGGCCGCTGCCGCGGTGCCGCGAGCGGTGACCTGGGCCGATTTCCTGGCCGCTGGCGGCGGCGCTCCGCTCGTTTTCGAGCCGTTCCCGTTCAACCATCCGCTGTACATCCTGTATTCGTCCGGCACGACCGGTGTGCCCAAGTGCATCGTGCACGGCGCCGGCGGCACGCTCATCCAGCACCTGAAGGAACACCAGCTGCACTGCGACATCCAGCCGCGCGACCGGGTCTTCTATTTCACGACCTGCGGATGGATGATGTGGAACTGGCTCGTCACCGCGCTCGCCTCCGACGCGACGCTCCTGTTGTACGACGGCTCTCCCTTTCATCCCGACGGGCGGGTGCTCTTCGACTTTGCCGACGAGACCGGGATGACGCTCTTCGGCACGTCAGCGAAGTTCATCGACGCCGTCAACAAAGCGGGGCTCTCGCCGGCCGACACGCATCGCCTCGAGACGGTCCGCACGATGACGTCGACGGGATCGCCCCTGGCGCCGGAGAGCTTCACGTTCGTCTACGAGCACATCAAGCGCGACATTCACCTGGCGTCCATGTCGGGCGGCACCGACATCGTGAGCTGTTTTGTCGGCGGGAATCCGATCGGCCCGGTCTGGAAGGGGGAGATTCAGGCGCGCGGGCTCGGGATGAGGGTCGAGGTCTTCGACGAGCACGGCCGCTCCGTCGTCGGGCAGAAGGGGGAGCTGGTGTGTACGCAGCCTTTCCCGTCGATGCCGCTCTGCTTCTGGAACGATCCCGACGGGACGAAGTATCACGCCGCGTACTTCGAGAAGTATCCGGGCGTGTGGTGCCACGGCGATTACGTCGAGCTGACGGAGCGCGGCGGGATGATCATCTACGGACGATCCGACGCGGTGCTCAACCCCGGCGGCGTGCGCATCGGCACGGCGGAGATCTACCGGCAGGTGGAACAGATCGACGAAATCGTCGAGAGCGTCGTGATCGGGCAGCAGTGGGAACACGACGAGCGCATCGTGCTGTTCGTGCGGCTGCGTGACGGCGTGCCGCTCACGGCCGAGCTGAACGACCGGATCGCGCGCCGTATTCGCGAGCACACGAGCCCCCGACACGTCCCGGCGCGCATCGTGCAAGTCACCGACATACCCCGGACGAAGAGCGGCAAGATCGTCGAGCTGGCCGTCCGCGATGTGGTCCATGGCCGTGGGGTCAAGAACCGCGAGGCGCTGGCGAATCCCGACGCGCTCGACCAGTATCGCGACCGCGTGGAGCTGCAGACGTGACGGTGACACGTCGACCGGGTGCGCCCTGTGCTGTCCGAACCCGAGCGAGGAGTGGAGCGTTGTTGCCATGATCGTCGAGGCGTGACCCGCAGGGCCAACCTGGACGCGATGATCCGAATACGCACGGCCGTCCTCGACACGATGATCAGCCACGCACGGGAGGACGTGCCGCTCGAATGCTGCGGGCTCCTCCTCGGCGCCGGCAACCTCGTCGACGAGTGCGTCCGCACACGCAACGCCAGGGCAAGCGAGACAGCCTATCTGGTGGACCCCACGGAGCACTTCGCCGCGGTCAGGCGGGCGCGGCGGGACGGACGCGCGATCCTGGGCGCCTACCATTCGCATCCGAGATCGCCCGCAGTACCGTCGCCCACCGATCTGGCAGAGGCGCACGACGCCGATCTCCTCTACGTCATCGTCTCGCTTGCAGAGATTGGCTCTCCGGACGTCCGCGGGTACCGTCTCGAAGATGGGAACTTTGTTCCGATGCCGCTCGTCCCTGTGCCGTAACGTGCCAGAGGGGTTCAGGGGTTCAGGGGTTCAATGTTCAGTGCCGGAGTGCCGGAGGCCGCCGTCCCGAATGCCGGGACGCACCTTCACGTCCGCCGATCCCCGGCCGACGATCTTGTTCTTCTGTTTGAGCCGGAACTCGATCCGGTAGTCACCGGCCGTGTTGAATACGTGGTCCATGGTGAACCGCCGTTTGATCTCGCTCCTGCCGGCTTCGTACGGATCGCAATCGGCGCCCGACTGCGACCGGGTGTCGTCCCCCCAGTCCCACTCGACCGTTGCGCAATAGAACTCCTCGTAGTCGTCCGCGCCTCCCCTGAGCTCGGCGGTGACGACCATCCGGGCGGGGGAAAACCCCATCATCGGCGTCACCTTGACGGTCACGGTCGGCTTGCCTTTCTTCTCGGGACCGGCGGCCGTGGCACTGGCGACGAGCGCCGACGCGCACAGGATCGCCGGCAGCGCTCGGCGAAGAACTGGGAATTGCATGTGAACCTCCCTGGGGACGGGACGACGCCATTCTAACAGAGCACGATGCGCGCCGACCGCCGCGCGACAGCCGCGCGACGCCCGTAATCCACTTATAATCTGGTGATGGTGCGTCGTGAAGATGTGGACATCGGCTCGTCTGCATCATGTCGTCCTACT
>CAYZBZ010000150.1:0-9581 GCA_964476725.1 uncultured Vicinamibacterales bacterium
GATTCGGCCTTCGAGACGGCACCGGGCTGCGCCGCGCGGCGCGAGCGCGCCGCCGATCGCGCCGCCAGTACGTCGGCGAGGAGCTCCGGTGCGCGCTGGTATCGCGCGGTGACTTCCGGCGCCATCGCGCGCATGACGATGTCGCTGATGGCTTTCGGGATCGCGGGATTCTTGAGCCGCGGCGGCGAGACGAGCTCGCCCGACATCAGCTTGTCGAGATCGGACGGGGCGGGCGCGTCGTAGGGCAGTACCCCGGTCAGCATCTGGTACATCGTGACGCCGAGCGAGTAGATGTCCGACGCGAAGACCGCCTTGCCGTGGAACTGCTCCGGCGCCATGTACGGCGGGCTGCCGATGACGGTCGTGCCGTGCGCCGCGATCTCGAGAAACCGCGACGTGCCGAAGTCCGCGACCTTGAGCATGTCGTTCTCGGTCACGAGCACGTTGGCCGGCCGCAGGTCGCGGTGGATGACCCCGTGCGTGTGCGCGTGATCGACGGCGTTGCAGATCTGGCAGGTGAAATCGAGCGCGCGGCTCACGTCGAGCGCCCCATGTGCGGCGATGATGTTCTCGAGCGTCTCCCCCTGGACGTACTCCATCACGATGAAGAAGACGTTCTCCTGTTTTTCCGCCGTGGTGATGGCGACGATGTTGGGATGGCTGACGCTCGCCAGCAGCCGGGGCTCGCGCAGCAGCTCGCCGAAGTCGAGCCCCTGGCGGTGCGGCACCTTGATCGCGACCTTCTTGTCGATCCAGGTGTCCTGCGCGAGGTAAACGGTACCGAAGCCGCCGGTGCCGAGCGGCGCGACGATCTTGTACTTGCCGAGGTGCTGGCCTCTGAAGAGCACGCTGGAGAATTGCTGATGGCTGACTCGTGATTGCCGATTCGATCGCCGGGTTCTCGATGCGAACGAGGCGAGTATAGCGCGAATGATGAATAATCTGGCGTGATGCTGCCGCGCTTCTTCGTCCCGGATCTCGACCCGGCGGGCCGCGCCGCGGCGCTGCCGGCCGACGAGGCGCGTCACCTGACGCGCGTGCTGCGGCTCGGAGCAGGGGACGAGATCGCCGTGTTCGACGGACGCGGCCACGAGTTCCGCGCCCGTGTCGCCGCCGCGGTTCGCGACCGCGTGCAAATCGAGATCCTCGACGCGATCGCGCCAGCCACCGAGCCGCGCGTGGACGTCACGCTGGTGCAGGCGGTGCTGAAAGGGGACAGCATGGACGCGGTCGTGCGCGACGCGACGATGATGGGGGTGGCGGCAATCGAGCCGATCATCACCGCGCGGACCATCGGCCGCCGGCAGGCGCTCGAGAGCGGCCGCGCCACGGACAGGTGGATCCGGGTCGCGGTGTCGTCCACGAAACAGTGCGGCCGCGCGACGCTCCCGATCATCGGGCCGGGCCGCCCGCTTCGCGACTGGCTCGCCCGTTGCGGCCCCGGGCTGAAGGTGATCCTGGTCGAGCCCTCCGCGACCTCAGGCGGCGAGGCGTCGCTGCGCCTGCTCGAGACCCGCGCCCCCGCCGCGCTGTCCCTGCTTGTCGGCCCCGAGGGGGGATGGGCCCCCGAGGAGCGTCAGCTTGCCGAGGCCGCCGGATGCATTCCCGTCACGCTCGGCGGCATCACGCTGCGCGCCGATGCGGTGCCGCTCGCCGCCATCGCGGTCGTCCGATTCGTGCTCGGGGATCTGTGATCAGGGGTTCAGGGTTCAAGGTTCAAGGGTTCGAGGTTTGTCATTACCGCCGCGGCCCATTCGCCGTCGCGGACGACTCGAAGCGGGACAGGTTCACTTCCGCAGGCCATTCGGCCTGCCGGCTCACTTCCGCAGGCCATTCGGCCTGCCAGGCCGAACGCGCCGACGACGCCGTCCACTTCGTCCGGGCTGAAGCCGCTCACGACGAGAACCCCCTCGCCGCCAGCCAGTCGCGTCAACCCGGCCGCGTGACGCTGCAGGACGGCGCCGGTCAGGTTCGCGAGGACGACGTCCGCGCGGGCGATGTCGCGCCCGGCCGACACGTCGGCCTCGACGACTTCAATCGCGGCCGCTCCGCCGTTGCGCTCGATGTTCTCGCGCGCGTTCTGCAGCGCGTCCGGGTCGTGGTCGAGCGCCGTCACGCTCGACGCGCCGAGCATCCACGCCGCGAGCGCCAGGATCCCTGATCCCGTCCCGACATCGACGACACGCTTCCCCCGCACATCGAGCTCCTGCAGGAGCTCCAGGCACAATCGCGTCGTCGCGTGATGGCCGGTGCCGAAGCCCATCGACGGCTCGATGACGATCACGATCTCGCCGGGATCCCGGTTGAGTGGCATGTCCCAGGGGGGCGCAATGGTGATCCGTCCGGCCTTGATCGCCGTGAGCGCCGCCTGACTGCGGCGCGCCCAGTCCTCGTCGTCCACGTCAACAGGGGAGAGGTCGAGCAGCCGATTGCCAAAGGCCGCGGCCAGCGCCGCACGGGCGCCGTCACGCTGCCCGGGCTGGCGGAAGAAGACGCGCCAGAGGTCGGCGGCCTCGTGTTCGTGGATGGCGAGGGGCTCGAAGGGGTCGAGCTCCGCGTGAAGAAGATCCTGCAGGAGGCCGGCGTCCGGCGCCGGCCCGTACCGCACATCGAGCGCCGGGTAGCTACCCAAAGATGTCTTTGACGCGTTCGAAGAACGGCTTGTCCGCGCCTTCGCCATCTTCGTCCGGCTTCTCCTGCGGCAGCGTGCGCGCGAGCTCTTCGAGCAGGTGCTTCTGCTCCTTTGTGAGCTTCTTCGGGACCGCGACCCTGGCGATGACGTGCAGGTCACCGTGGCCGCGCCCGTTCACGTGCGGCATGCCCTTGCCGCGCAGCTTGAACCGCGTGCCGGGCTGCGTGCCCGCGGGCACGTGCACGTCCTCGCGCCCGTCGAGCGTCGGCACCTTCACGGCACCGCCGAGCGTCAGCGTGGGGAAGCTGATGGGCATCTCGCAGTAGAGGTCGTCCTCTTCGCGATGGAAGAACGAGTGCTCCTGCACGTGAACGACGACGTAGAGATCGCCCGAGGGCCCGCCGGCCGATCCGTGCTCGCCTTCGCCGTAGAGGCGCAGCCGCTGTCCGGTGGCGATCCCGGCAGGGATCTTCACCGTCAGCTTGCGCTCGCGGCCGACGCGACCCGCGCCGCGACAGGCCATGCACGGCTTCGCGATCGTCTTGCCGGTGCCGCGGCAATTCGAGCACGGGCGCGCGACGGTGAGAAACCCCTGCTGATAGCGCAGCTGCCCGGTGCCCCGGCACTGGCTGCACGTCTCGGCTGACGTGCCGTCGGCGGCGCCTGAGCCTTTACAGCTCTCGCAGGTTTCCTCCCGCGGGATCTGGACGGTGGTGTCGGTGCCGGATGCGGATTCCTCGAAGGTGATTTCGAGGTCGTAGCGCAGGTCGGCGCCGCGCTGCGGCCCGCCGCGGCGACGCCGCTGCCCGAAGATGTCGCCGAGGCCGAAGACGTCGCCGAGGCCGGAGAAGATGTCCGAGAAGTCCGCGAAGATCGTCGGGTCGAACCCCGCGCCGCCGCCCGCGCCGCCGTTGACCCCGGCGTGCCCGAAGCGATCGTACAGCCCGCGCTTCTCGCCGTCGGCGAGGATCGCATAGGCCTCGGCCGCCTCCTTGAAGGCTTCCTCCGCTTTGTGGTTGCCCGGATTGCGATCCGGATGGTGCTTCAGGGCCAGCTTGCGATACGCGCTCTTGATCTGCTGATCCGTGGCCTGACGTTCGACCCCGAGCACTTCGTAGTAGTCCCGCCTGGTCACGCTGCTCACCCTTTGGCCACCTTTACCATCGAGGGCCGCAGCAGCCGGTCACCCAGCATGTACCCGCGTCGGAACTCCTCGATGACCTCTCCTTCGCGGCGTCCTGCGGCAGATTCATGCGCTACCGCCTGGTGGTAATACGGATCGAAATCGGCGCCCAGCGCCTCGATCGGGCGCACCCCGCGCTTTCGCAGGATGTCCCCGAGCTGTTGGTGAATCAGCTCGACTCCCCGCCGGTAGGCATCGCCCGCTTCGGTGCCCGCGTCGGCCTCGAGCGCGCGCTCGAGATCATCCACGAGCGGCAGCAGCTCTTCAATCATGTTCGCGGCGGCGGCGTCCGACAGCGTCTGGCGCTCGCGCTCGACGCGCTTCCGATAGTTGTCGAACTCGGCCGACTTGCGCAGCAGGAGGTCGTAGTACTCGTCGCGCCGGCGCTGGATCTCGGCGACGTCGCCGGCCGGCGCGGGCTGCGCCGCTTCGACCGCCGAACCGTTTGTCTCGTGAATGTTGTCGTTCATGCAAACGTTATGACTTCGTGTTGACCATCCTCGTGATCGCCTTCGAGAGGCTTTCGACCGCGTTGATGGCGCGCGAGTAGCGCATGCGCGTGGGGCCGATGACGCCGACGGCGCCCGTGCCGTGCCCGTCGGAGTACGTCGACGCGACGAGGCTGAAGTGTTGCAGGTCGGGAGAGGGGTGCTCGGTGCCGATCACGATGGTGAGGCCCTCGCTGCAGATGTAGTCGTCCAGCAGCTGCACCAGCCGGGTTTTCTCCTCGATCATCCGCAGCAGCGTCCGCAGCGTCGTCAGCGTCAGCTCCGGATCCTCGGCTCCGACTTCATCCAGGAGGAGCGACGTGCCCTGAATGAACACCGTCGGCGCCGAGTCGATGTCTTCGAACGTCGTGCTGGCCAGGCGCAGGGCGCGCGCCATCAGCTCGTCGTACAGCGTGCGCTCCTCCCGCAGCCGCTCGAGGACCGCCTGCCGGACCTGGAGCAGCGATCGCCCTTTGAACTGCGCGTTGAGATAGTTCGCCGCCTGCTGCAGCTCGCCCGGGCCGTACTCTTCGCTGGGGGTGATGACCTTGTGGGAGACGTGGCCGCCGCCCGCGACGACCACGACGAGCAGCTTGCCACCATCGAGCGGGACGAAATCGAGCCGCTCGAAGGTCGCCATGTCCGCGCCGGGCGCGATCGCGAACCCGACCTGGTGCGACGCGCGCGAGACTTCGTGGGAGACGTGCGACAGCATGTCCACCACCGTGCCGGCACGCCGCAGCCGCGCCTCCACCTGAGGCGCAGGTCGCGACGACTTGCGATCCGCAAGGAGCTGGTCCACGTACATGCGATACCCCTGATCCGTCGGGACGCGACCCGCGGAGGTGTGGGGCTGGCGCACGTATCCCTGCTCCTCGAGGCGGGCCATGATGCTTCGCAGCGTGGCCGACGAGACGCCGAAGCCGCGGCTCGCCAGCCACAAGGAGGAAACCGGCTCCCCCTGATCAATATAGGCCTGGACGACGACCCCGAGAATCCGTCTATCCCGTTCCGACAGCTCAGGATGGCGTGTCATTGGGTTCTTGGCACTCGGAACCTTCGAGTGCTAACTGATTATACCTCACTGCCAGGTTCTTCGGGGTTCAGATGCCCGCGCGGGTAGCGAGCTCGTCCGCAGCGCGTCGGGCGTCCGCGGCAATCGCGGCCGCATCGAGCTCGACCGCGATGAAGTCGCTGACGAGGACATGGCCGTCGACCATGGTGAGACGGACGTCGGTCCCTCGAGCCGCGTAGACCAGCGTGGACCAGGGGTCGCGGTCCGGCGCGAGATGCGGGCGGTCGCGTTCCACCACGATCAGATCGGCGCGCTTCCCCGGCTCGATGGAGCCGATCTCTTCCTCCAGCCCCAGCGCGCGGGCGCCTTCGCGCGTCGCCATCCAGATCGCGTCGCGAGCGGTCAGCGCGCCGGGCGCATGCCGCACCGCCTGCAGCATCGCCGCGAGCCGAATCTCATCGAACATGTCGAGACGATTGTTGCAAGCGGCCCCGTCGGCCCCAAGCGAGACACAGATTCCGCGCGCCCGCATCTCGGTGACCGGTGCGATGCCGGATCCGAGCTTCAAATTGGACCCGGGGCAGTGCATCACCTTGACGTCGCGCTCCGCGAGGAGCGCCTGCTCCCGTTCGGTGACCCAGACGCAATGCGCCGCACAGAGACGGGAGGTCGCCAGGCCGGTGACGTCCAGGTACTCCAGGTTCGAGTGCCCTCCCGAGAGCCGGCGCACGACTTCCACTTCGTCGCGGGATTCCGACGCGTGCGTGTGGACGAGCGCGTGCTCGTGCGCCGACAGCGCGGCCACTGCCTCGAGCAGCTCACGCGAGCACGACACCGCGAACCGCGGCGCGAACGCCGCATGCAGACGCCCATTCGCCGCCCCGTCCCACCGCTTCTTCAGCGCGAGGCTTTCATCGATCGACCGGGCCGTCTGCTCACGCAGCCGTGCGGGGACTCCTTCGTCCGAGTCCATCATGCATTTGCCGACGACCGCCCGGATCCCTGCCGATGCCAGCGTCTCGAACACGACGTCGGTGTCGTGCACCGTTTCCATCGTCAGAACCGTCGTCGTGCCTGACAGCAGGAGCTCCGACGCGGCGAGGAGCGTGGACGCGCGAAGCGTCGACGGCGTGTGCGCCGCTTCCAGGGGCCAGACGCGCCGCTTCAGCCACTCGAATAGCGGCATGTCGTCGGCCGATCCACGAAACAGTGTCTGGCACAGGTGAATGTGGGTCTGGATGAACCCTGGCAGGAGGTATCCGCCATGCGCGTCGATGACGCGGTCGCGACGGCCGGCCGGCTCCGCGCCAACCGACACGATCCGCCCGTCGCGGACGACCACCGCTCCCTCGATGATCTCGAGGCGGTCGTTCATGGTGACGATGGTGGCGTTACGGATTAGGGTGGACAGGCCTTAGACCTTTTGCCTTTTGCCTTGACACTGCTCATTGAAAGCCCTGCGGTGTCTATGCCTCTCCGCACCGCGATCAATTCCGCGAGGATGCTGATGGCGATTTCGGCGGGGGTGACGGCGCCAATCTCGAGCCCGACGGGTGCGTGCACGCGTTCGAGCGCCTCCGCGGGCATCCCTTCTGCGAGCAGCGCGTCGTAGATGCGGGCGACCTTGGCGCGGCTGCCGATGAGGCCGAGGTACTTGAGGTCGCGAGAGGCCAGGGCGCGCATGGCGTCCAGGTCGTGCTGATGGCCGCGCGTCAGGATGACGACGTAGGAGCTCGCCGGCAGTTCCGCCGCCTGCAGCCACTCCGGAATCGGCGCGACGACGACGTCAGCTCCCGGAAAGCGATCCGCGTTCGCGAACTTGTCACGGTCGTCGACGACGTGAATGTGGAATCCGGCGTCGGCGGCAGCCCGGGCGAGGTGCAGGCCGACGTGCCCCGCGCCGATGATGTGCAAACGGGGAGCAGGCATGAGGGGATCGATGTGTACATCCATGCGCCCACCGCAGATAAGGCCGTTCTCCTGCGCGAAATCGTCGTTGAGCTCGTAGTGAACGAGAGACGGCCGCCCCGACGCGATCGCCTCACGTGCTTTCCAGAAGGCGTCGTTCTCGTAGCAGCCGCCGCCGATCGTGCCGACGGTGCGGCCGTCGGCCCACACGAGCATCTTGGCCCCGGCGCGCTGCGGAGTCGAGCCCTGCGAGCGGACCACCGTCACGAGGGCGACGCTGTCGCCGCGCCGCAGCGCTTCGGAGGCCGCCGCAAGGACTTCTTCGTTCAGACGAGGACCTCGATCTTCGCCTTCTGCTTCAGCGCCTCGATGAAGGCCTGCGCCCGCTCCTGCTTTTGCTGCCCGGTCAGGTACTCCTTGATGCGCGGGCTGACCTGGTCGAACGCCACGGTCGAGGGAGGGCGGCGCTCGGTCACCTTGATGATGTGATGCCCGAACTGCGTAGTGACGACGTCGCTGATCTCGCCGGGCTTCATGGCGAACGCGGCCTGGTCGAATGCCGGGACCATCTGCCCCTTCGTGAAGAAGTCCAGGTCCCCGCCCTGCGCCGCGCTGCCGTCCGCCGAGTGCTTGCGCGCAAGCTCCGCGAAGTCCGACCCGGCTCGCGCCTGCTTCAACACCGCCTGCGCGTCGGCCAGCGTCTTTTTCTTCGTGGCCTCATCCGCCTTCTCGTCCACGCGCAACAGGATGTGGCTCGCGCGGACCGCCTCGTCCTGCTTGAACTTGTCCGGGTTCTTGTCGTAGAACTCGCGGACCTGCGCGTCGGTCGGAGGCGGCTGGCCCGAGACCTCGGCCTCCATCATCTTGTTGATGCCCAGATCGATGCGCGCGTCCGACCGGAGCTTCTCGATCGTCATGCCGCGCGCCGCCAGCGCCTTCTTGAACTCCTGCTCGCTCGGGAACTGCGTCTGCATCTGCTTGATGTTGCCGTCGATCTCGGCGTCGGTAATCGTCACCTTGCGCGCACGGGTCTCCTGCGTCAGCACGGTGTAGGTCACGAGCTGATCGAGCGCGTTGCGGAGGAGCTCGTCGCGGCGCTCCGCGGGGATGGGCTGGCTGGCGCTGACCTCCATGTTCTTGACGAGCCGGTCGAAGTCGACCTTCGTGACCGCCTCGCCGTTGACGCGGGCAAGCACCTCGGGGAGCTGTGCGGGCATCGGCTTGGCCGCCACCGGCGCGGGAGCCGGCGCCGTTCCGGCCTGCGGCTGGCCGGGTTGACCCGTCTGCCCGGCCGTCCCGGGAGCCGCCGTGGATGAGGTCGAGGTCGAGGCTGCGGGCGGCTTGCGGCATGCGACGCCGCAGAAAACAGTCAGCGCGAGAAGAACGGATGAGAGCAGTCGTTTCAAGACAGATTCCTCGAAGAGAAAGGACCTTTTATTCTAGACCAGGTCAGAAGCTGTGCAGGGCACACATCTCCGTGGGCTCGGTCCCGGCGATGAACGCCTCGTGGAAGATGCGCGGGCAGCCGGGCGCCGCCACTTTCCCCGTGTCACGGTCGATGTCCACGAAGACCACGCCGTCCGGAGCCTCGAAGGACACGTTCGGACGGCCGGCCAGCGCGCGCATCATGAACGTGGTCCAGATGGGAAGCGCAGCCTGGCTGCCGCTCAGGCCCAGCGGCTGATTGTCGTCGAGGCCGACCCAGACGACGGTGAGAAGCTCAGGGGTGAAGCCGACGAACCAGGCGTCCCGCAGGTCGTTCGTCGTGCCTGACTTGCCCGCCGCGTCGAGCGTAAACCCAGCAGCTCTTGCGCCGGCGCCCGTGCCCTCGTTGATGACGCTCCGCATCATGTTCGTCACGAGGAACGTGGTGTCCCGCCGGGCGATGCTCTTCGTCGGCCCCGTCTGCACGTCGATGTTCGTCCGGCCGCTGACGAGCCGCGAGATCGATCGCAGCGGCTTCAGCGTCCCGCCGTTGGCAAAGACGGTGTACGCGCTGGCGATCTCGAATGGCGTCGCCTCGAACACGCCGAGCGCGATCGACGGGTAGGGGCGTGGCGGCGTTCCGGCGCCGACCCGGCGCCAGAGGGCGGCGACCTCGTCGTAGCCCGCCGCTTCGGCGACCTTCACGGTGACGATGTTGCGCGAGAGCGCGAGCGCCCGGCGCAGCGTAATCGCCCCCTCGTACTCTCCGTCGTAGTTACCCGGGTTCCACGTCTGCTGGTTGAAGATGAAGGAGGTCGGCTCGTCCAGGACCATCGTCGCCGGGGTGACGTCCGTGCGCCCGTCCGCGAACGCGCGTTCGAACGCGGCCAGGTAGACGAACGGCTTGAAGACCGACCCCGGCTGGCGCTT
>CAYZBZ010000151.1:0-9573 GCA_964476725.1 uncultured Vicinamibacterales bacterium
TTGCCCGGCAGCGCGGCCGTGAACCTGCCGCGGTCGATCACGACGACGCCGTTCACGAGCAGATAGCTCATGCCCTCGGCAAGCTGGTGCGGGTCTGTGTAGGTGGCGCGGTCCCGCACCGCAGCTGGATCAAACACCGCGATGTCGGCAACGGCACCTTCGCGAATCGCTCCGCGGTCCTTCATCCCGAACACCGACGCCGGCAGGCCCGTCATCGACCGGATTGCCGACTCCAGGGTCACCGTCTTCCGCTCGCGCACGTACCGCGCGAGCTTGCGCGCGAACGCGCCGTAATCGCGCGGGTGCGGTCTCCCCTCGGTCGGCAGCACGAGCCCGCCGTCACTCGACGTCATCGTGTACGGCTGGCGCATGATCTGTTCGATGTCCTGCTCCGACATGTTGAAGGACACGATCGAGGCGCCGCCCCGGGCCATGAGATCGAGCGCGGCCCGTTCGGCTGACGTGCCGCGCGCTGACGCGATCGCCCCGAGGGTCTTCCCCTCGATCGACGTGTCCGGCTTGTAGAACGCGATCAGGATCGCCGACGCGCCGCCGCGACGGCGGAGGTTTTCGCGCACGAGCGCTTCGACCTCGTCACGCTTCGCATCGGCGCCGGCCGCCGGCAGCGCCGTGCCTCCAGGCAGAAGCGCCGCCCGCAGCGACGTGGACGACGCCTCGTACGCATACTGATCCGCGAACACCTGTGTGCCACGCGCCCGTGCGTCCTCGATCCGCCTCGTGAGCGCGAAAGACAGCCCCCAGCTGTCCGGGCCAAGCGCCTTCATGTGGCTCACGATGCCGGTGACGTGCGCCTCCTCGGCGATGCGGATGACTTCCTGAACGGCAGCCACGACCCCGACGTTGTAGTCCCCTTCATCGCGAATGTGGCTCGTGTACAACCCGCCGGATTCCCCCGCCACCGCCGCGAGCGCGATCACCTCCTCAGTTCGCGCAAAGCTCCCGGGTGTGTAAAAGAGGCCGCTCGACAGGCCGAAGGCCCCCTGCGCCATCCCTCGACGAACGAGCGCCTTCATCTGCTCCAGCTCGTCGGTGGTAGGGGCGCGGTTCGCCCCCCCCATCACGGCGCTGCGCACGCTGCCGTGGCCTATCAGCAGGGCGACGTTCGGTCCGATGCCGCCGTTCGTGAGCCTCTCGCGCTGCGCCGCGAGATCGACGTTGCCGCCCCCGTCGGGGTTTGCCACGATGGTCGTCACCCCCTGCGCGAGGAGCGGCTGGCCCTGCCGGAGCTGCGGGCGCACGAGCCCCTCGGCCGCATGCGAGTGCACGTCGATGAACCCGGGCGTGACGAACCGGTCGCCGGCATCAATCGTCGTCTTCGCCTGGGCCCCGGCGAGGTCGCCGACCAAGACAATGCGGTCACCCCGGATGCCGATGTCGGCGTGGAACCATGGATTGCCACTGCCGTCCATGACGCGTCCGTTGCGAATCAGGACATCAAAGGTCCGCGACGGTTGAGTCGGCTGGAGTGGGCCGGCGAGCGTCGCGGCCGTAAGAAGCAGGCCTGCAGCAGTTCGGAGCATCGCCGCATTGTAAAGCCTGGCGGGCATGCCTTGTGCACAAGGCCAAACGAAGACCGACCGATGTACTGTGTACGAGTGAAAGGATCAGTCAGATGCCAGACGGAACGATGAACCTGATGGTGCCGCGCAGCGAGAAGAGCGTCTGGGACAAACCGACCTTGTCCGCAACGCTGGCGACCTACGACCAGGAACGCTGGATGGCCGTCGCGTTTGGATCGACGCTCGCGATGATTGGCGCGCGTCGAGGCGGGTTCCTCGGCGGCCTGGTCGCGACGCTCGGAGCCGTCCTGACGATCCGCGCGGCGATGGGCCGGCGCGACCTCAGCCGCGCGCGCGACTGGGTCGACCGGCAGGTGGAGGATCGCGGCTGGAGGCCGATCGACATCGTCTCCGACGCCTCCGAAGACTCGTTCCCGGCCAGCGACTCGCCATCGTGGACGCCGGCCGCGGGAGCGAGGGCAAAGACCTCTAAGCCCTGAACCCTTCTCGATCACGGAGAGCGCGATGAGCCACATGGAGATGGAATTCGCAGGCGATGCGCGGGACGCGCAACGCGGAGAACGCTGGGGGGCGGAGACACGGCCCCTGCTTCCTCAGCGTGGGGACAGCGGCGAGGCGAGCGGCGTACGGTACAGGACGAACGGTCCGTCGGACGCGACAGGCGTCAGGTCGAACGCGGCGCGGGCAAACTCAATCAGGTCCTCCGACGCCGTCTCGGTGTTGACGACGACATAGCCGAGGTTGAGGACGGGCATGATCTCATGGGCCCGGTTGATGACATTTCGGCGTCGCTCGTCAGAGAGCTGCTGCCCCTCGCTGAGATCGATCAGCGCGCGGGTGACGCGCATGCGCCTGTAGTCGGCCACGTCGCGCCTGCGCAATCGCGAGATGTAGCCGCCGATTAACTGCTTTTCGTGGACCGTCTGGTTGAACTGGCCGGTCGCGTTGGTGTTCCCGTGCGAGCTGAGCCCATCGCGCAGTCCGAACGGCAGGTTCATCACACGCACGGGCCGCGGATCGGCAGCGATGATGCGATTCACCGAAGGCACCGCAGCCGAATGGAGCTCGCGCGGCGCCGGCAGCATCTCGAAGAGCAGCGCGACCGCGACGAGCACGGTCGCGGCCACCGGCCAGCGCACGCGGCGGCGCAGATCTCGCAGTGCAAACGCCAGCAGCATCCCGAGCCCCAGCATCATGAGCGCCACCATCCGCGAGGGCATCCGCGCGGCGCCGATCACCGGCACGTACCTCAGCAGCGCCCACGGGGTCGGCACGTACGTCATCTGCCCCGCGATGTGGATGAACGGGCCGAGCGCCAGCACGCCGAAGAAGGCAGTGAACGCCAGCCAGTACCGCGGCATCTGCTCGCGCGCGTAGCCCGCCGCGATGAGGAGCAGCGCGATCAGCACCCACGGAATCGATCCGACGTTCTCGACGAAGCCGCCCGGCATCTCGCGGGCCCCGTCCACGAAAAAGCGCCCGAACCAGGGATGGAGCGGGTTGGGCACGAACAGCGCGAACAGGTCCAGCCCGCCGGGGCTGCTCCGCCACAGCACGCGGGGATTTCCCCATTGCGACTCCCGCGCGGCGCCGAGCAGCGCAGACAGGATCGGCGTCAGCAGCACGAGGCACGCCAGGCCCGCTGTCCCGAGCACCCGCATCGGCGGCAGCATCGTTGGAAACACCAGCGACACCCGCGCACGGACCATGAGCCACAGCCGCGCAACCGCCAGCACGGTGAAGACGAGCACCGGGGTATACAGCCTCGTCATGCTGACACGGATTCCGAACACCTCGAAGCGGCCGCCGCCGCGGACGATCATGCCGACAATCAGCCCGGCGAGGCACACGAGCGCGATGTCGAGCACAGCCCGGCCCAGGTAGGGACGGGCCGGCATCGCCCCGCGCTGAATGACGACGGCGGTATAGGCGATCGCGAACACGCCGATGAGCAGGCAATACACCGCGTAATACGGGTCGCACAGGAACGCGCACGCCACCGCCACACCCGTGGCCGCCGCGAGCCCGCGCGTGGAACCAGCGTGCAGACGCTCGAGGAGCAGGGCAAAGAGCGGCAGCGGCGCGGTCTGCACCAGGCTGAAGTGCGCCATCGCGCGCGCGCTCATGAACGGCGCGAAGCCGAATGCGAGCCCCGCCACCCAGGCCGCCGCCCCGTCGCCCGTCATGCGCCGGGCAAACAGGAACATCGCATAGGCCGAAATCGCGCCACTTCCGACCGTCAGCAGATTGAAGGTGGCCACCGTGCCGAGGATCGGCAACAGCGGAAACGCCAGGATGTCGGCGAGCGATGTGTAGTTGTGAAGCGTCAGCGGCACCGCCGACGACAGCGAGAAGATCTCCCGCGTGAAGAAGGGCATCTGGTGATGCGCGATGATCTCGTGCCGGAACACCCACAGGTTCCAGACGTAGACCCCGGTGTCGCCCGAAGCTGAGCCCAGGAGCGCCGAGCTCAAATGCAGCGGCAGGGGCCACGAGAACGCGGCCGCGACACACACATATCCGAGCAGAGCCGCTGCATGGCAGCGGACCCGACTGGCAGGCATTGGCTCGGGTATTAGATGCCCAGCTCAGCCTTTTTGCAATCCCTAGTCCCCAAGGCCGCGCCGGATGGCGGTCGGTGAGCTGCGGCTGCTGAAGCGCTGAGCTCGGGCGCGACGGGAATGCCATCCGCGATCCAGATACTTATGTGCCGACTCGCCGCGCGTTCCGACGAGAATGGTCCCGCTTCAGAAGCAGGGGGGAAAACGCCAAAGCTGTCGAAATTGGCCGGAAAATCCGAAACAACAGGTTGCCCGGTTCGTGGCGCGCGACTTGCTCTCTGTATCGGAGGTCCGCGTCGAGTAATTCGCAGTCGAATGGAGTGCGCGATGGACTTTCACCAGCTGGTGCAGCGCGTCCGATCGGAGTTCAACGAGATGCCCGGACTTCGGCTGACCCCCGCCCAGGCGGCCCGCCTGCTGGGCCTGGATCAAACCGCGTGTCAGCGTGTCATCAATGCGCTGGTTGGCGCCGACTTCCTGCGGCGGGCGCCGGACGGCAGCATCATGCGGGCTCAGTCGTAGATCGTTCCGGGCTAGTACCGCCGCCCCTGCTGCCGGACCAGGTCGAACTTCGCGGTGTCGGCGACCGCCATGACCGCCATGACGCCGGCCTGGATCGGATCGCTGACGACGAGGTCGGCGGCATCCGGGACGCTCCCTGCCATGTTGAGCGAGATCACGTAGAGGCCGTGCTTACGTACGTCTTCGACGGCCTTCGAGATCTCGCCACCCATCAGCGAGCCGGCAAGCACCAGCAGCCGCACGCGCGGCAGCCGGACGATGGCGCGGACGGCCGCGGCCAGCTCCTGTTCGCCGACGAGCGGAATGGTGTCGACCGAGATGCGCTCGCCGCGGATGTTGTGGCGGTCGGCCTCCGCGATGGCGCCGAGCGCCACCTGCCCCACCTGCGCCCCGCCTCCCATCACGATGATCCGTTTGCCGTAGATTCGCGCGAGCGATGGCGTTTCTTCGACCCGCGTGACGCCGGGCGTCTGCCGCAGATCCCGCACGACGGCGTCGGCCGGGCCGTCGCCGCACGTGAACTCGAAGTAGATGTTCGACTCCTGCCCGCGGCTGTGCATGTCCACGTAGGTGATGTTCGCCTGGTGGTCGGCGAACACCCGGGTGAGGGCGAAAAGCATCCCCGGCTTGTCCGAGACGGTCACGAGGACGGCGTGGACGGTCATGAGGTTCCGCCGACTGTAGCAGGTCGGCGGGCGCGCCGGCTAGCAGGCCTGCGCAGCGACGACACTCCGTGTTCTCCGCGCCTCCGTGGTGATGTATTCCTCCCGGATTCCTCCCGTACCTCCGTCCCTCTTGTGAAAACCTGTAGCCGCTTGTGGCCGTCCCCATCACGCGCCCGTGCGAGGTCGCTCGTCAGCTGCCGATCCTCGCAGGCGTGATGCCCATGTTGTAGAGCATGAACGTGTAGATATCGGCCGTCGTCTCGAGCTGCTTCTGGAGGCTGCTCGCCCCGTGGCCGGACCGCGTCTCGATCCGGATGAGCACCGGGGTCTCGCGGCTCGCCCGTTCCTGCAGCGTGGCGGCGTACTTGAACGAATGCGCCGGGACGACCCGGTCGTCGTGGTCCGCGGTCGTGATGAGGGTCGCGGGATACTTCACACCCGGCCTGATGTTGTGGAGCGGTGAATACGCGTAGAGCGCCTTGAACTCGTCCGCGTTGTCGCTCGAGCCGTAGTCGGCAACCCAGTTCCACCCGATCGTGAACCTGTGGAACCGCAGCATGTCCATGACGCCGACCTGCGGGATGGCGACGCGGAACAGCTCCGGCCGCTGGTTCATCACGGCGCCAACCAGCAGGCCGCCATTCGACCCGCCCTGGATCGCGAGCCTGGCCGGCGAGGTGTACTTGTTGGCGATGAGCCACTCGGCCGCTGCGATGAAGTCGTCGAAGACGTTCTGCTTCTTCAGCTTCATGCCCTGCTGGTGCCATGTCTCCCCGTACTCGCCGCCGCCGCGCAGATTTGCCGATGCGTACACCACCCCCTGCTCGAGCAGCGCCAGCCGCGCGGCGCTGAAGGTCGGCGACTGCACGACGTTGAACCCGCCGTACGCGTAGAGCAGCGTAGGGTTGGTGCCGTCGAGCGTCAGCCCCTTGCGGTGCATCAGGAACATCGGCACGCGCGTGCCGTCCTGGCTCGTGTAGAAGACGGCCTTCGTCTCGAACGCGCCGGCGTCGTAGCCCGGCACTTTCGGCTCGCGAAACACCGAGCTCTTGCGCGGCGCGATGTCGTACCGGTAGATGGCCGGCGGCACGTTCAGCGAGTTGAAGGTGTAGAACACGAACGTGTCGGTGCGCTGGCCGCCGAAGCCACCGGCGGAGCCGAGGCCCGGCAACTCGATCTCGTTCTCGAGCTTGCCGTCCAGGCTGTAGACGTAGGCGCGCGTCGTGACGTCCTTCAGATACGTCGCGAACAACCTGCCTCCGGCCGTGCTGACGCTCTGAATCGGCTCGGCGCGCTCGGGCAGCACCGTCTTCCAGTTCGCTTCGGCTGGCTGCTTCGGGTCGACGAGGATCACGCGCCCGTTCGGCGCCTTGTGGTTGGTCTCGACGAGCAGCTTGTCTCCGACGTTGTCGATCACGCTGAACGACTCGTTGCCGATCGTCGGAATCACCGGCGTGAACTCGCGCTCTCCTTTCGACAGGTCGCGCGCGAACAGCGCATTGCCGTCCTTGCCTTTTCCGCGGTCCGACACCGTCAACAGCACGAACCGCTCGTCGTCGGTCGTCTCGACGGTGTGGAAGCGCTGCGGGTTGTCGGCGTCGGTGAAGACCCTGACGTCGTCGGATTGCGGCGTGCCGACGCGGTGGAAGTAGACCTGGTGGTTCTCGTTGATCGACGCTTTCTCCCGCCCCGTGTCCGGCGCCGGGTAGCGGCTGTAGTAGAACCCGTCTCCCTGCCAGGCGACGCCCGACACTTTGACCCAGTCGAGGCTGTCGGCCAGCGTCTTGTTCGTGGCCAGCTCCATCACGCGGTATTCCTGCCAGTCCGAGCCGCTTCGGGAGATGCCGTAGACCGCGTACTTCGCGTCCTTCGACGGCGCGAACGCGGTGAGACGGGCCGTGCCGTCCTTCGCCCACTCGTTCGGATCGATCAGCACCTCCGGGGTCCCCTTCATGCCTTTCTGGATGAACAGGACGCTCTGGTTCTGGAGCCCTTCGTTCTTGCTGAAGAAGACGTACGGCCCTTTTCGAGACGGAGCCGAGTACTTCGCGTAGTTGTTCAGCTGCTCGACCCGCGCGTGCACCTGCTTGCGATAAGGGATGCTCTCGAGATAGGGGAACGTGATCTTGTTCTGAGCTTCGACCCACGCGGCGGTCTCGGCTGAGTTGTCGTCCTCGAGCCAGCGGTACGGGTCCGGCACGGCGGTGCCGTGGTACGTATCGACGTGATCGATCTTCCGGGTCGCCGGGTACTGGAACTGCTGCGCAAAGAGCGCTGCCGACGCCAGAAGCGCGGCACACGTTCCGGCGGCAAACCGCGTCGTGTATGACGTCTTCATGTATTTCTCCTGCTGTCGTAGCGCAGCCCTTTAGGGCTGCCTGATGGGGCCCAATTCTCGGAATTATGCCATCACTGAGCGCGCGTCGTACACTTGTCTTCCGCAAACACGCGGTCTACAGTGCTACCGATGCGCACGGAAAAAGGGCTCGAGGGACGTTCCGCTCTGGTGACGGGCGGTGGACAGGGGATCGGGAAAGGCATCGCGCTCGCGCTCGCGCGTGAGGGATGCCGGGTGGCGGTGAACTACCCCACGTCGCCAGAGCCGGCGGAACAGACGGTGGCGGAAATCACCGCGCTGGGCGTCGACGCGTTTGCCGTGAAGGCGGACGTGGGAGTCGCCTCCGACGTGCGCGACATGATGGCGCGCGTCGTCGAGAGATTCCAGCGGCTGGACATCCTCGTGAACAACGCCGGCGTGCAGACGTGGGCGCCGTTCCTCGACGTGACCGAGGAGGAGTGGGACCGCGTCATCGACACGAACCTGAAGGGCTGCTTTCTCTGCACCCAGGCGGCGGCGCGCCACATGACGGCGCGCGGAGGGGGGTCCATCATTAACATCGGGTCCGGCTGCAACAAGGTCCCCTTCCAGAATCTGATCGCCTACACGGCGAGCAAGGGGGGCATCGAGATGCTGACGAAGGTGGCGGCGGTCGAGCTCGGTCCGCTGCGGGTCCGCGTGAACTGCGTCGCGCCGGGCGCGATCGAGGTCGAGCGGACCCGGCTCGAGCTGCCCGATTACGCCATCACGTGGGGCCGGGCGGCGCCGCTCCAACGGATCGGCACGCCGGACGACGTGGCGGAAGCGGTCGTGTTCCTGGCGGGCGACGCGTCCTCCTTCATCACGGGGCAGACCCTCGGGGTTGACGGCGGGCTGTTCACGCAGGCGCCATGGGCGCACGAGCGCAAGCACGACGCGGAGACGCCCCGCAGCGGTGGAGCGCCGGCGCGCGATGCCTGACGGCATGCCAACCGCCGCCACGTTGGCGATCGACTCGCGATGCACGCTTGGCGAGGGCATTACCTGGTGGCCGGCGCGGGGCGCGCTGCTGTGGACGGACATTCAGGCGTCGCGTCTGTGGATGCACACGCCGGCCGGATCCGCCACGCGCACGTGGAACCTGCCCGATCGGCTCGGCTCCATGGCCGTCTGCAGATCCGGCGCGCTGTTGCTCGGGTTGGCGAAGGGACTCTTCCTGGCCACGCTCGACGACACCGCTCCTGACCTCGCCGTCACGCCGGTAGTCCCTGTGGAACCGGAGCTGCCGTCCACACGCATCAACGATGGCCGCACCGATCGCGCCGGCAACTTCGTGTTCGGGACGATGGACGACACTGAGGCGGCGCCGCTCGGTCATTTCTATCAGTACTCCGCCGCCTTCGGCCTGCGACGCCTCGACCTCCCTGGCGTGACGATCGCGAACAGCATCTGCTTCAGCCTCGACGGCAGGACGATGTACTTCTGTGACTCGCCTGCGCGGCGGATCCTTCAGTGCGACTACGATGCCGGTTCCGCTCGCGTCGCGAACGTCCGTGCGCTCGTGCAGTTCGCCGCGCACCAGGGGTTGCCTGATGGATCCGTCGTCGACGCCGAGGGTTGTCTGTGGAATGCGGAGTGGGGGGCCGGGGTCGTACGCCGTTACACACCGCAAGGCCGGCTCGATCGGGAAGTCGCGGTGCCGGCGAAGAACCCGACGTGCCCCTGTTTCGCCGGTGCTGCGCTCGACGAGATCTACATCACGTCCGCGCGCCAGGCGATGACGCCTGAAGAGCTGGAGCGCATGCCGCACGCCGGCGGGGTTTACCGCGCGTCCCCCGCGGTGCGAGGGGTCCCCGATCTGGTCTTCGAAGGGTAATGAGACAGTCGCGGCGAATGCCCTACAATGGACGTTCACGCGCCCGTAGCTCAGTGGATAGAGCATCGGCCTTCTAAGCCGGGGGTCGCAG
>CAYZBZ010000152.1:0-9503 GCA_964476725.1 uncultured Vicinamibacterales bacterium
CTCCGCGTGGGGACGGGAGAGCGGAGGTTGGTGGACGCGGGGAGGATCGAACTCCCGACCTCTGCATTGCGAACGCAGCGCTCTCCCAGCTGAGCTACGCGCCCTGATCTCTGGCTTGTTTGTGCCCGGCGCGCACGGTCAGTCACCGGACGCAGGCACGAGGATCGATTCTACCACTTGATTTCCGCGAGGCGCAATCCACAGGGCGGCACGGCGCGCAAGATCCCCGGCCGGCCGTGGCTTCCGCCCCTTCGTGGCTTCCGCCCCTTCGACCTCTCGTGGCTTCCGCCTTGAGGCGGAAGCTACGGCTTTCACCGGATGGAAGCTACGAGTTTCACCGGATCGTGAACGGTTCCATCAACTCGGTTCGCGTCCCGTCCGGGTCGTCATCGCTGCTCCAATGACGGGTTCATTCGAGGGTCCGGCCACCGGACGTTCTGCGGCCACTTCCCGTCAGACATCGGGATCGACTTCAACCCGGCTGGATCGATCACGACATGCTTGATGCGCTGACGCTTCCACGTATACGACACGTGCAGCAGCCCGTCCGAGGCCTGGATGACCGCCGGATACGAGTACTCCCCGGGCTCGCTCTCCAGAACGAGCGCAGCTTCCCACACCGTGCCGTCCCGGGAGAGCGAGACGTTCAGCGGCGATCGGCCCTGCGCGGTGTGGTTATACACGAGGAGGTGACGGCCGTCGCGGAGCGTGACGGCGTCGGTGCCGGCGCTCGGATTCGGCAGCACGGTCAGCGTCAACGGCGTCCACGTCCGGCCGCCGTCAGCAGACGCCGTCTCGAAGATGCGCCCGGAGCGCGTGCGTCCGAGCGCCTGCAGCCGGCCACCTGGGTGAATGAGGATACTGGGCTGAATCGCGTCGATCCGGCTGCCGTCGGCAGAGGCCGGCGGCACCGCGACCGTCCAGGTCGCGCCAGCGTCGACGCTGCGCTCGAAGTGCACACGCCACCTGCTCGGCTGTTCCTGCGACTCCGTGCTGCTGGGATTCACGAGCGCCCCATCCGGGAGCTGCACCGGCTTGTTCTTGATTGGGCCGAGTATGCCGTCCGGCAACCGTCGCGCGTCGGACCACGTGCGCCCGCCGTCCGAGGAACTTCTCGCCATCCCCCACCATGTCTGTGGGGAGGGGCCGACCTTGTAAAACAGCGTGAGCCCCTTGCCGGGCACGTCGAACAGGACCGGGTTCCAGCATGGGTGACGCGTGCCGTCCGGCTGGCCGCCGGTCGCCACCTCGACCGGGCTTGCCCACTGCCCCCGCTCTTGTCGCGACAGCCAGATGCCCACGTCCGCGGCCCCTTCGCGCGTGCCGCCGAACCACGCCGCAACGAGTCCGTCTCGCGTCTCGACCATTGTCGAGGCATGCGCGCTGGCGAACGGCGCCGTCTCGAACACGAACTCGGATCTGACAATGGCTGCGGCGCCGGCCCGCACCTGCGCGTCGCCGCTGGCCGGAGGCGGCGCCTCCCGATCCTGCTTCTCTAACGCCAGCTGTGCCTGGGCCCACTCATCGGTCTGCGAGGCCGCGGCAACGCTCAGCCGGACGGCAGCCAGAAAGGCCCCGAGCGCCAGCGGTGCAATCCGACGAAGCTGCTGTGACATCTGACCCTCTCCTCAGGCGACTCCGCGAATGGCGATGGTATCTCGCATGCGCCCTCTGCGTTTCAACCGTCTCCGCACGCTCCGCCTGCGCCAGCTCGATCGCATCCAGGCTGCACGCAAACGGCTGGTCAGACATTCAGCGGCAGACGTCACTGCCGGAGTCGGACGTGAATCCGGTAACCGCGATGAACGCCCAGTCGTAGGCGCCGGGCCGGAGCGTGAGCTTCAGCACGCCGAAGCTCGAGACGAAAAACTCCAGGTTCGGCTGCGGGCGGGTCATTCCTCCCAGCTCCGCTCCGCCGGTCCCGGCGATGAACTGGCGGATCCCGTGGCGCGCATCAGCGGCCCCGTCCGGAGCCTGAGGCGCGAACCGCTCGTAGAGATGATCGTGCCCGTTGATGATGACGTCCGCCCCGGCCTCGTAGAGGGTCCGCCACAGCTCGCGGACTTCGCCGTTTGGTCCGTTCGGACCGGCGCTGAAGAGCGGGTGGTGCCAGATCGCGGCCACACAGGCCACGCGGTTGGCGGAGAGGTCGTCGCGCAGCCACGCCTGCTGCGCCGAACCGGGCGCCATCGGGATGTTGCTGTTCAGCGAGACCACGTGCCACTCGCCGATGTTGAAGCTGTAGTACCCGAGTCCGGGCAGTCCGGCACTCGCACCGAAGTATCTGAAGTACGGCGCGGCGCCCGGGGACTCGTACTCGTGGTTGCCTGGCGCCGGCCGCGTCCGCCCGAGATGGCGGCCCCAGGACGGGTCGTAGCACTCGAGGTACTGTCGCTCGGTGCCCTGGTAGTACGCATTGTCCCCGGCCGTGAACACAGTCCCCGGAATGCCGTCCAGCAGCTGTGCGGTCGCTTCCGGTGCCAGGGAACCGCACATGCCGATGTCGCCTGCGCCTGCGAGCACCGCTATGGACGTGCCGGGGCCCGGGCCCGGCGACGGTCCCACCGACGGACCGCCGCATGCACACATCGGCAGCAGCGCCGTCGCGGCCCCGAGTGCCAGCCCCACCCTGCGTGCCCAGACTGCCATCGACACCCGTCGGTCCTCTGTGTTACCGTGCGCGCACTTATTGCGTCGCTCGAGCCGGGATCACTACAGGTGGTTTCAAACCCCGTAGCGCAGGGCTTCAGCCCTGCATCAGGCGGCCCTAAAGGGCTGCGCTACGGGGTTTGAAACCAGTTCTAGCCAGCATACCAGAGCCGATCGAGGAGCGCGGCTATGATGGATCGCGCGTCGCGGCGCCAGGTCCTTGTGGCGCCTCAGGAACCGCTCGTCGCCGGTGGCCCGGCCGAAGACTACGAACGGCGGGCACACGAGCTGTTCAGGAGTGGCTGCCGCCATCTCATTGCCGATCTGCGCGCCGTCGCGGGGATTGACAGCGCCGGCGTGCGGGCGCTCGTACGCAGCCACACGACCGCGCAGCGGGTGGGCGGCGTCTTTACGCTCGTCGCGCCGCAGCCGCGTGTGCTCGAGGTCCTTCAGCTCTCCCGTCTGGAATCGGTTTTCGACATCCGTGAATCACTCCAGGAAGCCCGAGTACCAGGCCGGCGCCTCTCGAGTCTCCGTCTGATCGTCCCGGGGGCCGCGCTCTGCATCGGGCTCGCGCTGGCCGGCGCCAGATGGTCCACGACCAGCCCTGGCGCCATCTGGAGCACTCCGCTGCTGCCCTTTACCCAGAACTCGGTCAGCCCCCCACTGTGGATCGTCCTCGCGGTGACGAAGCTCGTGGCGGCGGGCCTGATCGGGCTGCTCGTGACCGCGGTGCAGCGGCGTTTCCACGACAAGCCCATGACGCAGGCCATGGAGCACGCACAGGTCCTTCTGTGCGTCTCGGGGGCGCTGATCATGATGATCATCGGCGAGTCGCTCGCGCGGGCGTTCGGCATCGCCGGCGCCGCCAGCATCATCCGGTTCCGCACGCCGATCGAGGACCCGAAGGACATCACGATCCTGTTCCTGCTCATGGCGCTCGGCATGGCGACCGGGATCGGCGCGTTCGAGATATCCGCCGCCGGCACGGCCTTCCTCTGCGTGTTCCTCGTCGTCCTCGAGCATGTCGGCGGCGGCCGGCGGCGCACGATGACCGTGGAAATCTCCGCGCCCGGACGCGACTTTCCGCTGCACCACGTCCACGGCGTGTTCGCCCGCAACCACATCGTGTTCGAGCCGCGGGAGGTGATCCAGAAGAAGGAGGCCGTGATGATGGTGTTCCACGCGACCCTGGATCCGGATCTGTCGCTGGAGGACGTGAGCACGCAGCTGGTCGATCGGGACTCCGGCATCACGTCGGTGTCGTGGGAATCGCCGAAGCGGAACGGATGATGGCCGCGCCTCCCGACGCCATCGCGATCACCCCGGCCGAGCGTCGCGCCGCCGTGATCGACATGATCGCCGGCGCGCGTTCGCGGCTGATCCTCTCGTTGTTCCGCTGCGACGACTTCGGTGTGCTCGACGCGCTCGTCGCGGCCCTCACCCGCGGCGTCGCGGTCGACGTGCTGATGACCGACCGTGCAAAGGGCGGCCGCAAGAGCCGGGATCAGCTCTCGGATGTGCTGGCGCTCTCCGGCGCCACGCTGCACCGCTACGGCGACGCAGTGGCGAAGTATCACGCGAAATACATCGCCGCCGACGGCCGTCTGGCGCTCGTCGGTTCGGCCAACTGGACGCGCAAGTGCCTCGACGAGACGTGCGATTTCGTGCTGACGACAGGCGATCGCGGCGTCGTCCTCGCCATCGAGCACCTGTTCGCCGCCGATTGCGCCGGCCGGCCGCTTGCCGACGACGCCGACCACGATCGGCTCGTGATCGCACCCGAGCGGGCGCGCGAGAGGATGGCGGCGCTCCTCGAAAGCGCGCGTCACAGCATCGACATCGTCGATCCGAAGCTCACCGATCCGGAGATGCGGAGCGTGCTGGCGGACCGGCGCGACGCCGGCGTTCGAGTCACCTGCCATGGCCGCCGCCTCGTGGGCGATCGCTCCGCGCACGGGAAGCTCATCGTCATAGACGGCCGCACGGCCGTCATCGGCAGCCTGTCGCTGTCGGCCGTGCACCTGGGCTTCAGGCGCGAGCTCGCGATGACCACGACGGACCGCGGCGTGCTGCGATCGCTCAACGCCTTTCTCGCGACGCTGGACGCCCCCCGGCCCCGGCGCGACGGATCTTCGGCGCGGCCGGCCCTCAGAGGAGCCTTATGAGAATGGCAGGGATCGTCGTCGTGCTCACGATCGCGGCAGCCCCGGCTGCCGCGCAGAGCGCGCCGCAGCAAAAAGAAGTCCCGCCGCCGGTCCGCTTCGTCTGGAACGACTACCCATCCATCAGGGCGGGCGTGTTCCGGCTCGACCTTCACACGAAACTGCATGGAGATGTCCGGAAGGCCGAACAGGATCTCACCGACGAAGGAGGTCTTTACGAGACGTCGATGAAGCGCGTCGGGGTCGAGGGCAGAATCACCAATCGCGTGGAATTCCAGATCGAGCGCGAGCTGAAGAAACAGAACCCCTGGCGGGATGTGTTCGTGAACGTGCAGTTGGCGCCGGCCCTGGAGGTGCGGGCCGGCAAGTTCAAGATGCCGTTCGGCTACGAGCGGCTGACGAGCGTGACGCAGCTCGACTTCGCGCAGCGCACGCTGCTCTCGGACATCGTCGCCCCGGGGCGTGATGTCGGCGTGATGGCGCACGGGCAGGTGCTCCGGCGTGTCGTGACATACCAGGCGGGTGTCTTCCGGCACGACGGCGACAACGCCCGATTGCGCGACGCGGTCTTCCTCCTGCCCGGCGAGCAGCAGCCAAAGGCGGATCGCAGCGTGGCCGCAAGGCTCGCGTTCGAGCCGTTCCGGCACAGCCCCGGACCGCGCGACCTGCGTCGGCTCTACCTCGGGATCGCATTCACGCAGAGCGACGTGCCCGAGGGACTCAACAGCCTGCACGGACAGAGCCTGTTCGGATCGGAGTTCGCCGAGCGCGTGTATGTGCTGGGCCACCGCCGTCGTATCGGCACCGAAGCCGCGTGGATGCCGGGCCCGTTCTCGATAAAGAGCGAGTACGCGAGGGCGGCCGAGCAGCGCAAGCGACAGGGACTGCTCGACGACGACATCTCGGATTTCGTGACGTCCGCGTGGTACCTTACCGGCACGTGGGTCGTGACAGGCGAGCGCAAGGACAACGGCATCGAGCCGCGGAAGCCGCTCTTCCAGGGAGGGCCCGGGGCCGTCGAACTGGGTGTCCGATATGAGCGCATCGGGTTTGGAAGCGTCCTCAAACAAGGCACCGCGTTCGCAAACCCGCGCGCCGACCCGTTTCTCGAAAACGTCGAATCGGTTTGGACAGTTGGCGTTAACTGGTATCTGAACAAGTGGGGGAAGATTCTCGTAAACGGGATCCGGGAGGCATTCCAGGATCCCGAACGCACGGCGGTGCCCGGCCGGACCAGCGGTTGGGCGACCGTGCTGCAACTGCAATTCGCCCTGTGAAGGGATGGTCAGATATGGCCGCGCGCAGAACCATCGCCGCGCTCTCGCTCTTTTTCGCGGTAGTCCTCTCCGGCACGCCGGCGGGGGGACAGGACGCCCCGACCGCCGCCGAGCTGTTCGACAACCAGCTCCTCCACCGCATCGACCTGACGATGAACAGCCGCGACTGGGAAAAGCTCAAGGCGAACTTCCGGGAGAACGAGTACTACACCGTCACGATCGCGTGGCGCGACCAGATCATGCGGAACGCCTGGGTCCGATCGCGCGGGTTCGGATCTCGCAGCGGCACCAAGCCGGGCCTGCGGGTGGACTTCAATCGCAATGCGGCCGGCGCGCAGTCGTGGCTCGGGCTGAAGTCGCTCGTCCTCGACAACCTCACGCAGGACGCGAGCAGCATGCACGAACTGCTGGCGACGAAGTTCTTCGAGCGCATGGGGCTTCCGGCCACGCGCGAGGCGTTCACGCAGCTCTACGTGAACAACACGTTTTCCGGGTTGTACACCGTCATCGAACCGATCGACAAGCAGTTCCTCGCGCGCGTCTTCGGCGAGCATGAAGACGGCAACGTCGAGAACGACGGATATCTGTACGATTACAAGTGGAAGTATCCGTACCAGTTCAACTACCTGGGACCGGAGCTCGAGCCCTACCAGGAGATCTTCGAGGCCAAGACGCACGAGCAAGCGTCCATGGCGGACCTCTACAATCCCATTCACCTGATGGTGCGCGAGATCAACGAAGCGCGCGACGATCTCTTTCAGACCAACGTGTCCGCGTACCTGGATCTCCCGTTGTTCATGAAATACGTCGGGGTGCAGAACCTGCTCGCCGAGTGGGACGGCGTGTTGGGGTACGCCGGCCTCAACAACTTCTATTTGTACCGGTTCGAGAACAAGACCCTGTCGCAGTTTCTCCTCTGGGATGCCGACAACACGTTCCGCGCCATCGACTTCCCGATCCTCGCCGAGCACGACCAGAACGTCCTGATGCGGCGCGCCATGAAGATCCCGGCGCTCCGGAGCGCCTACTTCACGACCCTGCTGTCGGCCGCCACGTCTGCCGAGGAGTTCAGCGAGGACGAGGCGACGGCGGACGCTGACCTGGGGATTGCGCCGCGCGGCTGGCTCGAACGGGAGATCGACCGTCTCTATGCGCTCATCGGCCCCACGGTCAGGACGGACGCGCTGAGGCCTTTCAGCAACGATGACTTCGAGGAGGCCGTAGCGCTTCTGAAACGGTTCTCGCACGAGCGCGGCCCGTTCGTCCGCTGCGAGGTGACGAAGATCACCGCTCCTTCGAAGGCGGCCGAGGTCTGCGGTCCCGAAGGCTCTTGAGCAAGGGGCCGAGGCTCCTCTTCCTCAGATCCTCGCAGCGGCTCGCGCGCTTGAGGCGCCGCAAGGCCGCCGCCGCCTGCTCGCACCGCGGCGAGCCGCTCCGCGACGCTTTCCCGTCGCCCAGGGCCGCCGCGCCGAATTCCGGGAAGCCATCCATCGGACGGCGCTTCCAGTCGGGAGCGCCCTTCCCGCTTTTCACGTGCAGGCAGACGTCGGCGCGAGGGGCGAACCGGAACAGCTCGGCGATCCACTTCCCCGGAAGTCCCGCGGCCTCGCCAAAGGCGATCGCGGTTTCGAGGTACGGCGCGGCGATCACGACCAGGCCGTCCGCGAGCGCCGGCCCGATCTCCCACCGTAGCCGGAAGGCCAGGTCCGACGCGTAGAGCAGCAAGAGCGTCCGCGGCGACAACGCCCTGACCTTCCGGCCGGCCATGCGCAGCTCGTAGAACGTTCCCGACGCGTCCCAGTGGCTGATGCCCGCGCGGATGTCGCGGCGCTTGCTCCGGAGCGCGGCCCGAACCTTCGCGGCGCCGCGCGCGGCGTCACGTCCGCGCGCCGCTTCAACCGCGATGAGCCGGCCGCGTGCGGCCTTACCGGGCATCCGGCGCCACTTCCAATCCGGCGATCCACTCCGTGACCGCCTCGACGTTCCATTTCGCCCACGGACGCCGGCGCCCGCCGGCAAACGCGTCGCGGATGCGCCGGTGCTGCTCGTACATCGGCTGCTCCGCGTCGATCGTGAGGAACTCGAAGATGAGCGCGAGCGCGTCGTACTCGCGGATGACGCGTCCGATGAACTGCCGGTAGCTGACGAGGGCATCCGCCGACCCGGTCACGTCCTGACCCGCCTCGTAGTACTTCGGCTGGCGGTCGGCGGCGACGCGCTTCACGGAAGTGTCCGGCGACACCGCGAAGTACAAGACCATGTCCGGCCAGAACAGCGGCGAGTAGACGTGCAGGAGCCAGTCGAAGTCGAGCCCGCGCGCCGAGTCGCGCGCAAGCCCCGTGAAAAGGAAGCGGTCCGCGAGGACGATCCTCCCGGCCCACAGCGCTGGGAGAATCTCGGTGTGCAGCCGGTGCCGGAAATCAGCGGCATGCAGCAGGCAATATTCCTCGGGCCCCAGCGCGTGCGCCTTCTTTCTGGCCTTGATGAGCGGCTTGATGAGCGGGGACGAGTTCCATTTGCTCGTCACCACGTCGTGCCCTTCGCTCTCGAGCCACGTCTTGAACAGCTTCCGCTGCGTCGTCTTGCCGGCGCCGTCGGGCCCTTCGAACGCAATCAGCAGGCCGCGGCCGCGCTCACGCGAGCGTACCAGGCCACGCAGCCGAGCGGGCGTTCGATCGGAGGATTGCATGAAGTGCGGCCCACATTACGCGGGAACGCGGACGGGCGCAAGATCGGGGGCAAGGGGTTCAGAGCCTGAGCCCCAGAACCTTGAACCCTGAACCCTGAACTCTGAACGCGCGCAGCGCGTCTCAGCGAGGCGCCGTAGACCCCACAGGTGTGGGCACCATCGATCGAGAGGCGGCAATCAGCCACCGGTCACCTGACTTCACCAGAACATGCGTCGTGTGCCCGCGTCTGCTTCCACCACTCGCGATGTTCGTGATTTCGAACGCGCCGTCCACGACGGCCACCGTAGGCGCCAGCATCCGTACCGTCTCAACCTTTGTCGCATACTTCCCACTCTTGTAGGTGGTCGCCATCGTTTGCGCGACCCCCTTTTCAATGTCGCCGCGGCCCCTGCGCCATTGGCCTGCGGAAGTGAGCTGCTCGGCATCCTGCGTGAAGAGCTCGCCGAACGCCTTCCAGTCTCCGCGGTTGCGTGCATCATCCTGCTGTTGCACGACAAGGCGGATCGCCGCAGCGTCCGCGCCGCTCGCCGCCGGGGTCTGGGCGAGCCCCGGAACCGTCAACGCCAGTCCGAGCAACGCCGTGACTACAGTTCGCATGCTGTCCTCCTTATTGATCTGGTTCCACGGGGTTCCGCAAGGTTCCAAAGAGTTCCGCGGGTTCAGGCAGCGGCTTCACTGCGGCGCAGGCCGACCAGGTAGAGGATGAACAGCACCACCATCAC
>CAYZBZ010000153.1:0-1400 GCA_964476725.1 uncultured Vicinamibacterales bacterium
GCGAGAGGACGACGTACCCTTCACGGTCTTCGGTGCGATCGAGCAGCACGTCGACGGTGTCGCCGGGCTGCACGGAAATCTGGCCGGTCTCGTCGACGAACTCGTCCACGGGGATGATCCCCTCGGACTTGTAGCCGACGTCGACGATCACCTCGGACGCGGTGACTTTCAGGACGGTGCCCTTCACGACCTCGCCTTCCGCGATGTTGCGGAAGCTGCTATCGTAAAGGTCGAGGAGGCGCGCATATTCCTGCGGATCTACATCGTCCATCTGGGAGAAACCCGATGTCTTGAGATCAGCGGTCCCGGTGCCACCTCCTTTGGGATTGTTGAGCGACGAATTTTCAGTTGCCATGCTAAACAGAGTCCTCCTCGGTCGTGCTTGCCGTGATCTCAGCTCCGGCGGGCTGTAGGATTGCTTCGCGTTGATTGCGATAAGCACTAGAAGATACATCACTTACAGGCCGCCAGTCAACGGCAGGGCGGCCGCCGGTCGGTCTTGAGTGTGTTTCCACGAAGCGAGGTCAACCACCATGGCGAAAAAAGCGGCAAAACGGAAGACTGCAGGAGCCGCCCGGAAGAGTTCCAGCAAAGGACAGAAGCGGACGGCGTCGAACAGACGAGCCGGCTCGAGTGCTCGGTCATCCGCCAGAAGTCGGACCCGCTCAGTCAAGACGCCGAGGATGAAGCAAAGCCGGACCACGCGGAAGAAAACCGCCGCCAGCTCCCAGAACCTGAAGAAGAAGAGGACGAAGAAGCGATCGCTCCGGGACCTCCGGAATGCCGGCGCCCGGGCGAAACGCCGCGCCGCCCCGTCCGGGTCGAAGGCCCGTCCCGCGCGAAAGAAAGCCCGCGCGCGCCGCGGCCCTTCGACCACGCTCAGGGCAGGCGGCACCGGCCGTGAGCGCGATCTCTCCCAGACCCCGGAAACCGGGCGCAGCGTAACGGGCCCGACCAACCCGTTCCCGACCAGGCGCTCGACCGGCACCGCCGCCGGAGCGGGCAACACGCGCCGCGTTCCCGGCCTCGAACGCGCCCGTCGTCAACTGCGGGAAGTCGAGGAGAGCCTGCCGAGCCCCCCCTCGAGCCTCAACCTGGATCGCCGCCCCTCCGCCGCCCGGAGCGGACGTCACGAGTTGCGCGAGGCGCGCCTCGAGCACAACGAGGTCAGCCCGGAAATCACCGCGGGGGACGTCGACGCGAGCTGGGAAGAGGCGTACGCGGTAGGCGACGAGGCCCCTGGCGGCGACAACCCGACGCCCGATCAGGATCGCGTGGACGACATCGGCAAGGCGCTGGGCGTCCAGTACGAAGACAACGAGGAGCTGAAGGCCTCCGACAAGATCGCGGAGCGCGATCGGAAACGCTGGGAACTGGACCCCGCGTCGTCGGACGACTAC
>CAYZBZ010000153.1:1500-9429 GCA_964476725.1 uncultured Vicinamibacterales bacterium
GTCGTGTCGATCGCGACGGCGTCGGCGGCCTGTGTAAGCGGTGACGCGCCGCGGGTGCGGTCGCTCCGGTCGCGCTCCTCGAGCGCGGTGGCGACATCGGTGAGCGCGGTCCCGCCACGCCCCAGCGCGTGCGCCGAATCGGTCGCCCGGCGGCGCGCGCGTTCTTCCGGCGACGCGTCGAGAAAGATCTTCACGTCCGCCTGGGGAAACACCACGCTGCCGATGTCCCGCCCTTCCATCACCACGCCGCCTGCCGCGCCCAGCACGCGCTGACGCGCAATCAGCGCTTCACGCACGCGGGGCTGGCGCGCGACGATGGCGGCCGCGCGGTCTATCTCCGGCGTCCGGATGGCCGACGCCACGTCGTGTCCGTCGGCCCGGACCACCCCATCGCCGACCTCGAACGTGACGCGCGCGGCCAGCGCCGCGAGCGCTCCCTCGTCCGAGCGATCGATCCCTTCTTCCAGCGCCTTCCACGCAAGCGCACGGTACATGGCGCCGGTGTCGATGTGCCGGTACCCCAGGCGCGCGGCCAACTCGCGCGCAATGGTCCCCTTGCCTGCGCCGGAAGGGCCGTCGATGGCGATAATGAGTGGCTTCATGTTGGTTCAACCCTTGAACCTGTATTATCTCCCCCCATGCCCCTCACGCGGAAGCGCGCACTCGTGCTCGGGCTTCCGCTGCTCCTTTTGTTGCTGGCGGGCGCCGGCCTCAGCCAGCACTACCTGCGCGCCGCGGCGTTCGTCGTGCAGGCAGCAGGCATGGAAGGGGCCGCGCGCAGCGCGGCGAGCCTCGAGACCAACCCGTACGACGAACGGGCGCTGACCGTCCCCTGGCGGGGCGGACAGCTTCGGGCCCGCCTGTATACGCCGCGGGGTGCGTCCGATCGCGCCATGCTGCTCGTCCCCGGCGTCCACGCCGCGGGCGTCGACGAGCCACGACTCGTGCAGTTCGCCCGAGACCTTGCCTCGGTGCGCCATACGGTGCTGACCGCGGAGCTCACAGACCTCACGCAGTACCGCATCACGCCCAGAACGACCGACATGATCGAGGATGCGGCCCAGTGGCTGTCACGGCAGCCCGAGCTCGCGCCGGACGGCCGCGTCGGCATGATGGGCATCAGCTTCGCCGGCGGCCTCGCCGTGATCGCGGCGTCACGCCCATCCATCCGCGACCGCGCGGCATTCGTCATGTCTTTCGGGGGCCACGGCGATCTGCCGCGGACGCTGCGGTATCTCTGCAGCGGCACTCAGCCGGATGGCGCGCACCGGCCGCCGCACGACTACGGCGTGGCGATCATCCTGCTGAGCCTCGCGGAACGGGTCGTGCCCGCGGACCAGGCGGCGCCGCTTCGCACGGCGATCCTCACGTTCCTCGAGGGCTCGAGGCTCGACATGGTGGACAAAGCGCGGTCCGCGGCGGAGTTCGAGCACGCCCGCACACTCGCGGCGTCGCTGCCGGAACCCGCGCGCACGCTGATGCGCCAGGTGAACGAGCGCGACGTGACGCATCTCGGCCCGGTGCTGCTGCCTCACGTCACGGAGCTCGGCGACGACACGATGCTGTCTCCCGCGCGCGCCGCCGCACCCGCCTGTCCGGTCTATCTGCTCCACGGCACCGACGACAACGTCATCCCCGCCGTCGAGTCCGCGCTCCTCGCCGACACGCTTCGCGCTCGCGGCGTGACCGTCCACCAGCTCGCGACGCCGATCATCACGCACGCTAAGGTGGACCGCTCGGCCGCGATCCTGGACATGTGGCGCCTGGTGGGCTTCTGGGCCGGTCTATTGGGGGAGTAAGCGGCCAAAGGGCGGGCCGTAGAGCGCATGGAGAGGTTATTCACCACCGGCGGCGTTCGTCAGGGTTTGCCTTTTACTTTTCGCCTTTTGTCTTTTGCCTTTTCCGTGATGCCTTCGGACTTTGTTGCAGGCAAAGCCGCCGCGCGCTGGAGGGCGGCTACTTCCCTGGCGTCCAGCTCCCGGAACTCCCCCGGCCGGATGTGCTCGTCGGCGATCGGGCCGATACGGACGCGGCGAAGCCGCACGACCGGGTGGCCGATCGCCTCGCACATCTTGCGCACCTGGCGGTTGCGTCCTTCGCGGATCACGATCGACAGGATCGCCTGGGCGCCGTCGGACCCTTCCGTCACCTTCTGCAGCTCGATTTCGGCCGGCGCGGTCTTCCTGCCGTCGATGACGACCCCCTTTGCCAGCCGCTCCATCGCGTGCCGATCGGGAACACCCCGCACGCGAGCCTGGTACCCGCGCGCGATGCCGTGGCTTGGATGCGTCAGGCGCGCGGCCAGGTCGCCGTCGCTCGTCAGCAGGAGGAGCCCCTCCGACTCGTAGTCGAGCCGCCCGATCGGATACACGTAGTCGCGCACTCCTCCTTTGGTCAACAGATCGATCACCGTAGGCCGGCGCTGCGGATCCGAACGGCTCGTGATGTACCCGCGCGGCTTGTACATCAGGATGTAGAGCCGGCGCTGCGCGGTCTTGATGCGACGTCCATCGACCCGGATGTCGTCGGTGTCCGGATCGGCCTTGGACCCGAGCGCCGTCACGGTCTGCCCGTTGACGGAGACGCGCCCCTGGACGATGTAGTCCTCCGCGGCGCGGCGCGACGCAATGCCGGCGGCCGAGAGAATCTTTTGTAGACGCTGGGGAGGCATGGCTGAAAAATCGAAAGGCTGAAGGTGAAGATCGAAAGTCTGAAGTGAGAAGACTGAAGTTCGAATGTCTTCACACGTGACAGTTTTGACAAGCATTCGTACTTTAGACTTCAGCCTTCAGACTTTCAGTGTACTGTCTTGTCTTCCCCATCGCCCTCCGCCGGCACGTCGCCGTCGAACGGCAGCGGGCTCGTCGTGGCTGTCGGCTCGGCGAGCGCGGTCGGCAGCTCGAACCCGAGCGCATCGGACATCTCCTCCACCTTCGGCAGATCGCTGATGTCGTTCAGGCCGAACCGATCGAGAAACTCGCGCGTCGTGGCGTACATGAAGGGGCGGCCGACGACCGGCTTGCGGCCGACCGTCTTGATGAGATGGCGCTCGACCAGCGTGGAGAGGACCCCGCCGCTGCTGCTGACGCCGCGGATCTCGGCAATCTCGGGGGCGGTGATCGGCTGCTTGTAGGCGATGACGGCGAGCGTCTCGAGCGCCTGCACCGACAGCTTCTGCGTGGTGCGCTCGTGGAACAGCTCGCGCACCCATTCGTGCAGCTCCGGGCGCGTCACGATCTGGTATCCGCCCGCGACCTCGACGATCTGAAGTCCGCCGGGTCGCTCGTAGTCCGTTTTGAGCGCCGCCAGCGCCGCCTCGACATCTTCCCTCGGCTCCCCTTCGAGGAGCTTGTAGAGAGTCTTGGGGGTGAGCGGCTCGGGTGACGCGAAGATCAGGGCCTCGACGATCGGTTTCAGGTGTTCGGACAAGATTTACTCCGTGGGCTCCGTGTCCTTCGTGCGCGAGAGGGCTTCTTCCGCCGCGAGTTCGTCCGCGTGCCGCTGCTCCGGATCGAGCAGCGGCCTGGGGGCATCCGCCGGCCGCGCGCGCTTGTACACGCGAATGGGTCCCATGGCCCCTGACTGGAACACGCGAATCAGCTTGAGGCGGATCATCTCGAGCATGGCCAGGAACGTGACGATCATGCCGGCGCGCGACTGGACGTCGGCAAACAGATCCTCGAACCCGCACGCCTCGGTCTCCGACAGCTTCGCCATCAGCTGCTCGATGCGATCTTCGATCCGGATCTGCTCGCTCGGCAGGTAGACCTGCGGCCGCTGCCTGGAGCGCTCGACGACCGTCCGGAACGCCGCGATGAGGCTGAAGAGATCGACCTCGACCTCGGGCTCCGGCGCCTCGCCGGCGATCTCGGCGATGGGGCCGTCGGGGCGCGTCCACTGGGCGCTGCGCAGTGTCTCGCGCTCGTGGAGCAGCTCGGCCGCCGCCTTGAATTTCTGGTGCTCGAGAAGCCGCCGCACCAGCGCCTCGCGCGGGTCCTCGTCCGGATCTTCCTGCGTCGGATCGACCCGCGGCAGGAGCATCCGCGACTTGATGTGGATGAGCGTGGCCGCCATCACGAGGAACTCACCCGCCACGTCGAGGTCCAGCTCCTGCATCACGTCGATGTAATCCAGGTACTGCTGCGCGACCTGCGCGATCGGGATGTCGTAGATGTCCACCTCGTGCTGCGTGATGAGGTGCAGCAGCAGATCGAGAGGCCCCTCGAAGTGCTCGAGCCTGACGGGGTACGCCTCGAGGATGGATTCGAATTCCTGTGGATGTTCCATGTTGAGAGAGCGGAGTGGACGTCTCCTCCGTGAGCTCCTAGCGATAGCTGAGTTTCACCGCGCTCCGCACCCGGGCCATCGTGTCCTCTGCGACCGCGCGGGCCTTCTTCGATCCGTCGTAGAGAATCTCGCGCAGCGCGGAGGGCTTCGCAAGCGCCTCGGCGCGGCGCGCGCGCATCGGCTCGAGATGCGCGTTCAGCGCCTTCGCGAGCGTCGTCTTGACCTCGACGTCGCCGACCTTCCCCGCCCGATAGCGGGCCTTGAGATCCTCGACTTCCGCGGTGTCGGGATTGAACGCGTCGTGATAGATGAACACCGGGTTCCCTTCGACGGTACCGGGAATGTCCGCGCGCACGCGCTTCGGGTCCGTGTACATCTGCATCACCTTCTTCCGCACCGTCTCCGGGTCGTCCGAGAGGTTGATGGCGTTCCCGTAGCTCTTCGACATCTTGCGGTTGTCGAGCCCCGGCAGCCGCGGAAACGTCGTCAGCAGCGGCTTGGGCTCGACGAACAGCTCGCCGTAGAAGCTGTGATACCGGCGCACGATCTCGCGGCTCAGCTCCAGATGCGGCACCTGGTCCTCGCCCACCGGCACGAAGTGGGCGTTGTAGATGATGATGTCCGCGGTCTGGAGCAGCGGATAGCCCAGGAACCCCAGCGTCGAGAGGTCCTTCTCCGACAGCTGGTCCATCTGCTCCTTGTAGGTCGGCACGCGCTCGAGCCACGGGATGGGCACCGTCATCGAGAGCAGCAGGAACAGCTCGGCATGCGCCGGCACGAGCGACTGGATGAACAGCGTGCTGCGCTCCGGGTCGAGTCCCGCCGCAATCCAGTCCGCGGCCATGTCGTACGCATTGGCGACGATCTCGGACGTGTCGGCGTAGTCGCTGGTCAGCGCATGCCAGTCGGCGACGAAATAGAAACAATCGTACTGGTTCTGCAGCGAGACCCAGTTGCTGAGCGCTCCGACGAGGTGCCCGAGATGGAGCTTCCCGGTCGGACGCATGCCCGACACGATGCGCGGCTTCACGTGGCGAGGGGCCTCATGGAAAACGGCTGAATCCTGAAGGTCTCCAGCGTTGAACGTCTGGACGTTTGACCGATGGCAAACGCTGGAAGAGTACGGCAACACTGCTTACTTATCAAGCATTTGTGCTGTTTCAGGCCTGCGAGGCGAAATGCGCGAGCACGGCGTCGGCGGACGTGCGCCCCACGACCTTCACGAGCTCTTCGCGCGTGGCTCGGCGCACGCCGGCGAGGCTGCCGAACGCGGTCAGCAGCGCCTTGCGCCGCCGCGGGCCAATGCCGCCGATCCCATCGAGATCCGATCGCAGGTCGCGCTTCGTGCGGGACAGGCGGTGGAACGTGACGGCAAACCGGTGCGCCTCGTCGCGAATACGCTGAATCAGCAGCAGCGCGGGGCTCTCGTGCGACAGCGCCATCGCGTCCTCACGATCCCGTGTGAACAGCAGCTCCTCCTTCTTCGCGATGCCCACCGCGACGAGGCTGCCGAGGCCAAGCTCCTGCAGCGCGTTGTAGGCTGATGATAACTGCCCCTTGCCGCCATCGATCAGGATGAGGTCCGGGAACGGACCGCCCCCCTCCAGGAGCTTCCGATATCGGCGCAGCACGACTTCGTGCATGGCGGCAAAGTCGTTATTCACTGCGCGTGGGGCCCCACCTTTCTCGATGCTCGCGGGGCTCTGGCCCCGAATCCGGAATTTCCTGTACTCGGACCGTTTCATGCGGCCGTCTTCGCAGACGACCATCGACGCAACGGTCTCGCTGCCCTGGAGTGTCGAGATGTCGAAGCACTCGATCCGCCGCGGCACGGACGGCAGCGCCAGCACGGCGCGCAGCGTCTCGAGCGCGTCGTAGTTGGCGGCCACGTTCTCGTTGAAGCGGGCCTGGTAGGCCACCTCGGCGTTCCTCGCCGCGAGATCGAGAAGGCCGCGCTTCTCACCGCGCTTCGGCACCACGACCCGCACGCGCCGTCCGGCCTCGCCGGACAGCCAGCCCTCGAGCAGCTCCGTGTCCGGCTCCGGAAGCGGCACCGGGACGTGAATCTCGGGCGGCGCCGTGCGCTCGGCGTAGAACTGCTGCAGGGCGGCCTGGAGCACGTCGCATTCGGTGAGGTCCGCCGATCCTTCCGCCTGACCGCCGCCGCCAAGGCTATGGCGGTCCGCCGTAGCTTCACGCGAAGGCGGAAGGCGGAAGCCACGTGAGTCCTGGGACTCCGTCACGAGCTCGATGCGCTCGACGACGCGTCCGCTGCGCATTTGGAAGATCTGAACGACCGCCCCCGCAGGGCCGAGTTTCAGGCCGAACGCGTCGCGGTCGCCGAGCTCCGGGCCGGCCATCTTCTGCTGCCGCGCGCGCAAGGTCTCAACGGTCCGGATCGCATCCCGGATCTGCCCGGCCTGCTCGTATCGTTCGGCCAGCGCCGCCTCCGTCATGCGCGCGCGCAGCGTCGTGAGCAGCTCGTCGTTGCGCCCCTCGAGGAACAGCTTCGTGTGCTCGACCGCGACGCGGTACTCGTCTTCCGAGCAGACGTCGCGCACGCACGGCGCGACGCACCGCCCGATGTCGAACTCGAGGCACGGACGCGCGCGACCGCCCGTGATCACCTCGTTGCAGGAGCGGATGCCAAACAGCTTGTGCGTCAGCGACATGGTCCGGCGCGCCAGCGACGCGGGCATGAAGGGACCGGCGTAGAAATGCGCGTCCCGCTCGACCCGCCGCGCGACCAGGACGCGCGGGAACGCCTCGCCGGTCGTCAGCTGCAGATAGGGGTAGGTCTTGTCGTCCCGCAGCAGGATGTTGTACTTGGGCGCGCGCTGCTTGATGAGGTTGTTCTCGAGCGCCAGCGCCTCCACGACCGAGTCGGTGACGATGACCTCGAGCCGCCGGGCCTCGTCCAGCAAGGCGTCGATCCGGGGGCTGGTGCCGTGCGCTCCCAGGTAGCTGCGCACCCGGTCCCGCAGCACCCGTGCCTTGCCGACGTACAGAGTGTCCCCCTGCCCGTTGTAATACAGGTAGACTCCAGGCTGTTCCGGCAGCCGCGCTATCTGGGTCTTGAGATCACGGATCGGCATGCGGTACACTGCGCGTTTTGGCGCATTCCTGAACCTTCTATTATACCGCGCCGACCGCCGGACAGACGCGCACAAGCGATACCTATGACGTTGACCGGGCTCATCGGCCGGATCTGCATGTTCCCGCTCAGGCTGATCATCAGCACGTGCGTGGCGCTGCGGATCCACCCCAACATCCTGACCTTCGTCGGCGTGCTCATCAACGTGGCGGCGGCGTGGGAGCTGGCGCTCGGCCATTTCGTGGCCGGCGGCATCATCATGGTCGTCGCGAACATCTTCGACTTCATCGACGGCAAGGTCGCCGTCGAGCTGGAGGCGGTCAGCGCGTTCGGCGGCTTCTGGGATTCGGTCATCGACCGCTTCTCGGACATCGCCTTGTTCCTCGGCCTGATCTATCTCTACTCCCACCTGGGCCGCACGGACTACGTCATGATCACCGCGATCGCGATGATGTTCGCCATCATGACGAGCTACACCCGGGCGCGCGCCGAGTCGCTCATCAGGAAATGCAAGGTCGGCTTCATGGAGCGCCCGGAGCGCATCGTGC
>CAYZBZ010000154.1:0-9396 GCA_964476725.1 uncultured Vicinamibacterales bacterium
CGTCTGCCAGTTCCGCCACCCCGGCGTCGCCGACAGGATACCGCAATCGTTTCAGTCGGCCGCGGTTCAAAACGTTGGCGATCTCCGGCATCAGCACGTCCCCTTCGCTGAACGCCGGCCCGTCTTGGTTGCGCCGCCGGCCGCGGCTTCCTGGTGGGATTACTGGCGGCCGACGCGAATCGACGAGACGCAGTCGTCGTAGTTGGAAGGAAGAAGTGCCTGTTCCTGCTCGGCGCCCTTGCGCTAGAGACTGCCGTGTCCGCCGCGGCCAGTAGCGAGCTTTTGGACCTGCCGCGCGGAACCAACCGCATATAATCATTGCATGTCGAGCGCCGACCCGATCACCGAGTTCCTGAACGCCGTCGAGCGGGCCCGCGCGCATCAGGTCGACACGACTCCGGCCACCCTGGCCACCGCCGACGCGCAGGGAAGGCCTTCGGCGCGCATAGTGCTGCTGCGCGGCGCCGACGAGCGCGGCTTCGCGTTCTTCACGAACTTCGCCAGCCGGAAAGGCCGCGAGCTGACCGAGAATCCGCACGCGGCGCTGTGCTTCTATTGGGTCACGCTCGACGAGCAGATTCGCGTCGAGGGGCGGGTCGAGCGGCTTCCCGACGACGAGTCCGACGCGTACTTCGCGAGCCGCCCACGCGGCAGTCAGCTCGGCGCCTGGGCATCCGATCAAAGCCAGCCGCTTCCGTCGCGCGAGACCCTGGAGGAAAGGTATCGCGAGGTCGAGCGCCGCTTCGGCGACGGCCCCGTGCAGCGGCCGCCGTTCTGGGGAGGCTTTCGCCTCGTTCCCATCTGGATCGAGTTCTGGTACGGCCGCCCCGATCGCCTGCACGATCGCGTCGTCTATATCCGCGATATCCGCGATCGCGCGCAGTGGCGCATCGAGCGCCTGTACCCCTAGGGTGCAGGGGTTCAAGGTTCAGGGTTCAAGGTTCAGCAGCTGACGGGCAGGCCGCTTGTGGTCATCGACACGCTGAGCCGCCGGGCGCGTTACGCGCGCATGCATCCGCTCTTCACCCGCGCCTTCGAATTCCTCTGGTCCACGGATCTCGCGGAGCTGCCTGACGGACCGACGCCGATCGATGGCGACCGCCTCTACGTCTCAGTCGATCACGGGGAGGGCCGCGGACGGGACGGCGCGCGGCTCGAGATTCACCGGAAATACATCGACATCCAGGTCACGATCGCCGGGGTCGAAGAGATCGGCTGGCGGCCGCTGTCGACCTGTGCCGACCCTGCCGGGCCCTTCGCGATCGATCGTGACATCGGCTTCTTCAACGATCGACCGGACACATGGCTCGCCCTGCCCCCGGGACACTTCGCCATCTTCTTCCCCGAAGATGCGCATGCGCCGCTCGCCGGCCGCGGCCCGTTGAGGAAGGCGATCGTGAAAGTGCTTCTGTAAGCTACTCCCGGCCGTCGAGCACCGCCGTCGGCACGAACTGCGGCGGCTTGCGGCGCCGCGTCGCCTGCTCGTACGAGTACGCGAGCTGAATCAGCTTCGCTTCGCTCCAGCGTTGGCCGATGAACGAGAGTCCGACAGGCAGCCCATACACGAACCCGGCGGGCACGGTGATGCTCGGGTAGCCGGCCACGGCCGCGGGGGTCGAGCTCGCGCCGAGAAAGTGATCGCCATTGACGAGGTCGATCGGCCACGCCGGGCCGCCGGTCGGCGCGACGATCGCGTCCAGACGGAGGCGGGCCATGACGGCATCGATGCCCTCGGTCCGCGCGCGCGTGCGGCACGTGGTCAGCGCCTTGCGATAGGCGGGGGCCGTCAACGGTCCTTTCTTGTCCGCCATCACCAGGATTTCCTGTCCGAAGAACGGCATTTCACGATCCTTCTCGCGCGTGTTGAACGCGATCAGCTCCTTCAGCGAATGTACCGGCGCCGCGGCGCCGCGCGCGGCGAGGTAGGCATTGAGATCCGCTTTGAACTCGTACAGCAGTATCTCGAACTCGCAGTCGTCCAGCCGGCCGGCCGTCGCGATGTCGGCGGGGTCGATGATCGCGGCGCCCTGGGCTTTCATGTCGGCGATCGCCGTCTCGATCAGCCTGTCGGTCGCCGGGCTGTAGCCGAAGTACCGCTTCCGCGCGACGCCGATGCGCGCGCCTTTCAATCCGTCCGCTTTCAGCGCCGTCCTGTAGTCTGCCACCGCCTTTCCGGCGCTCGCTGCCGTCGCCTTGTCGCGCGGATCGATGCCGGCCATTGCGCCCAGCAGAATGGCCGCATCGGTGACCGTCCGCGTCATCGGCCCGGCGGTGTCCTGCGTGCGGGAGATCGGGATGATGCCGGACCGGCTGACGAGTCCCACGGTCGGCTTGATTCCCACGAGCGCGCTCACGCCGGACGGGCACACCACCGAGCCGTCCGTTTCGGTGCCGACGCCCACCGTCGCGAGATTCGCCGCGATGGCGGCGCCGGTGCCGGAGCTCGATCCGCACGGGTTGCGATCGAGCGCGTACGGGTTCTTCACCTGGCCGCCGCGACCGCTCCAGCCGCTGGTGGATTTCGTGGACCGGAAGTTGGCCCACTCGCTCATGTTCGTCTTGCCGAGGATGACGGCGCCCGCCGCGCGCAGCCGCGCGGCGACGAACGAGTCGCGCGCCGCGGCCGATCCCTGCAGGGCGAGCGACCCCGCGGTCGTCATCATGCGATCGCCGGTGTCGATGTTGTCCTTGATGAGCACGGGGATGCCGTGCAGCGGCCCGCGCACGCCGCGGGCCCGCCGCTCCGCGTCCAGCGCGTCGGCGATCGCGGGCGCGTCGGGATTCAGCTCGATGACCGACCGCAGCGTCGGGCCGCTGCGGTCAATCGCGTTGATCCGCTCCGTATACAGCGCGACGAGCCGCCGCGCGGTGTAGCGTCCGGACGCCATCGCATCCTGCAGCTGCAGGATGGTGGCTTCATCGAGCTCGAACGCGCGGGCCTGCGGCGCTTGCGCGCGCGGAGCGTGCATCCCGACACACAGCGCCGCGGCGACGGTCACGGTGGTGAGCACTCGGGAGGTCATGGCCGAAGAGGTTAACACGAGGACTAAGCGGTCAGTCGATCGACGATCGCGCGCCACGTACGGGCGGCGGGTGTGACGTCGGAGGTGAGCGCCGCTCCGCACACGACCGGGCCCCCTTCCTTCGATCGGTGGCGCCAGACGGACTCGACGGCAAGCTGCAGCCCGATCCCCGCAATCTCGATGTCGAACGCGTCCGGAAGCCGCCCACCGGCAGGCATCTCGAGCCGGAGCCCTCCGTAACAGACGTCCATCACGGCCGCGGGACGTCCCTCCACGGTAACCCTGAAGCCTCCCTCAACCCGCTTGCGCGGCCATCGGCGCTGGCGGCGGATGTCGGCCAGGCACCGCCCCACGGTCTTCAGAAATTCTTCAGGCTCGATGGGCTTCCGGATGAACTCGGCGCCATAGCGGCCGGCCTCGAGCTCCATCATCGGCTCGTCGTAGCCGGTCATGATGATGGTCGCCATGTCGGGACGATCGCGATGGCATTCGCGGACGAGGTGCAGGCCGTTGAATCCACGCAGGCGGACGTCTGTGATGAGCAGGTCGTACGTGTCGAGGGCGAGCAACTGCTTGGCGCCGTCGTAAGTCGTCGCGCCGGTGACGAGATAGCCGGACTCGCGCAGCAGTTCCACCATGCCCTCGAGGGCATTCTCGTCGTCGTCGAGCACCAGGACGTAGTACGGCTGTTTCATACCTGGGCCTCGAAAGGCAGGGTATTGCACACCTCTCCAGCGCAAAGCCAATGCCGCGCACGGCGCTCAAAAACCCTGCGCAAAATCGCACATCCGGCGCGCTGCACCCCCGGATCTGTAACTGTTCGGAAAAGCTTGAAATCAGGCGGCCGGCGCGTCAGTGGACAACGGGCCGCGAGGGAGCTGCCGTGGCCAGCACCCGCGTGATCAGGGAGTCGAGTTTGGGCTGCGCGATGTCGAAGGGACCAGCCACCGCCGCCCCGGTCGGTATTTCGATCGCGATGACGACGCCTCCCGCGGCGGGCTCCACGATCCAGCTGAAGCCCCGCAAGGCGACGAACCGCTGATCGCCGCCGGGATTCTTCGCCCGATCGATCGCCAGCAGCATCGCCTTGAGGACTTCCTGCACGTCCAGCTCCGTCCACTGGGCGGCGTCGTTGCCGGTGTGCAGGATCCGCTCCTCAATGGCGGAGTCACGGTCGCGCAGGACGATTTCGATCTCGAAGGTCATTCCGTTTGCCCTGTGCTTTCATCAGATCATCCAAGTATAGCCGCTCGAGTCTTCAGCTCGCTTGCGAGCGCGTCAGGCGTCGTCACGGGCTGGCGGCAGGTGAAGTCGCGACACACGTAAGCGGCAGGACGCTCCTCGCGCAGAGACATCGCTGACGTGAACGGCAGGACACGCCCCAGCGCCGCTTGCGCGGGCCCGGGTGTGATGGGGACCACGATGCCGAAAGGCAGATAGTGCCGCGCCACTTCCCGCGCCAGCGGCAGCGCCGCGTCGGGCGTGCCGACGACGACGATCTGGGAGTAGCCTGCGTGCCAGCCGGACAGCGCGCACAGCATCATGGGGAGCGTTCGGGCTGCCGCGCCGATCCCGGGGCCATAGCGCGCCAGCGTCCGTTCCGCGCGCTCGCGCACGGCGCTGTCGCCGGTCAGGTGCGCGATCGTCAGCGCGTTCAGCGTCGCCACCGAGCTGGCCGCCGGCTCCGCGCCGTCGTAGTCCTCCTTCAGCCGGAGAAGCACCGTGGGGTCCTCACCTGTCGTGCTGAACCAGCCCCCGGCGTCGGGGTCCCAGAACTTCTCGTCCAGCTGCCGCTGCAGAGTCAGCGCCCATTCGAGCCAGGCCGAGTCTCCGTCCTGCTGGAACAGCTCGAGCAGTCCCCAGATCAGATACGCGTAGTCTTCCGCGTACGCGTCGATTGCCGCGTCCCCATCGCGGTAGCGCCGAAGCAGACGGCCGTTCTTCCACAGGGTCGTCTTGATGAAGCGGGCGGCGCGGGCCGCCGCAGTCCGGTACGTCCCGGCCGATGGACGGCCGGCGAGCACGCGCGCGGCGCGCGCAAACGCCGCGATCATCAAGCCGTTCCACGCGGTGAGAATCTTGTCGTCGAGGTGAGGGCGCGGCCGCCGCTCGCGCGCCGCAAACAGCTTCTCGCGGATCCGTCCCAGCGCCGCGAGGACCTCGTCCACGCCGCGGCCGCTGCGCACGGCGACGTCTTCGATCGACTGCGCCGTGTACAGAAGGTTCCGGCCGGTGAACTCCCCCTGCGGATCCTGGGGCGCATTGCCGCCGGGCTCGATGCCGAACCTGCGGCGCGCGATGCCGGCATCCTCGCGAAGCAGCGATCCGATCTCTTCGTCCGACCAGATGTAGAAGGCTCCTTCGGACTTGTGCCGCGCAGGAGCGTCCGCCTGTTCCGGAGGGACGCTGTCGGCGTCCTCCGCGGAGTAGAAGCCACCCTGGGGATCGGTCATGTCCCGCCGGACGTACGCGAGCGTGTCCTCGGCGACGGCTGCGTAAAACTCCTCGCCGGTCGCCTGCGCCGCCTCCAGGTACGCGAGCACGAGCTGCGCCTGGTCGTACAACATCTTCTCGAAGTGCGGGACGCGCCAGTCGCCGTCCACGGAGTACCGATGGAACCCGCCGCCGATGTGATCGCGCATGCCGCCGAGCGCCATCGCGCGCAGCGTCCCGGTTGCCATCTCGAGACTGTCGAGCGCCGACTGGGGCGACGCATCTGTGACGGATCGCCTCGAATGCTCGCGAAGGAGGAACAACAGCTCCGACGGTCGCGGAAACTTCGGGGCGTCGCCGAAGCCGCCGCGGCGGCGATCGAACGCCGCCCGATACTGCTCGACCGCCGTGTCGAGCGCGCCAGCGGCCGCAATCTCCGATTCCGCGCGGGAGGCGGCGCCGGTCACCATGCGGAGGCGCTGCAGCAGTTCTGCGGCGGCCTCTTCGACGCGGGGCCGCTCCGCCTTCCAGACGCGCGCCAGCTCGCCGAGCAGATCCGAAAAGCCAGGACGCCCCCACTTCGAGGACGGCGGGAAGTAGGTGCCGCCGAAGAACGGCTTCAGCTCCGGCGTCAGGAACACGGTCATCGGCCAGCCGCCGGACCCGGTCGTCGACTGCACGAACGACATGTAGACGCGATCGACGTCCGGACGCTCCTCTCGGTCGACCTTGATCGCGACGAAATCCCGGTTCAGCACCGCCGCGATCGCCGGATTCTCGAACGACTCGTGCTCCATGACGTGGCACCAATGGCACGTCGAGTATCCGATCGACAGGAAGATCGGCTTGTCCTCGCGCCGGGCGAGCTCGAACGCCTCATCGCCCCACGGAAACCACTCCACCGGGTTGGCGGCATGCTGAAGCAGGTACGGGCTGCGCTCGCGCGCGAGTCGGTTCATGCAGATCATCGTACCACGCAGGTTCAAGGTTCAAGGTTCAAGGTTCAAGGTTCAGAGTTCACGGGTTCACCCCGAGATACAATCGCCTCGATGATTACGGATCTTGCAGTAGAGACGCACGGCCTCACCCGGGATTTCGGCAGCTTCCGCGCGGTGGATGGCATCGACCTCGTCGTCCCGGCCGGCAGCCTGTACGGGTTCCTCGGGCCGAACGGCGCGGGCAAGTCCACGACCATCAAATGCCTGACGGGACTCCTGCGCCCCACGGCTGGCCGCATGGTGATCCTCGGCCTCGATCCGCTCGCGGATCCCGTCGCAGTCAAGCGCCGCATCGGCGTCGTGCCGGAAGATCTTGCGTTGTTCGACCGGTTGACGGCGCAGGAGACGCTGATGTTCGTCGCGCAGGTGCACGGCCTCGAGGCGGCCACCGCCAAGCAGCGATCGGCCGACCTTCTCGACGTCATGGACCTGAAGGGAGCGGCGACCACGCTCGTGACGGATTTCTCGCACGGGATGCGCAAGAAGCTGTCGCTCGCGGCTGCGCTCCTGCCCGCGCCGAAGCTGCTCTTCCTCGACGAGCCGTTCGAAGGCATCGACGCCGTGGCCTCGCGGCAGATCAAGGACCTGCTGCTGTCGTTCGTCGCCAGGGGCGGCACGATCTTCCTGACCTCGCACATCCTGGAGATCGTCGAGCGCCTGTCGACGCACATCGGCGTCATCGCGCACGGGCGGATGGTGGCGCAGGGGCCGATCGCGGAGCTTCGATCCGGCGCCGGCGGCGGCAAGAGCCTCGAGGAACAGTTCATCGATCTGGTCGGCGGCGAGGCGAAGCCCCCCGTGGCGTTCGACTGGATCTGACATGTGGAGAACGTTGCGCGCCTTCGCGTGGCTGCGGTGGCGAACGCTCATCAACTCGCTCGAGAAGACCGGCGCGCGCGACTCCGTCGAGCGCTTCTCGCTCGCGATCGAAAAGCTCGGACCGATCATGGCCCGCCTGGTGATGATCCCGTCCGGCCTGCTGCTTGGGGTCGCAGGCCTCTACGGAGGGTACCAGCTTGCGACAGGCACACAGCCTCCGCTGATTTTCGAAGCGACGCGTTACCTCCTTCTCGCGGTGCCCGTCTTCGGCATCATCGGGCCGCTGCTGCTTCCGGCCGCGGACCGAACGAATCCGGTCCGGCTGCTCCTGCTGCCGATCTCACGGAACACGCTCTACGTCGCGCAGGCGGCGTCAGCGTTCGGTGACGTCTGGGTGCTGATCATGCTGCCGATCCTGTCGGCCGTGCCGCTGGGGATGGCGCTCGGCGGGGCCACCGGCGGTGCGCTGCTGGCGCTCGCCGGCGGCGCCATGCTGACGATCGTGGTGATCGGCATCTCCTCGCTGACGACGAGCCTGCTGCATCTCGCCGTGCGCGATCGGCGCCGGGGGGAGCTCCTCGCACTGTTGTTCATCGTCGTCATCCCGATGGTCAGCATCCTGCTGCTGCCGGGAGACCGCCGGCCTCGGGGACGGACCGAAGAGCGTCCGCCTGCCCGCGAACGCGTGATGCTGCCCCTCTGGATGGCGGCCGCAGGCGAGCGCGCGTTCGCGTTCTATCCGGCGGAACTGTACACGTCGGTCGCACGCGCCGCGGCGCGCGGCGAGGCCGCCCCTGCCGGAGCATCGCTCGTCGCGCTGACCGGGAGCGCGTTGCTGCTCCACGCGCTCGGCATGTTCGCTTTTGCGCGCGTCCTCGATTCGCCAGGATCCACCGGTGCGCGCCGTGCCGTGCCAATGCGGGAAGCATGGGGCCTCAGGCTGCCGGGGCTCTCCTCCGGCGCTTCGGCCGTCGCGCTCGCTCAGCTTCGGCTCGCGCTGCGCACCCCGCGCGGTCGCTCGCTCCTGCTGTCCCCCGTGCTCATGCTCGTCATCTTCGGGTACGTCATGCGCCGCGACGTGGACGGCATGGCGCTGGGCATGTTCAATTTACCGGGTGGGCTCGGCCTCGCGTCCTTCGGGTCCTTCTTCTGCCTGATGTCGACTCTGCCGATTGCGATGAACCAGTTCGCGGTGGACGGAGCCGGAGTCACGATGGTACTGCTGTCGCCGCTGACCGACGACGAGTATCTCGCCGGCAAGGCGGTGGGCAACGCGCTCATCGCGGCGCCGCCGGCCGTGCTCTGCGTGCTTGCGTCGTTCGTCTTCTTCCCCGGCGGTCCGCTGGCGTTGTGGGTGGCGATTCCCCTCGCTCTCCTCTCGACCTCCCTGCTCGTGGCCCCCGCGGCGGCCATCTTCTCGGCGATCTTTCCCCGCGTGGTGGACATGAACAGCATCGGCCGCGGAAGCAGTGCGCACGGCCTCTCAGGCCTGCTCGGCATGCTCGCGTTCGTGGCCGCCGGCGCGCCGTCCCTGCTCATCGTGATGGCCGCGTCCCGGTGGCTCCACCGCCCGTCGCTCGCGCCCGTTTTGCTCCTCGCGTGGTGCGGCGTGACGTACGTCATCAGCCGCCTCCTCTTCGTGCCCGCGCTCACTATCTTCGCTCGCCGTCGGGAAAATCTCGCGATGCTTTAACAGTCTTAAAGGGTTCGCTGGGCTCCACGGGGTCTACAGGTTGCACATCCCGGAACTTTGGAACCCGCGGAACCCAGTCACCAAGACAATGTCCGTTCCGCCCACCACCACATGGCGAGCGCTGACACGAGCAGGCACGCCGCCGCGATGTACGTGTTGACGCTGGGGGCCGCATCGCGCGCGACCTGGCTGCCGACGGTGCTCATCAGCGCCCACGTCCCCGCCGCCGCGGACACGACGCCGCTGACGTTCATCACGGCGAAGATCCCGCCGGCGACCAGCACGAGCGCCGCGGCCATCGCAAGGTTGAAGAGACGGTCGACGTTCTGCTCGGCCCGCCACCGCTCGCGGTGGATGCGCTGCAGCACGATGGCTGCGAAGCGCGACGGCGCGGCCGGCGCCTCGCGGCGCGCGAGTGCGGCTTCCAGGC
>CAYZBZ010000155.1:0-9372 GCA_964476725.1 uncultured Vicinamibacterales bacterium
TTGACCACTGAGAAGATCGCGGTGTTGACGCCAATCCCCAGCGTGAGGGCCGCGACGGCCGCCAGCGTGATGGCCGGGCTCTGCGCGAACATCCGCAGCGAGTGTGTCAGATCCTTGAAAAAGCTCTCAAACGGCAGCATGTCCCCAGTCCTGTCACTGAAAGAAAGACGTCCGGTCGGGTTTTTAGGCGCAGGAACCCGTGATTCCGTTGCGATCCGTCTATCTGCCTCGCGTTGTGCCGGCGTCAGGCTGGTTCCACAGGGCGACGAGCTCAGCAACGGACGGGAGCAGGTGTGTGTGGGGGGCCCGCTCGAGGGCCTGCCGGTCGTGCGCCCCTGAGAGCACGCCGATGTTCCAGCGCACGCCGGCGTTGTAGCCGGCCTGAAGGTCGAGCGTCGTGTCGCCGACGTTCGCGACGGCGTGAACCCGGCTCGCGCCGGTTGCCTCCATCGCGTGGTAGATGAGATACGGCATCGGACGCCCCTGCACCACGTCATCGCCGCACACCACCGCGTCGACGACCCCGGCTGTCCACCCAAGCGCGCCGAGCAGCAGATCGGTGGTTCCCCGGTCGAACCCGGTGTTCAACGCAACCCGGATGCCGCGCTCCCGAAGCGAACGAAATGCGGGCACCGCGCCAGGAACGGGGCGCACGCCTTCGTCCGCATAGCGACGGGCCAGGATCGAGCAGAACGACGTGTATACCTCCTCGACGCGTTGTGCACCGTCTGGTCCTGTCGCAATGAGCTGGCGGATCGCCTGGCGCTTGGACGCGCCGCGCACGCTGCGCACTTGCGCGGGAGTGAGGTCGATCCCATGCTCCGCCAAGGCGGCGGTGAATGCATCCGGCACCTGACCACGATCTTCTATCGTGGTGCCCGCCATGTCGAAGATCACCAGCTCGAGATCGCGCATGTGATGGTTGACAACTGCCGTCGACGGCAGCCCTGAGGGCTGCGCTACACGATCGAAAACCCGCAGCGCACGAAAACCCGTAGCGCAGGGCTTCAGCCCTGCCTCAGGTTGAAAGCCCTGCCTCCCGTCAATGCAGGGTCCCGGGTTTCGGCGAATCCACCAGCGCCTGATAGACGAGGGTGGGAAATTTCTGACCGATGTCAGCGGTGCTCGGCAGGAGCTGGATCATGAGGACCATCACCAGCCGCGCGTCCGGATCGACACGGTATGTCGTGCCATACGCGCCTCCCCATCCGAACGCCCCCTCGGAGCTCAGGCCATTTGCCCCGTATCGATCCGTGGTTTCGAAACCTAGTCCGAAGCCGAGCCCGGTCGTGGAATGCAGCGTGCCAACCTGGTTCGTCGTCATCAGCGCGACCGTGCGCGGCGCGAGGATCCGCACGCCGTCGAGCGCGCCGCCGTTGCGGATCATGTCGAGGAACCGCGCGTAGTCACGCGCGGTCGAGAGGAGCCCCGCGCCGCCTGCAAAGCTCCTGCGCGGCCCGTCGACGTAGTGTCCCTGCCCTCGCGCGCCTTCCGGCGCCCTGGTGATCTTGCCGTCCGCGCCGCTCGAGTACACGGTGGCCAGACGTACGCGCTGTTCCGGCGGCAGAAAGAACCGCGTGTCCTTCATGCCGAGCGGCCCCGTGATGCTCTCCGAGATGAACCGATCGAGCGGCATGCCTGACGCGCGCTCGACGATGCAGCCGAGGATGTCGGTGTTGTAGCCGTAAACATAGGTCTCGCCGGGTTGCGCGACGATCGGAAGGGTGCCGAGCCGATCCATCGTGTCGCACACCGGTTCGTCCTTGTCCGCGGTGTACCACCCGTAACCCGCTGCCGGCCCGAGCCCCTTCGCCTCGTAAAGCGCCGCGACCGAGCTGCCCGTCCCATACGAGATGCCAGCCGTGTGGGTCAGGAGATCGCGAATCGTGATGGCGCGCTTCGCCGGCACCATCGAGACGCCGGCGCCTGTGTCCACGGCGACGGTCGTCTTCGCGAAGGACGGAATGAAGAGGCTCGCCGGACTGTTCAGCGCGAGCTTCCCTTCCTCCATCAGCGACAGAATCGCGACGCTCGTCAGGGCCTTCGTCTGCGAGGCGATGCGGAACACCGTGTCGACCGTCATGCGGCGGCCGGCTTCCTTGTCGCTCCATCCGACCGCCCGCTCGTAGACCGGCCGTCCGTCCCGCAGCACGAGCGCGACGGCGCCGGCGATGGTGTGCTCGTCCACCGACTGCTGAAGCACCCGGTCGATGCGCGCCAGACGGTCGGCGGCGAACCCGGTCCTGACTGGGGCGGTCTGTGGAGTGGACGGTCGTTGAACGGCTGATGCGGTGGCGACCGTGGCGGCGAGCAAGACGGCCAGCGTTCTCAATGTCGGCATGGGCGCATTGTGCCAGCGCGCCGCCGGGGCCGCAAGGGAGTACAGCGCAGTCGGTTCCGGGTTCCAGGTTCCACGTTCCGGGTTCAGGTTCCGGGTTCAGGTTCCGGGTTCAGGTTCCGGGTTCCTTGTTCGTTTTCCAGATTCCTGGTGAGAAAAACGCTGAACCCGTGACAGGGAACCCCTCAACCCCGGCCGACGAACGGCATCTTGGTGGCCATCACCGTCATGAACTGAACGTTGGCGTCCAGCGGCAGGCTGGCCATGTACACCACAGCACGCGCGACGTGACCGAGGTCCACGAGCGGCTCGATCGCGATCGTGCCGTTCGCCTGTGGCACGCCGCTCGCCATCCTCGCGGCCATCCCGGTCGCCGCGTTGCCGATGTCGATCTGACCGCAGGCGATGTCGAACTTTCGCCCATCGAGCGAGGTCGACTTGGTGAGGCCGGTGATCGCGTGCTTGGTCGCGGTATAGGGGGCCGAGTCGGGCCGCGGCGCATGGGCCGAGATCGAGCCGTTGTTGACGATGCGTCCGCCGCGGGGGCTCTGGCTCTTCATGAGCCTGAACGCCTGCTGGGTGCACAGAAACGCCCCGGTCAGGTTGATGTCCACGACCGACTGCCACTGCTCGAGGCTGAGCTCGTCGAGCGGGACCCCGGGCACGTTGATGCCGGCGTTGTTGAACAGCAGGTCGAGACGGCCGAAGGCCTCTTTCGTCTTCTCGAAGAGCGCGCGCACCGACTCCGGATCGCGCACGTCAGACGGCACGACCAGTGTCCGCGATCCGTGCGGATCGGACTCCGCCGCGGTCTGTTCCAGCGGCGCCGCGCGGCGCCCCGCGAGCGCCACGGCGTAGCCTTCCTTCACCAGCGCGATCGCGACCGCCTTGCCGATCCCGGTGCCCGCTCCGGTCACGAGTGCAACCTTCGCTGCTGTGCTCACGCCCTGGCCCGATGCATGACGCGCCCCAATTCATGCCGCTCGAATCGGAGCATCCTAGGACTCCGCCGCCACGGCCGCGATGAGCGCCTTGATGTACCCAAACGCGAACGCGAACGCCTGAAGTCCGTTGGTGTCTCCCTCGATCGACGGCACGTGATCCGGCATCATCATCCCGTCGTAGCCGATTTCCTTGTACACACGCATCGCCCTCAGCATATCAACGTCGCCGGCGTCTATGAACGTCTCGCGGAAGTTCAGAAATCCGCCGGAGATGTTGCGGAAATGGACGTTGAAGATCTTGCCGCGCGTGCCGAAATAGCGGATGACGTCGAAGATCTGCTCGCCGGGCTTCTCGAGCATCTCCGACACGGTCCCCTGGCAGAAGTTCAGGCCGTGGTACGGGCTCTCGGCGATCGAGACGAAGCGCTTCAACCCGTCGACGGATCCGAGCACCGTCTCGACGCCGCGCCAGCCTCGGCCGCGCGGCATCCCGGGGTCCTGCGGATGGCACGCGAGACGCACCTTGTATTCCTCTGCGACGGGAACGACCCGTTTGAGAAAGTACGTGATGCGCTCCCAGTAGGTGTCCGCATCGACGGGACCAGCGATCGTCAGCGGCGGATCCTGCTTCGCTTCGGCGTACACGAACGTGCTGTATCGAGCGCCGCCGCGGCCAGGTGTCGGAGCGCTGCGGGGAACGCCGATGAAGGTCAGGTTGTACTTGACCGCCGGAATGCCGGCGCGCGCCGTGTTCCGGATCATCTGGCAGATGTCGTCGAGCTGTTTCTCGCGATCCGGCTCTTTCGCCAGCATGATTGCCGGACTCTCGCTGCGCGAGATTTCCGACGAGCTCAGCGGCAGCGGCACCATGTCGAGCGTGAGGCCGAACGACTCGACGCGCTCACGCAAGCGCGTCAGCCCCTCTACGGACCATGCGGCGTCGAGCCGCGCGGACGGCAACCGGCTGCAGATGTGTGTGACGCCGAAGCCAGCCAGAACACGGAGAATCGCGTCCGAGTCGCCATGCTGCGTGCCGACCTTCATCAGCGCCCTGGTCGGCGGAGCGGCACGCTTGACGCCGGGCTGTGCCGAGACCTGTGCCGGGACCAGCGCGTTGGCAAGCGTGCCGGCCGTCATTCCACCGCCCGTCAGGCGTACGAACTCCCGGCGATTCATCCACTGCCTCCTCTCGACAACAGTCCGATCCTAATCCCGCCGTTCAATTGTGTCGACATGTTGCGGCCCACCGCTCTGGCAGCCCTGAGCCGATTCGGCATCCGATCACGCCTTCCCTGGTGTGAAGACGATCCACTTCCTCCTGCGCTTGACGCTCGCGGCGGCCGTCGTCCTTGCCGGCAGCCGCCAGGCCTGGGCTCAGCCGGCGCCGCCGGTGGTGCGCGGTGACTTCGCGGGCACGATCGGCTGGCTTTCTGCGAATAAAGACGTGCCAGGGCAACCCCCTGGGGACGACTGGCACCACAGCTTGTTCGGCGCCGCGTCCGCAGGCTGGTACTGGTCCGACAATCTGAAAACCGAGCTGGATTTCGGCGCCGGCACCACAAATACCGCGTATCGTAGCCAGTCGATAGTGTTCGACGGTCGTCAGACCTACACCGCCACGACAACGACATTCTCCAGGCGCACGCTCGGGATCAGCCAGCAATATCAGTTTTTTCACAACGTCTGGTTCCACCCGCATCTTGCCGTCGGGGCACACATCACCCAGGAACACCTCACCGAGCACACCCAACCGATCGTTCTCTACGACCAGGTGACGCGGACAACTCGAGTCGTCGCGCAGGCCGGGACGGATGGGCCTCGGAACGAGATCGCCGTCAGGCCATTTGTGGCGACCGGCTTCAAAGCGTATATGACGCGACGCGGGTTCGTTCGCAGCGATCTGCGCGTCGCGCTCCGCGGCGGCATCGATGAAGTGCTTCTCCGCTTCGGCTTCGGCATCGATTTCTGATCCGGCACATGAGAGAGGAACCCATGGGGAACCCGCTGAGCCTGATGAAGCGAATGATTGCCCTGTTGCTCTGTTCCGCGCTCGCGGCGCCGGGTTGCGCGACGGCCGGAGCGGCCGGGGCCACATCGGCGCGCACGTCTGAGCGGCGGATCACGGATCGCGCCGTGCTCGCTGAATACGTGCAGAAGCTGCCGGCGGGTTCGGCGATCCGGGTCGAGCGCGCCGACGGGCGGACGCTGCGGGGGACGTTGATGAAGGCCACCGATCGAAGCCTGATCGTTCAGCCGCGGACCCGCATCCCCGAACCGGCCGTGGAAGTGGCGCTCGATGACGTGCTCAGCGTGACGCCCGATTCTCAGAACGGCAACAACCTCGGCAAGGCGATTGGCGTCGGCGCCGCGGCAGGCGCGGGAGCCGCGCTCGCCGTGTTCCTCATCATCATCGCTGTCTTCTCCGACTAGTGGAGAGAAAGATCGAAAGGCTGAAGTCAGAAGGCTGAAGTTCGACGGTCGCACGCGGCGCTGACGATCATCGATGCCACGGATGCTTCACGGTCGGATCGTTGGCGTATCGCTTCATCTGCAACACGAGCTTTCGTCCGCAGCCAGGATCGAGCCGCACCGTCAGGAGCGGTGAATCGATCGGAGTCGTCTTGTCGCCACTGGTCACGCTGACCAGTTGATGCTCTCCGTAACCGCCGCCTTGCACGATGACCGTTCGAGGCTGCGATGGGTTGAGGTTGACGAGCGTCACCGCAGTCCGGGTATCGGACAGTTCCGAGACGAGCGCGGCCACGTCTTCAGGCACGCCGGCTCGCTCTCGATCCGGATCGAAATAGCGAAGGCGGGCGTTCAACAGCCCGCCCTCACGGCCGGGCAAGAAAGCGCCCCACATCAATTGCACCATCGACTCCGTCGCCGCGGGATTGTAGTCGAGCATGTTGTCGGCCAGGCGTCTGTCCGGCGTGGATGTATCGCGGCGAACGGCGCTCAGCCGCTGCTGGATCGCGTTCAGATCGCGTTCGAGGGCCTGCTCGGGATACGCCGGGTTCTGCCCCTGAAGAAAATCGACCCAGGCGCTCCGGCCGATGCGCTCCCGGTCCTGCGGCTTCTGCGACCAGTACCAGACCTCCAGCGCGCCGACGTTCCACGGAGCATCCCGCCAGCCGTACCACCCCTCGGCGCCGTACATCGTGGGATACTGCTTGCGCCCATCGATCTCGCGCGCATGTGAATTCACGCCGTCCATCATGTTGCGCCACGCATCGACGTACTTCTGATCGCCGGTGACGAGCAGGGCGTTGTTGAATCCCACCAGGGCCCGCGGGATCCGATTACGGTCTTCGCGGCGGCCGGTCACCGGATTCACCGGGCTGAATCCCCAGCCATAGGCGTTCTTCCACCATGTGCCCCCCGGGCCGCCGATGCTGCCGTCCAGATCGACGAAGCTGGGGATGATGCCGCCGTTCCGCGTCATTCGATGCAGCCACGCGTCCATGTACTCGACGAGCCACTTCTTGTACTTGGGCTCGCCGGCGAGAAGATAGGCGTTCATCGGCATCGTGGTGGCGACAAGATTGAGAAAGTGGTCGCCGACCACATCGCCATATTCCTCATAGTGGGCCAGGAACTGCTGGAACGTCGATTCGCCGTGCAGGGCATCGAATCCCCTGACATCAAACGGATCGCCGACCCAGTCGAGGGGCGTTGCCTTTCGGAGCATCGGCCCGCGGCTGCCGTTCTGCATACTGCGGATGATCTTGTGCACCGGGTCGTAGTTGGGGGCTTCGGGATCCTCCGCCATGTAGAACCCCGCAAACCGCCTGGCGCGTGCCTGGTATTTCGCATCCGCCGGGATCGACAAGCCCATGCGATTGAAGAGCTGCAGCCCTTCGCCGTGGTGCATCCAGTCGGATTGGACGATGAATTCCTTGTAGTACATTCCCTGCCGGGCGATCGGCACATCGGTCGTCCTGGCCTCGGCGTACTGTTTGAGCAGTCCCTCGTGACCCTTCGAGAACATCTGCAGGACTTCATCGCCTGCGCCCAGCGCGTGCAGCTCAGGCCAGTGGTTGAAGTTCTCGAAGGCGTCGTCCGGGCCGTCATTCGCCCCCCAGCGCACGAAGCACTGCAGGTAGCCGCGGTCGTCGAAGTATTTCCTGAAGAATTCCCTGCAGGCGGGAACGTTGTCGGCAAGGAGCTGCCGCTCGAGCCGGGCCCATCGCGGGGTGGCCATGGGCGAGTCGATCCGGATCGACACTTCCGGCTTCGCCGGCACCAAGCCTCCGACGGAGGCCGTCAGCGCGCAGGTAAACAGCACGGCTACCAGGGCGGGTTTCTGGCTCATGACATCAGACCAAATACGAGGTTCAGGGCGAGCGCGAGGATCACGGTGTTGTAGACGAACGAGAGCACGGCGTGGACCAGCACCTCGCGACGCATCCCCGTCGACCTCACGACGACGTCCGACACCTGGAAGCACATGCCGATCGTGAACGCGAAGTAGGCGAAATCGATGTCCGACGGCTCCTTCGTGCCACAGAACTGGAGGCCACCGTCCGGGCTCTTGTCGTGGTTCCTGTTCCCTCGGTAATGCAGGTGTGCGTACCTGAGCGTGTACGCGGTGTGAGTCACGGCCCACGACAGCGCCACCGCAGCGAGCGTGAGCAGCGTCCACATCGCCGCCTCGGCGCCCGGGAAGGCCCTGACCCTGCGCAGGACGACCGTAGCTGCGAACAGGCTGATCAGGCTCGCTACGAGCGCGACGACGAACACCATGTGGCGCCCGGGATCGTCTTCGTCGGCGCGCCGCCTCGTCTCCTTGGCGTCGGCGCGGAGGATGATGGTCCAGGCGAACGCCAGGAGCGCGAGCGAGGCCACATCCCATCCGGCGATCGCGCGGACCGACCACTCGATCCGCGACGGCGTGAGCCACGCGAAAGTGATCACCCCGAGCACCGCGGAGATGAGGAGCCGGCCCGTCGGCCGGCTCGGCGAGAACGGCGATCGCGCGTGAGGCTTCGGCGTTGTCTTGTCGGTCATGCGTGCGAGCCGGGTAAGGCGGCGCTTCAGACGCAGTGGCTCATCTCGCCAGCCGTCATCGGCTGCAAGCGCGACGTTAGCCAGCCGCCGATGCGTGGAACTTGAGAACCAGCACTGCTGTCATGCGCAAGAACAGCCCCACCAGAAGCCCCAAGATCAACGCGGCCCCACCGTAGACGATCACATAAGGAGGCGCCTCCATCGGCCGCGTCACGCAACACCAAGCCAAACTGAACAAGGACCACGATTACGGACGCACTACTTCGTCTCGTCCCATATCACCTGCGCGTCCGCGCGCACACGCGACTCGTTGGGCGTGTTGTAGCCCGTGTACTTCGCCGGCACCTTCCAGGTGCTCACGACGCCGTCCACGGTCTTGCCGGCCTTCTTCGCGTCCTGGACGAACGTCACGAAGTCCGCGATGAACTCCGAGTAGAGGGCCAGGTCCGCGGGCGTCATCGTCGTCGGGTTGTGGCCGTTGATGATGGTGTCCACGTCCTTCGTGCGAGCCGCCTTCGCGATGGTCTCGGCGTACCCGACGCCCGTGCCGCCGTTGTTCTTGTCCATGATCGGCATGTCTCGGGTCGGCATCGTGTCTCCCACGTGCATCACGCGCGCCGCGGTGAAGACCACGAACGCGTCGCCGCCGGTATGCGCCGGGCCGAAGTAATGGAGATCGATCTGCTCTGCGCCGCTGCCGACGCTCAGGCTGTCCTTGAACGTCCGCTTGGGCATCCCCTTGCCGGCATGCTGTTTGAAGAGGTTCGTCTGGGGACCGGTCTGCAGGCCGTACACCGGATTGGCCTGATCCATGTACGCCTTCGTGTTCTCGTGTGTGATGACTTCGACCGTGGCCGGGAACTCCACGTTGCCGCTCACGTGATCGAAGTGTGTGTGCGTGTTGATGATCGTCGTCACCGGCTTCTCGGTGAGTGTCTTGATCTTGTCGAGCAGCGGCTGTCCCCAGCCCGGGAGCTTGGTGTCCACGACGACGACGCCGTTCGCCGTGACGAAGGCGGCCGTGTTGCCGCCGCCGCCTTTCAGGACGAACAGGTTGTCCTTCAGCTTATCGACCTCGAT
>CAYZBZ010000156.1:0-9312 GCA_964476725.1 uncultured Vicinamibacterales bacterium
GAGCCGACGAACCAGCGTCAGGGCGGTCCTTCACTCGACGGCCGGCGTGCCGTGCGCGCGCGCGGTCCGGGCGTTCAGGTCGCGCAGCCGCTCGAGCTCCTGCGGATCGGGCGGAGGCGTCTCGTCGACGTGCGCGGCGAAGCGCAGCTCCCACCCGGTGCTGTCGCGCGCCTGTTCGCGCGTGATGCCGGGGTGCAGGCTCGCCACCTCGAATTCCTTCGTCTCCGGATCCGGCTTCATCGTGCACAAGTCCGTGACGATGAGCGCCGGTCCCTCGGTCGGAATCCCCATCTGCCGGCGCTCCCGCCCCGTCGGACCGTGACCGAGCGTCGTCATGAAGTCCAGCTTCGCGACGAACGCGCGCGGGTTCTGACGCATCATGACGTAGATGCGCCCGCAGCCGGTGGCGATCTCGGTCGCTCCGCCGCTGCCCGGAAGGCGCACCTTGGGCCTGCGGTAGTCCCCGATCACCGTGCTGTTCAGGTTGCCGAAGCGATCGACCTGCGCGCCGCCAAGGAACCCGACGGAGATGCGGCCTCCCTGCAGCCAGTACTGAAACATCTCGGGGACGGAGACCGTCGTCAGGGCCGTCTCGCACAGCTCGCCGTCGCCGATGGACAGCGGCAGCACAGCCGGCTTCGTCTCGAGCGTGCCGGACTCGTACACGAGACGGAGCCGCGGCGCATGGGTGAGCCGCGCGAGATTGCAGGCAGCCGAAGGCAGCCCGATGCCGACGAAACAGATGTCGTCGTTGCCGAGCGCGCGCGCGGCAGCGACGGTCATCATCTCCGAGGCACTGTAAAGCATTTACTAGGTTCCGGGTGCCGAGTTCCGGGTTCCGGGTTCAGTTTTAAGGTTCACCAAGTACGTGCTGCTGCATCCACGCCTGGAACGTGGCGCGATCGCGCGCGATGGCGTCCCAGGCGAGGTAAAATGCGTTGTCGCGGGCGTAGTAGCCGTGCGCGTACGATGGATGGGCGCCGCCGGGCACGGCCACGATCGCCCCGATCACCCACGACGGCAGGACGACGGCGTTGGTGCCGGTGGTGCCGAGATCGTCGACGATCTCCTCGACGGTCACGATCGTGCGTGCGGCGGCGAGCGCCGCTTCCTTCTGCACGCCGATGATGCCCATGACGAGCACGTTGCCCGCGCGGTCCGCTTTCTGCGCGTGAATGATCGTCACGTCGGGCCGGATCGCCGGGACGCATGCCAGCGGCTCCCCGGTGAACGGGCAGGGCACGAACCGGATGTTCGGGTTGACATGCGGCAGGTCGGATCCGCGGTAGCCGCGGAACATCGCGCACGGCATCCCGGCCGCGCCGGCCGCGTAGCCATGCGCCATGGCGGCGTGGCTGTGCTCCTCGATCTCGAGCGGATTCGGCCAGCCCCGTTCGACCGCGTCGCGGAAACGGTGCAGAGACCCGACGCCCGGGTTGCCGCCCCACGAGAACATCAGCTTGCGCGCGCAGCCGCTGCCGATCATCTGGTCGTACAGCAGATCGGGGGTCATCCGGATCAGCGTCAGATCGCGGATCCGCTGCCGGATGATCTCGTGCCCGGCCGCAAACGGAATGAGATGCGTGAAGCCCTCGAGCGCGACGCGGTCACCCGGATGGACCATGCGCCGAACGGCCTCTGTCAGGCTGAGGAACTCACTCATAAGTGAAGTTCGCAGTGTACCCGCTCAGGCGGGCGTGCGACAATTCGCGATTGAACCCCTGAACCTTGAACCCCGTCATGATCACCGTCCGAACGCAAGTCGGCATCGTCGGCGCCGGTCCCGCCGGACTGATGCTCGGGCATCTCCTGAATCTACACGGCATCGACTCCGTCATCATCGAGATCTGGTCGCAGGAGCACGTCATCGAGCGCGTGCGCGCGGGTGTGCTGGAGCAGGGCACGGTCGATCTGATGAACGGCGTCGGCGTCGGGGAGCGGCTCGCGCGCGAAGGGATGCGGCACGGCGGCATCCACATCGCGTTCAACGGCATGCGGCACCGAATCGACATGGAGGGGCTGACGGGTGGCCGGGCCATCACCGTATATGGGCAGAACGAGGTCGTCAAGGATCTGATCGCGGCGCGGGTGGAGAGCGGCCGGCCGCTGCTCTTCGAGGTCAGCGACGTCGGCGTCGAGGGGCTCGACTCCACCCTGCCGAAGGTGCGGTTCCGCAAGGACGGACGGGACCAGGAACTGGCGTGTGACTTCATCGCCGGGTGCGACGGGTTTCACGGGATCTGCCGGCCATCCATTCCTTCGTCGCATATCTCCATCTACGAGCGGATCTACCCGTTCGCGTGGCTCGGCATCCTCGCGAATGCCGCACCTGCATCCGACGAGCTCGTGTACAGCCTGCACGAGCGCGGATTCGCGCTGTTCAGCATGCGATCGCCGCAGGTCACGCGGCTGTACCTGCAGTGCGCGCCGGACGAAGACATCGCGCGGTGGCCTGACGAGCGAATCTGGTCGGAGCTGGGCACGCGCCTGCAGACCACCGACGGATGGCGCCCGAACGAGGGGCCGATCACGCAGAAGGGGGTGACCCCGATGCGGAGTGTCGTCGCCGAGCCGATGCGGTACGGCCGGCTCTTTCTCGCCGGCGACGCAGCCCATATCGTGCCGCCGACCGGCGCCAAGGGCCTCAACCTCGCGATGGCGGACGTCCACCGGCTCGCCGCCGCGCTGTCGGCCTTCTACGAGTCGCGGTCGGACACGCTGCTCGGCGAGTATTCGGACCGAGGCTCGCGCCGCACCTGGCGGGCGCAACGGTTCTCCTGGTGGATGACGTCCATGCTGCACCGCTCGGACAGCGACAATCCGTTCGATCACCGGCGGCAGATCGCCGAGCTCGAGTACCTGGTCGGCTCGCGCGCCGCGATGACAAGCCTCGCGGAAAACTACGCCGGCACGCCGTTCGACTGAGAGGATTCGAAATGGCTGACATGGTTCGCAAGGCATTCCGGATGTCCGTGTTCGCCGGCTGCGAGGCGGAGTACGCCAGACGGCACCAACCGATCTGGCGTGAGTTGGAGGACACGCTGATTGCGCATGGCGTGCGTACGTATTCGATCTACCTCGACCCGTCCACCAACGAGCTGTTCGGGTACGTGGAGCTCGAAAGCGAAGACCGATGGGCTGCGGTGGCCGCCACTGACGTGTGCCGGCGATGGTGGCGTCACATGCGCGAGTTGATGCCGACCAACGCCGACGACAGTCCCGTGGGGCTGGAGCTTCGCGAAGTCTTCCATCTCGACGCTTCCCGTGCGGATTCATCCCGCGACAGCGGAGAATAGACAGCAATGGCATCTTCGCCATATGCGGCGGTCGGAACGACCGCACGGCCGCCGAGACTGATGTTCCGGCGTCTCGCGCGCGCGCTCATCGCGTTGCGTTAGAACGTCTGACCTTTGCGGGAAGATGACATCGATGAGAGAGACGACAGGCGATCCACATGCCGGGCAGCCGGTGATCCGGCGAGGTCCGTTCCTCGCGCACGCGCGGCTCGTGGTGATTCTCGTGCACGGCCGCGGCGGTTCGGCCACCGACATGCTCGGCCTCGCGGACCAGTTTGACGCGACAGACGACATCGCGTACCTCGCGCCGCAGGCCGCCGGGCAGACGTGGTACCCATATTCGTTCCTGACGCCGATCCATCAGAATGAGCCCGGTATCAGCTCCGGACTTCGCGTGATCGGCGCGCTGGTGGACGCCGCGGGAGAACAGGGTGTTCCGGCGGACCGGGTGGTGATCCTGGGTTTTTCGCAAGGCGCCTGCCTCACGCTCGAGTTCGCCGCGCGCCACGCGCGACGCTACCGCGGCGTGGTCGGCCTGAGCGGCGGCCTGATCGGACCTCCCGGCACGCCACGTGACTATCGCGGCTCATTCGACGGCACGCCCACTTTCCTCGGGTGCAGCGACATCGACCCGCACATTCCGATGGAGCGGGTTCGCGAGTCCGCGGAGGTCTTCCGCCGTCTCGGAGCGACGGTCGACGAGCGCATCTATCCCGGAATGGAGCACACGGTGAGCCGGGACGAGATCGAGGCGATCAACGTGTTGCTCGCGCCCACGAGCTCTGTCGGTGAGTAGTTTTTCACCACAGAGTTAACGGAGGAAACAGAGAAACGAATATTCCAGCTGATGGCTGGTAGCTGGTAGCTGGCAGCTGTGATGCGAACGTGCTAAGTTCTCCCGTGCAAACGGTCGTCCGATTCCCGAGAAAGGGCCAGGTATGAACCGCCTCAGACGCTCCCGCCTCGTGCTCGTCGTCGCTGTTGTCACGGCCTGGCTCGCCGGCATCACCGTGGCATCGGAGCGGTCAGCGTCGAGCATGGCCTCCGCCGCGAAACGATTTCTCGATGGATTGACGCCCGAGCAGCGCCAGCAGGCCTCGTTTGCCATCGACTCCGAGGAGCTGACGCGGTGGCATTTCATCCCGACGAACATGTTTCCGCGCCACGGGCTGCCGATCAAGACGATGACCGAGCCCCAGCGTGGGCTCGCACGCGAGCTGCTCAAGACCGGCCTCAGCCAGCCGGGGTACCTGACCACAACGGGCATCATGGATCTCGAGACCGTGCTCAAGGCGATCGAGACGAACGGCACGAATGTCCGCGACCCCGAGCTGTATTTCTTCAGCGTGTTCGGCACGCCTGTGGCGAAGGGCAACTGGGGCTGGCGCGTCGAAGGGCACCATCTCTCTCTGCACTTCACGATCGCCAACGGTTCGGCGATCGCGAGCTCGCCGGCCTTTTTTGGATCGAACCCTGCCGAAGTCAGGGTCGAAGGACCGCAGAAAGGATTGCGTCTCCTGGGCACGCGCGAGGACACTGCCCGCGCGCTCCTGATGGCGCTCGATCCCTCGCAGCGCACCGCCGCGACGCTGGCAGACGTCGCGCCGAACGACATCGCCACGATGACGACGGTCAAAGTCGATCCGCTGACCCCCACGGGCCTGGCGGCCTCGGCGATGAAGCCCGAACAGCGCACTCTGCTGATGAAGGTCGTCGACGCCTACACGGCGACGATGGCGGCCGATATCGCGTCGGAACGGATGGCACGGCTTCGGACCGCCGGCCTCGACAAGATCACGTTTGCCTGGGCGGGCCCGGTAGAGGTCGGGCAGAAGCACTACTACCGGGTCCAGGGACCGACGTTCCTGATCGAGTACGACAACACGCAGAACAACGGCAACCACGTGCACTCGGTGTGGCGCGACTTCGACGGCGACTTCGGGCGCGACATCCTGCGGGAGCACGTCACGAGCACGCCGCACTAGGGCGAGAAGACGGCGCGGAAGTACATCGCGCGCTATGCGTATGACGACGCGCTTGCCGCGTTCTTGCCTGCGCGCTCGGCCGTGATCCGCTCGAGATAGCCGCTCCGGCCGAACGCCTCCATCGGATCCCTCGGGAGCCGCTTCGACGCGCGCCACTCCTGGATGACCGGCCTGACGTCGGTCGCGAACGCATCCTGCAACAGCGATTCGGCCTTCACCAGCTCGGCGCGGGACTGCGCGGCGGCGAGCCGCTCGTAGTCCACGAGCGCGGCCTTCGCATAGAGCTCCTGCGCGACGGTGACCGTCTGGATCATCGCCTCGATCTTCCCCTTGAGGTTGTGGCTCTGGTCGATCATGTAGGCAATGTCGGCGCGCGCCCCCATTTCCCACTCGAAGAACAGAATCTCGTGGAAGATCCGGAAGATCTGATACGGGTCGACGGATCCGAGAGTCAGGTCGTCGTCTGCATAGCGCCGGTCGTTGAAGTGGAACCCGCCGAGCATGCCCTCGGCGAGCAGCCACGAGACGATCTGCTCGATGTTCTGCGACAGGTAGTGGTGGCCTGTGTCCACGAGCACACGGGCCTGCGGGCCGGCGGCGCGCGAGAGCAGCAGCGCCATCCCCCAGTCGGCGATGTCGGTGTGGTAAAAGGCGGGCTCGAACGGCTTGTATTCGACGAGCAGCCGCTGATCGGGACCGAGCTTCGCGTGCAGGGCCTGCAGGCCTTCCTCGAACCACTGCTTGCGAAGGCGGATGTTCGCGGTGCCCGGGTAGTTCGATCCGTCAGCGAACCACATGGAGATGTCGCGGCAGTTCAGCCGGCGGGCGATCTGCACGCTGTCCAGCGAATGCGCCAGCGCGCGGTTTCGCACGGCGGCGTCCGGATTACCGAACGACCCGAATTTATAACTCTGATCCTGGAACAGGTTCGGATTGATGGAGCCGGGACGGATGCCGCAGCGCTCGCCCAGCCGGGCGACCTCGTCAACGCTGGCGAGTCCGTCTTCGAAGTCCCAGAGGACGTGCAGCGCGAGCGTGGGGCAGATCCCGGTCAGCGCGTGCACGTGGCCGGCGTCGCTGAACTTCTCTTCGATCGTGCTCGCAGCCGCTGGCTGGAGAAACTTCCCGAATCGCGTGCCGGTGTTCGCGAAGCCCCACGAAGGCACCTCGATCCGGAATGCGTCCAGCGCGCCGAATACGCGCTCGACCCGATGCGTCGCCATCGTCATGAATGTTCACCTGTTTTCGCGCTTCAGCCCAAGGGCGCCGGAACGAGCGAGTCTGGCCGCAGGTCACGTTTCGTGTCAAGCGCCGGACCTTACGCAATGGACCTTACAGCGCATCCGCCAATGGAATCAGCCGCTGAACGAAGACTGGCAGCCCTATCGGGATGTCCGCAGGCAGTCACCGGCGGCGTGGTAGCCAGCCGCCTCCGCTTCCGCAACTGTTCTAAAGACCACGGTGCAGTTACGGCACGCGTAGTTCTTGCATGTCACAGCGTGGAACACGTGGCTCTGCGTGTTGCCGTGAAACGGCCCCGTGACGCTCGGAGGGCTCCGCTGAAGCGACGCCGGCCCTGGCGCGCGCCGTGCCACCCACGGGGGACTTGGATGAGGATCGAGCCAAAGACCACGCCGCGCTGTGCGCGCACCCGCTTCCGCAGCGGCCAGAACTGGGTCGGAGGAGTAGTCCGTGTAATGCCAAGCGAGTCCGGCGCGTGCGAGCTCGACGCTCGCGTCCTTCCCCGCAACTAACACCCTCGCCACCGTCCTGCCATAACGATCAGTTGCGACGGGATGGACAATCACCGTTTGATCAAACAGCAGCTGCCGAGTGAAGTTGCGCGCTACCTGGCTGAATGGCTGCTTCGGCTCGGGACAGTCGATGCCTTCAAGTCTCACGCGGACTGTACGCCCATTTAAGACGTCAATGGTGTCACCGTCGATAACTCGGACAACCCTGGCCGAGAACTCTCGCGATCTTTGCGCGGCGGCGATTCCAGCGCAGTGGATCAAAAGAAGCGCAATTACCAGGGCGGCTGCAAGGCGCGATCGGCGGCGACGTTCTGGTGCCGGCATGTGTCCACTTCTCACGACGTGGATCTTCCTAGTTGCGACCAAGACGACCTCGCAGGAAGTTTGTGACAGCCGAGCGATTGAGCGCCCTTGATTGAAGCTGGATAGAATACTTCTCGAACAACTCGCGGGACACACGATAATCTTGGTCCGTCCGGGGCTAGGAATGGGCTAGGAATCCCGCAAGTGCCTCAATATCAAGTCGTGGACGTCAACTGACGTCACCCGCGCCGGCACGAGATCCTTCCGCCGGCTGATGAATACGGGTCCGTCCTCGTCCCAGCCGGTCTGCCGTCCGTGGGAGCCTTTGACGAGCGACGCGTCGAGCGGGATTACGTCGAGCAGCGAGCGCAGGCCGGCGGAACGCTTCAGCAGCTTCCAGCCAACCGTCAGCGCCGGGACCCGAATCGAGGGATCCAGGAACAGCTCCACCGGATCGTAGCCGGGCTTGCGATGGATCTCCACGGTCCGTGCGAAGTCCGGCGCGCGCCGATCGTCCAGCCAGAAGTAGTACGTGAACCACGCCTGGGGATCGGCGACCGCAATCAGATCGCCGGCCCGCGCGTGGTCGATGTGGTGCGCGCGCTTGCCGGCATTGTCGAGCACCGTCTGGACGCCGGGAGTCCCCTCGACAATGGCGCGAACCTCGTTCGCCTTTGCCGGGTCGTTGACGTACACGTGCGCCACTTGATGATCCGCCACGGCAAACGCGGCGCTGGCGCCAGGATCGAGCATCTCGAGACCCAGCTCTTCACGGACGGCGATCAGTCCATGCTCGCGCAGCACGCGGTTGAGATGGATGGGGGAGGACACGTCGCGCAGTCCGTACTCGGAGAGGACGATGACGTGCGCTCCGCGCGATTCGTAGTGGCGGATCAGATCGCCGCAGACCTCGTCCACCTGCCGCAGGTCGGCGGCCGCGGCCGGATCTCCTGGCCCGACGCGCTGGAGGTTGTAGTCGAGGTGCGGCAGGTAGATCAGCGTCAGGGTCGGGTTGAACTCCTGTTCAACACGCCTGGCGGCGTCGGCGATCCACTGCGTCGATCGAATCCCGGCCCTCGGGCCCCAGAACTCGAACAGCGGAAACGTCCCGAGCGCGCTCTGCAGCCGGTCGCGCAGCTCCGGCGGCGTCGTGTAGACGTCGGGCACCTTTCTGCCATCCGCCGGATACATGGGCCGCGGCGTCACCGAGTAATCCGCCGTGGAATACATATTGAACCACCAGAACAGGTTCGCGCACGTAAACGACGGATCGACCGCGCGCGCCGTCTCCCAGATCTTGGGGGCCTGCACGAGCCCGTTGGATTGCTTCCAGAATTTGACTTCCGCGTCCTCGCGCGCGTACCAGCCGTTGCCGACGATGCCGTGTGTCTCCGGGTACCGGCCGGTCAGATAGTCGGCCTGCGCGGTGCACGTGACGGCGGGAAACGCCGATTTGATTCGGGCCACGACGCCGTCGCGCGCCCACACGGACAGCGCCGGCATCGATGGGCCGATGAGCGTTGGCGTGAGACCGACGACGTTGAGGACGACCGTTTTCTGCATGCTTGCCGGTGCGAAATCACTAACCCCGGGTTCATGAATGCTGCGGAGCCGAGTCGTTCATTCGATTCGAAAACCGCTCCGCAGGCCGGAAAAACGCTGCTTCGGCTTATCGTCCTCAGAAACGCGGTGCGTCGCCATTTAGGACGACGCACCCTGTCGCCGGCCTGCGCAGCGTTTTATCTGACCTCTGTCGACCTGCTCCGCATCGTTTCCAAATCGAACGAACGACCCGGCTCTGAGTCGGAATTACCGGGGGCTATTTGTCTCCCATCCTCCCGTTTCTCCCGCCGGGACGCAGGTGCTGCAGCACCCATTCAAACTCGCGGCCGATGGAATCGAGCACATCGATCTTCAGCCCCGCGGGCAGCACGTCCCACGTGTACGTTTCGATCTCGAAGTGCCTGGTGAATC
>CAYZBZ010000157.1:0-3105 GCA_964476725.1 uncultured Vicinamibacterales bacterium
GATCGCGGTCGCGCCGATCGCATTCATGCGCGGCCGGACGCTCAACGACGCGTTCGTCATTCTGGACGAGGCCCAGAACACCACGTCCGAGCAGATGAAGATGTTCCTCACGCGTCTGGGCTTCGGCTCCAAGGCGGTGATCACCGGGGACATCACGCAGATCGATCTCCCCGCCGCGCGCGCCTCGGGCCTGGTCGAGGCCATGAAGGTGGTTGGCAACGTCGAAGGCATCTCGTTCGTGCACTTTGACGAGAAGGACGTTGTCCGTCATCCTCTCGTGCAGCAGATCGTCAAGGCGTACGAAGCTTACGGTGGATCCCGACAGTAAACGCCTGCCGCCGTCGCGCCTGCGGCGCTTTGGCGAGCCTGGCCGAAGCTTCAGCGGAGGCCTGAGCGTGATGGTGTCGGACGGCCGAGGCCGCCCGGTACGTGATGGCGGGCTGGCCCGATGGCTTGGCGCAGTTGCGCCGGCGCGCGCGCGCGGCGAGGTCGCGCTCGCGCTGGTCACCGACGCGCGCGTCCGCAAGCTCAACCGCCAGTACCGCCACAAGGACGCGCCGACGGACGTGCTGTCGTTCCCGGCAGATCGCGGGTCGCAGCCGCTTCCCGATTCGGCTGACGGGTTTCTCGGGGACATCGTCATTGCCACAGGGGTCGCGCGCCGCCAGGCGCGTGAGGCCCGACAGAGCTACGCGACCGAGCTGCGGGTCCTTGCGCTCCATGGGCTGCTGCACCTCCTCGGCTACGACCACGACGCCAGGGACGATGGCGGCCGGATGGCGCGTGTGGAAGCGCGGCTGCGCCGGAAGGGCGGCCTGGCCTCCGGGCTGATGGAGCGGTCCCGTCGGACATGACCCCCCTTCTTCTCTTCCTCCTCGCGATCGCCGCCGTGTACGTCGGCACGATCGAAACCGCGTTCAGCGCGCTGATGCGGCTGTCGCTGCGCCTGATGGCCGAGCGCGGCGGCCGCAGCGACCGGCTGGGCTTCTACCTGGATGATCCGATCGAGTTGTTCGTGCCCGCGAGGCTGCTGCTCGGGGTGATCTTCTCGTTCGCGACCATGTGCGTCGCCATCCTGACCGGCCGCACCGGCTTCCAGTCGATCGGGATGCTGCTGGTCTTCGTCGCGATCTTCATCCTCGTCTGCGAGCACGTCCTGCCGATGCTCATCGTCCGTCGCAATCCCGAGCGCGTGCTCGAGGTGCTGCTGCCGCCGTTCGACGTCGCCGCGCGCTTTCTGCATCCGCTCACGGGCGGGCTCGTACGGCTGATTGCCGCGGAACGTCGCGAAGCGAACAGCATCAACGGCACGGCGGAGGACGACAAGAGCGGCGAAGCGGCCAACGCGCACCTCGAGACGGGGGAAGAGCCGGGGCTGATCGAAGGGGACGAGCGCCGGCTGCTCCAGTCGATCGTCGACTTCGGCGTGACGCTCGTGCGCGAGGTCATGACCCCGCGTCCCGACATCATCGCGATTCGCGCCGACGCGACCCTCGACGAGCTGCGCGTGCTCTTCCGCGAACAGGAATACTCGCGCATTCCGGTCTACAAGGAGAACTTCGACAACATCGTCGGCATGGTCTTCGTGAAGGATCTGATCCGGCTGACGGACGCCGAATCCGGCAGCATGCGTCTGCAGCCGGACCTGGAGCGTCTGGTCCGGCCGGCGACGTTCGTGCCCGAGACCAAGCGTGTGCTCGAGATGCTGAAGGAGTTCCAGCGCAAGCAGGTCCAGATCGCGATCGTGGTCGACGAGTACGGCGGCACCGCGGGGCTGGTCACGATCGAGGATCTGCTGGAAGAGATCGTCGGCGAGATCCGTGACGAGTACGACGTCGAAACGGAGCCCATCGTGGACGAAGGCCGCGGGTCGTTCGTGTTCAGCGCCAAGGTGAACATTGACGAGGTTCGCGACCGGCTGGGCGTCGAGATCGAGCCGGAAGGCTTCGAAACCGTCGGCGGGTACGTGCTCACCCGCGTGGGCCGCGTGCCTGCCGTGGGGGAGACGTTCGAGCTCGACGGGCTCGTTGTGGAAGTGCTCGAAGCCGAGCGACGCCGCATTCACAAGGTGCGCGTCCGCCCGGCGGTGCCCGCCAACTCGGCCGAGCGCGGAATGCTGAACCTCGAGCGATGAAGACCGGTTTCGCCTCTCTCATCGGCCGTCCCAATGCCGGCAAATCCACGCTGCTGAACCGCATCATCGGCACGAAGGTGGCCATTGTCTCGGACAAGCCGCAGACGACAAGGAACCGGATTCTGGCGGTGAAGAACTACGAAGATGGGCAGGTCGTGTTCGTCGACACGCCCGGGATCCATCGTCCTCTGCACCGGCTCAACGTTCGGATGGTCGACGCGGCCGTGGAGACGCTTCGCGAAGTAGACGTCGTCGCGCTGATCTTCGACGCGTCGACCCGGCCGGGACATGGAGACGAGTACGTCTCGAACCTCCTGAAGGGGCTGAAGACGCCCGCCGTTCTGGTGCTCAACAAGATCGACCTCGTGGCCAAGGCGAAACTCCTGCCGTTGATGGAGCAGGTCCAGCAGTGGCACGACTTCGCGGCGATCGTCCCGGTGTCGGCCGCAACCGGCGACGGAGTCGAGCGCCTCGAGCGCGTGCTGCTGGAGCAGATGCCGGAGGGTCAGCCAGGATTTCCTGAGGACTACCTGACCGATCAGCCGGAGCGGACGCTGGTCGCCGAGACGGTGCGGGAGAAGGTGCTGCAGCACACCCACGCGGAGCTGCCGTTCTCGACTGCCGTCGTCGTCGACGAGTTCGACGAGACGGAGCGCGAGCGGATCCTGCGGCTGTATTGCACGATCTTCGTCGAGACCGAGTCCCAGAAGCCGATCGTGATCGGCCGCGCCGGCGAAATGATCAAGCGGATCGGCACCGAGGCGCGCCTCGATCTCGAGAGGTTCTTCGGCACGAAGGTGTTTCTGGACCTGCGGGTCAAGGTAAACGCCGCATGGCGGGACAACGACCGCGTGCTCGACGACATCGGCGTGCCGAGGACGGCGACGAAGGGTTCAGGGAGGAGCTCGCGCGGCTCAAGAGAATCGCGGCGATGACGATCGGTCTTGCGAAGTACACGGTGAAAGAAAGCG
>CAYZBZ010000157.1:3205-9189 GCA_964476725.1 uncultured Vicinamibacterales bacterium
ATCGACTGACTGCCTATGCCCCAGCGCAAGCTCGATGTCGTGCTCGACTCCGTGAAGCGGCTCATGCGCATGGGGGCGACGGCCAACCTGGTGAACCTGCTTCAGAAGCAGCGCCCGGCTGACCTTGCGCAGCTGTTCTCGGAGCTTCCCGACAAGGCACGCCACTCCGCGTTCACACTGCTCGCCGAACGCAACCCCCGTCTTGCGATGGAAGGCTTGAGCGAGCTGGGTCCCGAAGCGGGCGCCAAGCTCCTCGCCGAGCGATCCGCCGAAGAGATCGTCAAGCTGACGCAGGACCTGCCGTCAGACGATGCGGCCGCGGTGATCGACTACCTTCCCGAAGTGCTTGCCGCCGCGGTGCTGGAACTGATCCAGAAGCGCCCGGCGGGCGGCGACGTCGGCGACCTGCTCGAGTACAAGGAGCAGACGGCCGGCCGCATCATGAACCCGAAGGTCTTCGCCCTCGCCGAGGACATGACCGCGGGGGAGTCGATCACCGCCGTTCAGGGATCGCGGGACGTCGAAGTCGTCTTCTACCTGTACGTCATCGACGCGCGCCGGCATCTCGTCGGCGTGGTGTCGTTGCGCCGCCTGCTCCTCGTCTCGCCCGACACGCCGCTGAAGCGGATCATGACGACCGATCTGATCAGCGTGCGGGCCGACATGGATCAGGAGGAGGTCGCGCGGCAGGTCGCGTCGTACAACCTCCTCGCGATACCCGTCGTCGACGAAGAGAACAAGCTCGTCGGCGTCATCACGGTCGATGACGTCATCGACGTCATCAAGGACGAAGCCACCGAGGACGTCTACCGGCTCGCCGGCGTAGGAGGGGACGACCGGGTATTCACCAAGGCGTCCGAGTCGCTGCGGAAGCGGCTGCCGTGGCTCCTCGTCAATCTCGCGACGGCCTTTCTCGCGGCCTCGGTGGTCGCCTTGTTCACGAAGACGATCGACGCGGTCGTCGCGCTCGCCGTCTTCATGCCCGTCGTGGCCGGCATGGGCGGCAACGCGGCGACCCAGACGTTGACGGTGATCGTCCGGGGAATTGCGCTGGGCGAGCTCACGTGGAGCAACTCGCGAAAAGCCCTGTTCAAGGAAGCCGCGGTTGGTATCGGGAACGGGATCGCCTGCGGGATCGTGGGCGCCGTCGTCGTGTGGCTGTTCAACGGCGATCGGATCCTCGCGGGCATCCTGGCGATGGCGATGATCATCAACATGTTCGTCGCCGCGACGGCCGGAACCATCATTCCCCTGGCGCTGCGGGCGATGAAAGTGGATCCGGCGCTGGCGTCGGCCGTTTTCATCACGACGCTGACCGACATGTTTGGCTTCTTTTCGTTCCTCGGGCTGGCGACGCTGTTCATCAAGTATCTGCACCACCCGGGGTAGAATGAGCATTCGAAAAGTCTGAAGGATGACGTCTGAAGGCTGAATGCCTGTTTACACTTCAGAGTCCCTGATCCTGCGCACCTACAAGCTGGGTGAAGCGGATCGCATCGTGGTGTTCCTGACCCGCGATCGGGGCAAGAAGCGGGGGATCGCCAACGGGGCGCGCCGGGTCCGATCGAAGTTCATCGGCGCCCTCGAGCCGATGACGCGGGCGGGCGTCGCGTACTACGAACGCGAGCAGCGCGATCTGGTCCGCATCAACTACGTCGAGCCGACCCGCTCGCCGCTGTCGGGATCGAACGGCGAGGCGCTGGGGCATGTCGGGTATTTCGCGGAGCTGATCGACGAGTGGGCCCCTGAGGCGCACGCCGACGAGCGGCTGTATCGCCTGGGCTGTTCGGTGACGGAGGCGATCGCTGGCGGCGCGGCGATCGAGCCGCTCGCACGCTACTTCGAGTTCTGGATTCTGCGGCTGCAGGGCGTCTACCCGTCGCTCGTGTCGTGCCCGGGATGCGGAGAGCCGCTGGTGAACGGCGCGGTGATGCCGCCGCGCGACGATGTGTTCGTCTGCAGGAGCTGCGCGCCTGCGGGCGGCGCGGAACTCGGCGTCGAGGCCTTGCGATTTCTGAAGGCGGCGGGGGCTACGGCGCCCGATCGCCTCGAGGCGCTGCCGCTGCAGGCTCGAGCAGCGCGAGAGCTCGAGACCGTGCACGGGCGGCTGTTGGGGCTGCATCTCGAGAAGGAATTGAAATCCGCCCGGGTGCTGCGCGAGATGCGTCAGACCCGGTGAGCCGAATGGTTACACTGCAGCAGCTCATCTTCAAGCTCTCGGAATTCTGGACCTCGCGGGGCTGCCTGCTTCAGCAGCCGCTCGACATCGAAATGGGCGCCGGGACGATGCACCCCGAGACATTTCTGCGCGTGCTCGGTCCGTCACACTGGCACGTCGCGTACGTCCAGCCGTCGCGGCGGCCCGCGGACGGCCGGTTCGGGGAGAATCCCAACCGCCTCTTCAAGCACCTGCAGTTCCAGGTCATCCTGAAGCCGGCCCCCGACGACGTACAGCAGCTGTACCTCCAGAGCCTGGAGGCCTGCGGCATCGACGTGCGCGCGCACGACGTGCGCTTCGAGGAAGACAACTGGGAGTCCCCGACGCTCGGCGCGTGGGGCATCGGCTGGCAGGTGCTGTTCGACGGGCAGGAGATCACGCAGTTCACGTATTTCCAGCAGGCGGGCGGCGTCGATCTCGCTCCCATCTCAGTCGAGCTGACGTACGGCCTCGAACGGTTCGCGATGGCGCTGCAGGATGTGGACGACGTCTTCGATCTCGAATGGGCCCCGGGCGTGACGTACCGTGAGGTGCGGCATCGCGACGAAGTCGAGCAGTCCAGGTATGCGTTCGGCCAGGTCGACATGCCAGCCGCCGAGCTGCACGCGATCCACCGGAACCTGTTCGACCAGTACTACGGCCTGTCGCAGATGCTGCTGCGCAGCAAGCTGCCGCTGCCGGCGCTCGACTACTGCCTGAAGTGCTCTCACATGTTCAACCTGCTCGACGCCAGCGGTGGGATCGGCGTGACCGAGCGCACCGCCTACATCCTGCGCGTGCGGCAGATGGCGGTGGCGATTGCCAGGCAGTGGGTCGGCGAAGGCGAGACTCCGGCACATGGATAGAGAGCTTTTGATCGAGATCGGCGTCGAGGAGCTTCCAGCCGCATGGATGCCGGCGCTGACGCGGCAGCTTGCCGAACGGGTCGGCGCGCGGCTGGCCGAGTACCGGATCGCGCCGGGCGCGCCGATCGAGAGCTTCAGCACGCCGCGACGCCTGACGGCGCGCGTGGCGAAGATTGCGGAGCGTCAGGAGGACCTCGAAGAGACGATCAGCGGACCGCCGGTGTCCGCCGCCTTAGGCGCCGACGGCAAGCCGACTCCGGCCGCGCTGGGGTTTGCGAAGAAGCAGGGAGTGCCGTTCGAGGATCTTTCGCGCGTCATGACGCCGAAAGGGGAGTACCTCGCCTGTTACAAGCGCCATCGGGGCAAGAGCGCTGTGGATACGCTCCCGGCGATGTTCGGCGACGTCCTGCGCGACCTCACGTTCCCAAAGCAGATGCGCTGGGACGCGAAGCTGGACGACGGGCGCGGCGAGCTGCTGTTCGGCCGCCCCATTCGCTGGTTGCTGTTCCTGTACGGGGGCCGGGTCGTGCCGTTTACGATCGGCCGGACGCCAGGCGCCGCGGGCCCTCAGGTGCTCGACGTGGAGTCCGGAGCGCTGACGTACGGGCATCGCTTTCTTGCGACCAGCGGCCGCGCGGGACGCTCGATCAAGGTGCGCAGCTTCGAGGAGTACCAGGCCAGGCTGTCGGAGCACTTCGTCGTGCTCGACCATTCGGAGCGGCGCGACCGCGTCGCGCGCGAGCTGGAGTCCCACGCCCGGCGGCTCGGCGGACGGGTGCACCTGAAGGAGCATGCGGCGCTCATCGAGGAAGTGGCCGACCTCGTCGAGTATCCCGGCGTCGTCGCGGGCTTCTACGATCGCGGCTTCCTGGCGTTGCCGCACGAAGTGCTGACGACCACGCTCGTGCATCACCAGCACTACTTCCCGGTCGTGACCGACGGCGGCGAGCTCAAGGAGGCGTTCCTGGCGGTCGTCAATACGGCTCCGCCGGACGAACGGGTGATTGCGAAGAACGCGGCGCGCGTGGTGACGGCACGGCTGCGTGACGCGAAGTTCTTCTGGGAGTCGGACCGCAAAGCGCCGCTCGAGTCGCGGCTCGACCGGCTCGACACGGTGCTCTTCCACAAGAAGCTCGGGAGCTACCGCGACAAGGCGCAGCGGATCTCGATCCTTGCGGAGTGGATCGCGTCCGAGGCGCTCGGGCAGCCGGCCGAGGCGGCGCACGCCGCGAAGGCGGGGCTGCTCGCGAAGACGGACCTCACGACCGACATGGTCTTCGAGTTCACCGAGCTCCAGGGCACGATCGGCGGAATCTACGCGCGCGAGGAAGGCCTCCCCGAGCAGGTCTGGAAGGCCATCTATTTTCAGTACCTGCCCGTCGGAGTCGAGGCGGATGCGCCGCCGTCACGCGCGCAGCTCGGCGCCGCGGCGGTGAGCTGGGCGTCGGTGTCGCTCGCGGACAAGCTCGACACGTTCGTCTCGCTGTCGAGGGCGGGCGAGCGCGCGACCGGCTCCCGCGATCCGTTCGGGCTGCGCCGTCAGACGCAGGGGGCCGTCCGAATCCTGATGGACCTGCCGGACCTGACCGGCATCGATCGGGAGGTCTGGCTCGGCCCCGTCCTTGCGCGCGCGGCCGCGCACGCCCCGGATACGACCGGCCCCTGGACGGACGAGGCCGCGCAGGCCGCGCTCGCCTTCGCGATGGAGCGCGTCCGGTTCGCGCTCGAACATCGCGGCTTTGCCGGCGAGGTCGTTCGCGCCGCCACGCCCGCCGGCGACGTCAGCCCGCTCCGCGCGCGCCGCGTCGCCGAAGCGATCCAGGGGATGCGGGCGTCCGAGGACTTCCAGGCGCTGGCGGTGCTCTTCAAGCGCGTCAAGAACATCGCGAAGGAGCTCCGCGACCTCGCCCCGCTCGATCGCGACGCGCTCGTCGAGCCGGCCGAACGGGCGCTCCTCGAGGATCTCGACCTGCGCCGGCCCCGGATCCAGGCCGCGGTGGCCCGAAGCGACTACCGCGCCGCGTTCGTCGACATCGCCGGCCTTCGCGCGGCCGTCGATCGGTTCTTCACCGAGGTGTTCGTGATGGCGGACGACACGCGCGTCAGACACGCGCGGCTGACGCTCATGGCGGATCTGCGCGACCTCATCCTGCATCTCGCGGACATTTCGGAAATCATTCCACACACGGAGTAGGCACTCGACATGGCGAAGAAGCTCGCACGCAAGTCCACCGCTAAGAAGACGGTATCGCGATCCGGTCAGGCTCGGCAGAAGCACGTCTATTTCTTCGGCAACGGGAAGGCGGACGGCGATCGCACGATGAAGGACGTCCTGGGCGGCAAGGGCTCCGGCCTTGCCGAGATGACCAACGCCGGGCTTCCCGTGCCCCCGGGGTTCACGATCTCGACGGGCGCCTGCATGCTGTACTACAAGGAAGGGCGCAAGACTCCCGCATCGGTCGAGAAGGCAATGCTCGACAGCCTGGCCAGGCTCGAGAAGGCGGCCGGCGCCAAGCTGGGCGACGTCAAGAACCCGCTGCTCGTGTCCGTGCGGTCCGGCGCCAAGTTCTCCATGCCGGGCATGATGGACACGATCCTGAACCTCGGCCTCAACGACAGGACCGTCGAAGGGCTCAAGGCGCGCACGAGCAACGGCCGGTTCGCCTACGACAGCTACCGCCGGTTCATCCAGATGTTCGGCAACGTCGTCCTCGAGATTCCGAAGGACGCCTTCGAGAAGACGTTCGAGGAGATCAAGCACGCGCGCGGCGCGCAGACCGACACCGAGCTCGACGAGTTCGGTCTCCAGGAAGTGGTCGTGCGCTACAAGGAGGTCGTCAAGTCCCGGACCAGGCGCGACTTCCCGCAGGACCCGCTCGAACAGCTGCGCGGCGCGCGCGACGCGGTGTTCCGCTCGTGGA
>CAYZBZ010000158.1:0-9178 GCA_964476725.1 uncultured Vicinamibacterales bacterium
CGCACCCGGCGGCGTCGCCTCGGTGCTGGCTGCCGGATCCGCGCCGCGCGCCGGCGCGGAGGCGCCTGGCTGCCCCGCTTCGACCTGGACGTACACCACGTTGGAATTCGACCGCGAGACGTCGAGCGCGATGCGCCCGTATGTCCCGGGCGGCAGGCCCGCGCCCGTCAACTTCGTCCAGATCTTCCCTGCGTCCGTCGTCTTCCACAGCGCGCTGCCGGGGCCGCCGCCGTTGAAGCAGCAGCCGCTCCGCCGGCGCTGGTAACTCGCGGCGTAGAGGATGTTGCTGTTGGAGGGATCGATCGCGATGTCGGTAAAGCCCGTGTCTTCATCGATGAACTTGATCGTGTTCCAGGTCTTGCCGCCGTCGGTCGTCTTGAACACGCCCCGCTCCGGGTTCGGGCCGAACAGATGGCCCGGCGACGCGACGTACACGGTTTCGGGATTCTTCGGGTCGATGACGATGCGCGCGATTGACTGCGTCTCCCGCAGCCCCATGTTGGTGAACGTCTTGCCGCCGTCGGTCGTCCTGTAAATCCCGTCGCCGAAGCTCGACGTCTGCCGGTTGTTCGACTCGCCGGTGCCCACGTAGACGATATTCGCGTCGGTCGGGTGAATCGCGATGTCGCCGATCGAAGCGGTGCTGTACGTGTCGAACACCGGCACGAACGTCGTCCCGTTGTTCTCCGACTTGAAGACGCCGCCGACGGCGTAGCCCAGGTAGATGACGTTCGGGTCGCTTTCCGCGACGGCGATGTCGTCGATGCGGCCGCCCATGCTGGCCGGACCGATGGAGCGGAAGCGGAACGCCCGCAGGAGCGGGTCGGTCGATTGGTTGATCGTCCGTTGCGGCTCTTGCGCGCCACCCCCCTGCGGAGTCGCGGTCGTGACAAGCATGGGAACGGCGACAAGCGGAAGCGCGAGACGCGCGAGCCTTCTCAGTGGCTGCATTCGACCTTCAGCCTTCTAACTTCAGCCTTTCACGATCTTCCTATCATTGCTGTATCTGCACGACCGCGAACGTCTGTGGAGGACCAACCGGGGTCACGGTGTCGCCGACCAACTTGCCGAGCGTCGCGCGATAGCGCCCCGGGGTCATCAGCGGTCCCTGCGGCGGACCGCCGCGTCCGCCGAACTGTCCACCCCCCTGACCGCCCGCGCCACCGCGGCCGGCAGGCGCGTTTGCACCGGGAGGCGGAGGTTCGCCGCGCAGGTTCCACGTCATCCGGCGCAACCCGGGCTGCTTCTCGACGTCCAGCCGCCGAACCTGCCGGCCGGTGTCGTCGCTGAGCGTCAGCACGAGCTTCGTGTCTGCCGGCAGCGCCTGGCTCACGTTGTAGGTGAAGACCGCGCCGAAGGGGGGATTCGGCGCCGTCCAGTTGCCGGCCATCGGTCCAAGGCCCGCCGTGCCCGCCGGCGCGAGCCCCGTGAGGCTGAAGAGATAGGCGTCGCGCAGCGGAAACAGCCGCGCTTCCTCGGCGAGCGTCTGCGCCGTGATCTCGCGCAGCGCGCTGTAATCGTCCAGCACGTAGAATCCGCGGCCGAACGTCGCGAGCACGAGATCGTGCTCGCGCCTCTGCACCGCCAGATCGCGGACCTGGATGGTCGGCATCCCGCCTTTCAACTGGACCCAGCTCCCCCCGCCGTCGACGCTCGTGAACAAGCCGAACTCGGTGCCGGCGAACAGCAGGTTGCCGTTCAGGTGATCTTGAGCCACCGACCACACATCGTGTCGATCGGGCAGGTTGGCCGTGATGTTCGTCCACGTCCTGCCGCGGTCGGCGCTCTTCACCAGATACGGCTTGTAGTCGCCGCGCTGCCAGTTGTTGAGCGCGACGAACACGGTGTTCGCGTCGCGCGGCGACGCAAACACGTCGGACACGTACGTCCATTTCGGGACGCCCGGGAAATCCTCGACCTTTCGCCAGTTCCTGCCGCCGTCCTCCGTCACCTGCACCAGGCCGTCGTCGGTCCCGGCATACAGCAGGCCCTCGAGCAGCGGCGACTCGTCGAGCGAGACGACGTTGCTGAGCGCGGTGGTCGATTCGTTACGCGCCACCGCATCGGCCGGCCACACCTTGCCCATGATCGGGATCACATCCCGGTTCAGGTTGCGCGAGAGGTCGGAGCTGATGCGAGTCCAGCTGTCGCCGCGGTCGTCCGACCGATAGACGTAATTGCTCGCCCAGTACAGACGCCTCGGCGCATGTGGGCTGATGATGTACGGCGCGTCCCAGTTCGCGCGATCGGCGTTCGCCCCTCCGCGGCCGCCCCCCTGGCGCCCGCCGCCCTGCTCTCCCGGTGGGCCCGCAGCGCCCGGTCCCACTGGCCCCTGAGCTCCGGCGCCCCCCTGTGGCGCGCCGCCTTCATCGCTGAGCGCCTGCGCGCCGGCGACGCGCGGGCGGATGCTGCGCGACTGACCCGTGCGCACATCGAACCGGGAGATGTTGCCGTCCTGCGACGACGCGTACACGATGTTCGGATCCTCCGGATCGCTGCGCGTCTGGAAGCCATCGCCTCCCGCGACGATGAACCAGTCGCTCGTCCGGACGCCCCAACGGTTCAACGAGCGCGAAGGGCCGCAGTGCGACCAGTTGTCCTGGGTGCCGCCGCACACGTTGTAGAACGGCCTGGCGTTGTCGACCGAGACCCGGTAGTACTGGGTCACCGGCAGATTCGCGAAGAACCGGAATGTCGCCCCTTCGTCGTAGGTCTCGTACAGGCCGCCGTCGTTACCCAGAAGGATGTGATTCCTGTCGCTGGGATCGAACTCGACGACGTGGTGGTCCACGTGGACGCCGGCCTGTTCCCAGTTCGTCTGCCGCCACGTCTTGCCGCCGTCGGTGCTGCGGTCGAGGTTCGTGTTCACCGACCAGATCGTGTCGGGCCGATACGGGTCGACGAAGATCTCCTGGTAGTACGCCGCGCCGCCGCCGCGATACCAGTCTCCCTGCGCCGCGGCTGGCTGCGCTGCAGGCGCCGCACCCCGGCCGCCGCGGCCGGCATTCGGAATCATTCGCCCGATCCGCGTCCACGACGCTCCCGCGTCGTCCGAGCGGTAGAACCCGGCTTCATCGACGACAGGGGTCGACTGCGCCGCCGGCGCGGGCGCCGCGCCCGGCGGCGTGAAGCCGCGGCCGCCTGGCCTCTTCGCGCTGATCAGCGCAAACACCGTGGACGCGCGCCGCGGATCGACCCCGAGCGCGATCCGCCCCACGTCGTCCCTGGGCAGGCCTTTGGACAGCTTCGTCCAGGTCTTCCCCGCGTTGGTCGTCTTGAAGATGCCCCCCTCGGGGCCGCCGCCGATCATCTGGCCGACGGCGCGGCGCCGCTGATACGGGGACGCGTAGATGACGTCGGGGTTCTTCGGGTCGAAGACGATGTCGCTGATGCCGGTGTCCGCGCTGATCGTCAGGACCGCGTTCCACGTCACGCCGCCGTCGGTCGTCTTGTACAGGCCGCGCTCGCCTCCGGCGGACCACAGCGGCCCCTGTGCCGCGACGTAAACGGTGTTCGTGTGACGGGGATCGATCAGGATCTTGCCGATATGCTCGGAGGTCGCGAGCCCCACGCGCTTCCACGTCTGGCCGGCGTCGGTCGACTTGTACACGCCGTCGCCAAAATGCGCGCTGCGCTGGCTCGAGTTCTCGCCCGACCCGACCCACACGACGGTGGAGTCCTTCGGGTCCACGACGACGCAGCAGAGCGTGAACGAGCCCTCGCTGTCGAAGACCGGCGTGAACGTGATGCCGCGATTGGCCGTCTTCCACAACCCGCCGAACGCCGTGGCGACGTACCACACGCTCGGGTTCTTCGGATCGATCTCGACGTCCTGAATGCGGCCGGTCGACATCGACGGACCGATGCCGCGCAGCTCGATCCCCTTCAACGTCTGCGCGTCGAGGCCGCTGCCGTTCTGTCCGGACACAACGGCGGTCACGGCGAGGGCTGCCGCGGCCGCAAGCGTGATCAGTCGTCTCATGAAGTTCAGCTCCGTGCGGGTAGTGGGGAGAGGGGCATTATACGACGCGCGAGCGCAGCAGCACCTCGTAGTGTCCCGTCGCGTCGGGCGCGCAGACCTCCTGGAGGGATCTCCTTCCGAGCACCCGCAACTGGTCGGTCGCAGGGTCGTGGTCGACTTCCACGCATTCCCCCGCATCGAACAGCCTCGTGGCCACGACCCGGGCGAACACGTTGGTCTCGAAGTCGCTGCCCGCGCGCGAAAGCACGTAGATGGCAGGCGACATGCGGGCGAAGTCCGCGAGGTACGCCTCGCACGCCTGCGGCTCGATGTGCTGCAGGACGAGCGCGGACACGATCAGGTCGAAGCGCGACGAACGGGCAGTCGCCCAGTCGTCCAGCAGCAGATCGGCAGGCTCGGCCGCGAGCTCGCGGCAGCGCTCGATCATGGGCGGCAAGTCGAACCCCGTGATGTGACGTGCGATGGTCCTGAGGTACGGGAACGTCCGGCCGACGCCGCAACCGAAATCGAGCACGCGCTCGACCGGCGAGAGCAGAGGGATCGTCGGCACGTACGGCGTGAACGGCTTGCCGGACTTGAAGCCGGTCAGGATGTGCTCGCGAAGATCGTCAGCATCCGTCGAGCGCGCGATGGATAACCAGTCAAGACCGGGCATAACGGGTTCCGGGTTCAGGTTCCGGGTTCAGCTTCCTCAGGACACAGTTTACTCACGGCAACTTGACGATGCGGATGATTTCGACGAGGGGGGTACAAGGTTCAGTTCACCGTGTCGCGCGAGACGTACGAGAAACTGCGCCGCGCCCAGGACCTCCTGCGGCACACGGATCCGGATCCGTGTCGTCCGTGTTTTCCGTGTTCTTCCGTGGCTTAGAAAATCGTCGAGATCGAATCGAGCGCCAGATCGAGGACGCGCGTGGGGAGCACGCCGAGGTAGAACACGGCAATGGTCGCCAGCACCAGGCCCGCCATGGCCGCCGCGGGAACGCGCGGGCGCATGGTGTCCGGCCCTTCGGTCATGTACATCATGACGACAATCCGCAGGTAGAAGAAGACCGACACGACGCTCGTGAGCACGCCGATGATCGCGAGCCAGTAATGGCCTTCCTGAACCGCGGCGGTGAAGATGTACCACTTCCCGATGAACCCGGCCGTCGGCGGAAGCCCGCCGAGCGACAGGAGGAACACCGTCATCAGCCCCGCAAGCCCCGGGCGCGACCGCCACAGTCCCGCGAAGTCACGGAGCTCGTCGTGCTGGTTCTGCGGCGTGCCGAGGAGCGCGACGATGCCGAGCGCGCCGAGGTTCGTGACCGCGTACGACAGCAGGTAGAAGAGGATGGCGGCCTTGCCCGCGCTGTTGGCCGAGACGATCCCCAGCATCAGGTAGCCGGCGTGCGCGATGCTCGAGTACGCGAGCATCCGCTTCACGTTGCTCTGCACGACCCCGACCACGGATCCGACGATCATCGTGGCGGCGGCGATCACGGAAAGGACCGGGATCCACTGCGCCTGGAGCGGCTCGAGCGGCGACAGGAACACCCGGACGAACGCGGCGAACGCCGCTGCCTTCACCCCGGTCGACATGAACGCGGTGACGATCGTCGGCGCCCCCTCGTACGCGTCCGGCGTCCACATGTGAAACGGCACGGCCGACACCTTGAAGGCGAAGCCCACGGCGAGGAGACCGACCGCCAGAAGCGCGAGGATTGGCGGCGGGCCGGCCGCCTGCGCCGACAGCGCAGCGCCGATCTGCTCGATGCGGGTCGAGCCGGACAGCGCGAAGGCGAACGCGACGCCGTACAGGAAGAACGCGCTCGAGAACGCGCCGAGCAGGAAATACTTGAACGCCGCCTCGGCCCCGGCGGCGCTGTTTCGCCGGATGCCGGTCAGCACGTACACCGAGAGCGACAGAATCTCGAGCGCGAGGAACACGACGAGCAGATCGATCGCGGCCGCCATCATCATCATCCCGGAGATGGCAAACAGCGTCAGCGCGTAGTACTCCCCTTCAGGAATGTGCTCCCGCTCCACCAAATCGGTGGAAAACAGCATCGTCAGCACGCCGATGATGCAGAGGATGATGTTGATGAAGAGCGCGAAGTTGTCGGAGCGGATGACGCCGAGGCTGTGGGCGTCGCTGTTCCAGAGGCAGCCCGACGCGATGGCCGCCCCCACGAGGCCGATGAGGCCGAGGCCGGCGATCCACATGCGGTCGCCCGGCTGCCGGAACGCCTCGGCCAGCATGGCGGCGATCGCCGACAGCGCGACGATGACGATCGGGATGATGGCGGCGTACTCAGTCATTGTTGGGGACTCGCGGCTCGGGGCTCGCGGCTCGACTCTGCTCGGGACGACCCTGAGCCTGTCGCAGAGTCGCGGCTCGAGACGTCGGGGTTAGGACTGGTTGAAAAACCGTAGCGCAGCCCTTCCGCCTTCGCCGAGGCTTCGGCGGACCGCCGTAGCTTTAGCGGAGGCTGGTCAGGGCTGCCTGGGGCAGGGCTGAAGCCCTGCGCTACGGGAGTTTTGAAACCACCTGTAGGGGCTCGCGGTTCGGGATTCTGCGAGTCGAAGGGTCGAAGGGTCGCAAGACGCGGGTCGTTCGCGCCCGTCTCCGCAAAACTCCGCCCGGTGACGCGCTCGATCGTGCGCTTGACGGCCGGCTCCATCGGGCGCAGGAACACGCCGGGGAACACCCCCATGACGACGCACATCGCGATGGTCGGCACCATCAGGCCCCATTCGCGCGGCGTCAGGTCCGGGAGGGACCGGTTCTTCTCGATGGTGATCTCGCCGTAGTTCACGCGCTGGAACATCCAGAGCATGTACACCGCGGAGAGGATCACGCCGGACGCCGCGAGGGCCGCGAACCGCGGGTTCCAGAGGAAGGCGCCGATCAGGATCAGGAACTCGCCGACGAAGCCGTTCATGCCGGGCAGCGCGATCGACGCCAGCGTGATCAGCAGGAACGCCGCCACGAGGCGGGGCATCACGGCCTTCAGCCCGCCGAACTCCGCGATGAGGCGCGTGTGCCGCCGGTCCGATAGCATGCCGACGATCATGAAGAGACCGCCGGTGCTGACGCCGTGGTTCAGCATCTGGTACACGGCCCCCTGCACCCCCTGGACGTTCATCGCGCAGAGCCCGAGCACGACGAACCCGAGGTGGCTCACGCTCGAGTACGCGACGAGCTTCTTCAGGTCCGGCTGGACCATCGCGACGAGCGCGCCGTAGATGATCCCGACGACCGAGAGGCCGGCGATCCACGGCGCGCAGTAGGTCGCCGCCCCGGGAAAGAGCGGGAATGCGAACCGCAGCAGGCCGTACGTGCCCATCTTCAGCATCACTCCCGCGAGGATGATCGAGCCGGCCGTCGGCGCCTCGACGTGCGCATCGGGCAGCCACGTGTGGAACGGGAACAGCGGCACCTTGATCGCGAACGCCAGCGCGAATGCGATGAAGAACCAGAACTCCATCCGCGGGGAGAGGGCCACGCCGTAGAGATCGAGGAGGTTGAAGCTCGGGGTCCCCGTCGCCGAGGCGTGCGCCCAGGAGAGGCCGATGATGGCGACCAGCATCAGGACGCTCCCCGCCAGCGTATAGAGGATGAACTTCACAGCGGCGTACACCCGGCGCTCGTAGCCCCAGATACCGATCAGGAAGTACATCGGGATCAGCACGAAGTCCCAGAACACGTAGAAGAGGAACAGGTCGATCGAGACGAACACGCCGAGCAGCGCGCTCTCGAGGGCGAGCAGGAAGAACGAGAACATCTTCACGCTCTTGTGCACCGAGTCCCATGAGGACAAGAGCGCGAGCGGCGTCAGGAACCCGGTCAGGACGACGAGGAACAGGCTGATGCCGTCGACGCCGACGAGATACTGGATGCCGAAGACGGGCATCCACGCGTGGCGCTCGACGAACTGGTAATCGGCGCTCGACGGATCGAAGCGCCACCACAGCAGGAGCGTGGCGGCGAACGTCACCAGCGACACGGCCAGCGCGAGCCTGCGCACCAACGGCTCGCGCGCGGTTCCGTCGCCGCGCCCCCCGGCAAGGAGGACCAGAACGCCGCCGGCCAGAGGCAGGAAGACAATAAGTGAGAGCATCATCAACTGAGCTTCGTACGGTCTATCGCCACAAGTACCATCCGAGAATCAGCACGACGCCGAGAAACAGCGACCCGGCGTAGGTCCGGACGGAGCCGGTCTGAACCCGCCGCAGGACGCCGCTGCCGGCCTGCACGCCGAGGCCGACGCCATCCACCGCGCCGTCGATCATCCCGGCGTCGACCCCTTTCCAGAGGCCGCTCGTCGAAAGCAGCCGGATCGGCTGCACGATCGCGGCGTCGTAGACCTCGTCCACGTAGTACTTGTGGCAGAGGAGGTTGTACAGGCCGGACATCCGCCGTGCCACCTCGTCGGCCGCCCCGCGGTTGCGCAGCCAGAAATACGCGGCGAGGCCGATGCCCGCGAAGGCGATGCCGCTCGAGATCGCCATCAGCATCAGCTCGGTCGACTCGCTGCCCTCGGCCGGGGCGTGCGCCGGCTCGCTCTGCTGGAGCGCGACGGAGCGGACGCCTTCGCGCGGAGTCCCCTCCGCGGCGGTAGTCTCGGTGCCATGCGCGCGCTCCGCCACCTCGAAGCTCGGCTCGAGGAAGGTCTCGATGCGATTGCTCCCGCCGAGCGCGTGCGGCACCCCGACATAGCCCGCGAAGATCGATCCGATCGCCAGCACGATCAGCGGAATGGCCATCGAAGGAGGAGCGTCGTGAAGGTGCAGGGTGCCGGCGTGTGCCGCGGACGCCTCGTGCCTGCGCTCGCCGTGAAAGGCGAGGAACACCAGGCGGAACATGTAGGTGGCGGTCAGGAGCGACGTCGCCAGGCCGATGCCCCACAACAGCAGCCGGCCCGGCGTGTGCGACGTGAACGTGCGGTAGAGGATCTCGTCCTTGCTGAAGAAACCTGACAGGAACGGGACACCGGCGATCGCCAGCGCGCCGATCAGGAACGTCCAGTAGGTGATCGGCAGGTGCTTTTTCAGCCCGCCCATGTTCCGCAGGGCCTGCTCCCCCGCCAGCGCGTGGATGACGGCGCCCGATCCGAGGAACAGCAATGCCTTGAAGAACGCGTGGGTATAGAGATGGAAGATGCCGGCGGCGTACGCGCCGACGCCCATTGCCAGGAACATGTAGCCGAGCTG
>CAYZBZ010000159.1:0-4822 GCA_964476725.1 uncultured Vicinamibacterales bacterium
TGTGTCCGACACGCGGCGCTGCCAGTGTATATCGTCGCGATCCGGGAAGTCCGATCGGTAGTGGCCCCCGCGGCTCTCTTCGCGGCGCAACGCGGCGCGGGCGATCAACCGGCCGACGGTAAGGATGCTGGCGGTGCGCCACTCGGCAGCGTCGAGCGGCTGGCCGTCGCGCGCCCGCGCATCGAGCGTTCGCCACGCCGGCTCGAGCACCTGCAGCGCCCGCTCGAGCCCCGCGCGATCGCGGAACAAACCCACATCGCGCCACATCAGAGACTGGATCTCTGCCGAAAGTTCTAAAGTTCCATCGTTTGAAAGTTCTAACGTTCTCGTTCCGGCGTGAGCCGGCATATTGGAACTTGGAGCTCTTGAACTCTTGAACTCTTGAACCTTTGAACCCTCCTTGCGCATCGCGCGTCCGGCGCGCGCGCCGAACACCAGCCCCTCCAGCAGCGAATTGCTTGCCAGCCGGTTGGCGCCGTGAACCCCCGTGCACGCAACTTCACCGGCGGCAAAGAGTCCAGGGATCGTCGTGCGGCCGTCGAGGTCGGTTCGCACTCCTCCCATGACGTAGTGGGCCGCGGGCCCGATCGGAATGCGATCGCGCGCGAGATCGAGTCCTGCGCGGCGGCACGCATCCGAGATCAGCGGGAAGCGCTCGTGCACGAAGTCGGGGTCGAGCTCTTCGAGCGACAGGAACACGGGCCTGCCCGTGCGTGCCGCTTCGCGCACGATGGCGCGCGACACGCGATCGCGAGGGGCGAGATCTCCCGCAGGCTCGTACCGCGCCATGAACGGCTCGCCGTCTGCGTTCAGCAGCCGCGCGCCTTCGCCGCGCAACGCCTCCGACAGGAGAAAGCGCGGCTGACCCGGGACGTTGAGCGCCGTCGGGTGAAACTGGACGAACTCGAGATCGGCGATCGCGGCTCCTGCGCGAAACGCCATCGCGACGCCGTCCCCTGTCGCGACATGCGGGTTCGTGGTCTCCGAATAGACCTGGCCGGCCCCTCCCGTCGCAAGCAGAACGAGACCGGCGCGCGCGACGCTCAGCGTTTCGTCCGCAGCCAGGAAGCGGACCCCGACCGAGCGGCCATCCGCCACGATGAGTTCCACCACGCGCGCCTGATCCTGGGTGGTCACCCCCGGCAACGCCGACGCACGGGCCCAAAGCGCGCGGCCGATCTCGCGCCCGGTCGCATCATGCGCGTGCAGCACGCGGCGGGCGCTGTGGGCCCCTTCAATCGCGAGCGCCGGCTCGCCACCCGGGGCGCGATCGAATCGCGCGCCCCACGCCATCAGCTCGCGGACGTACCGCGGTCCCTCCTCGACGAGCACGCGCACGGCGTCCTCATCGCACAGCCCGTCGCCGGCGGCGATGGTGTCGGCCGCATGGAGCTCGGGCGTGTCGCCGGGGCCGACGGCGGCCGCAATACCTCCCTGCGCGTAGCCGGTATTGCCTTCGAGCGGCTCGGCTTTGGTGAGGATGAGGACGTCGCCAGCGCCCGCGAGCTCCGCGGCTGCACGGAGCGCGGCGATGCCGCTGCCGATGATGAGGAAATCCGCGCGAAGCTCCACGCCGGTCCTGATGCTGTTATCCTACCATCGTCACACCGATGAGTTCCCCTGCGCAGGCGCCGCCCGATCCCGTCCGCCTCCACGTACGCACGTCGTCGGGCGGCTACCCGATCGAGATCGCGCCGGATTCCGCGCATCGCCTCGCTTCGATGCTCGACGCCGCCGGCGTGCCGGCGCGCCGCTTCATCGTCTCGAGCCAGACGGTCTGGCGTTTTCACGCCGAACGGCTGCAGGGGGTCACCTCGGAAGATCCGATCCTCATCCCCGACGGCGAGCGCTACAAGCAGCTGTCCACCGTCGGGCGCATATACGACGCGCTGATCCGCGCAAGCGCGGATCGGGCCAGCGCGATCGTGGCCGTCGGAGGCGGCGTCATCGGGGACATCGCCGGCTTCGCCGCCGCGACCTACCTGCGAGGAATCCCCGTCGTGCAGGTGCCGACGACGCTGCTGGCGCAGGTGGACAGCTCAGTGGGCGGAAAGGTGGGCGTCAATCATCCGATGGGCAAGAACCTCATCGGTGCCTTCCACCCGCCGGCCGCCGTCTTCATCGACCCGGCCCTGCTCGCGACGCTGCCGCGGCGCGAGTTCAGGGCGGGACTGTACGAGGTCGTCAAGTACGGCGTCATCGCCAGCCGGCCGCTGTTCGACCGTACGGTCCACGACCTTGCCGCGATCTTTGCGCGCGAGAGCCCGGCGCTGTTGCCGATCGTGGCCGAGTCCTGCCGGATCAAGGCGGCGATCGTGGAACAGGACGAACGCGAGTCCGGCCTGCGCCGCACGCTCAACTTCGGCCACACCGCGGGGCATGCGCTCGAAGCGGTGACGAAGTACCGCCGCTTCCGCCACGGCGAGGCGGTCGCGTATGGGATGCTGGCGGCGTCCGCGCTCGCCGCGGCGCGCGGCGTGTTTCCCGAGGCGGATCGCGACGGCCTGACCGCGCACATCATGCAGATGGGGCCGTTGCCGCCCGTGGGCGATCTGTCTGCCGCGGAAGTCGTGGAGGCGACCAAACGCGACAAGAAGGTCATCGCCGGCCGGCTCCACTTCGTGCTGCCGACCAGGATCGGAGCGACGACAATCGTCACGGACGTGACGCCCGAAGAGCTGGTGAGGGCGCTTACGGGGATTGGACTCAAGGAGTGAGCGTTACTCGATTCGATACTCCTTGAGCTTGCCGAGCAACGCCTTGTAGCTGATCTGCAGAAGCTCGGCGGCGCGGCCTTTGTTGCCTTCGGCCTCGCGCAGCGTCTCCTCGATCTTGAGCCGCTCGACCTCGCTGACCGTGCGCTTCGTGACGTCGGTCAGCGATCCGGTCAGGTCGACGTGCGCCCACGGGTTCACCGCCACAGATTCCGGGGAATGATCGACGAACGAGAGATTCAGGTGCCGCGGCAGAATCGAGTCGCCGTCGGCGAGGATCACCGCGCGCTCGATGCAGTTCTGCAGCTCGCGGACGTTGCCGGGCCAGCGATAGGTCTGAAGCTGCTCGACGGCGGCAGGCGACAGGGTCAGCGGCGCCTTCTTCATGTCGCGGCAGAAGCGCTCGACGAAGAAGCGCGCGAGCATCGGAATGTCCCCGCCGCGATCGCGCAGCGGCGGCACCGTGATCGGAAACACGGACAGGCGGAAGAACAGGTCCTCGCGAAAACGCCGGGCCGCCACGGCCGCGCGAAGGCCTTTGTTGGTCGCCGCCACCAGCCGCACGTCCACGGTCACGAGCGCGGTGCCACCGAGACGCTCGAAGCAGCGCTCCTCGAGCGCGCGCAGAATCTTGGCCTGCAGCGCCAGCGGCAGATCGCCGATCTCGTCGAGGAACAGCGTGCCGCGGTGCGCCATCTCGAACTTGCCGGGCTTGCGCGCGACGGCGCCGGTAAAAGCCCCCTTCTCGTGCCCGAACAGCTCCGTCTCGAGCAGCGTCTCCGGAATGGCGGCGCAGTTGATCGCGACAAACGGCGCTTCGGCCCGCGGGCTGAGCGCGTGCAGGGAGCGCGCGAACAGCTCCTTGCCGGTGCCGCTCTCTCCCTCGAGCAGCACCGTCGTGTCGGTCGCAGCCGCGCGCTGCATCGACGCGAACACTTTCCGCAGCGACGGGTCTTCGCCGACCAGCTGCGGCGCGCCGCGGCGAACCGCCAGCTCTTCTTTCATCAGGAGGTTTTCGGTGACGAGGCGGCGCTGCTCGAGCGCGCGGCCGACCAGCAGCAGAAGATGATCGGGGTCGACCGGCTTGGCGAGGAAGTCGAGCGCCCCTTCCTTCATCGCGGTCACGGCGTCCTCGATGCTTCCGTACGCCGTCATCACGATCACCGGCACGTCGGCGTCGACTTCCTTTGAGGCCCGAAGAACGCCGAAGCCGTCCCCTTCCGGAAGTCGCAGGTCCGACAGCACCAGCGCCGGCTGCGCGTGCTGGAGCAGCCTCACCGCTTCCGTCTGATCGCGCGCCTCGAGCACGGCATGCCCATGCCGCTCGAGCGCATGCCTCAGCATCACTCTCAGCGAGTCTTTGTCTTCGACGATGAGAATCTGGGCGGGTGCGGGCACGCGCGAACGTGACGTCAGCGGATCCAGCCTGGAGGAACGCCGGCGCGCCGGGCTTCCTCTTCGATGTCCACGATCTGCTTCTTTGCCTGCTCGATCTCGGCCTTGACGCGATCGAGCTCGGCGATCGCTTTCTGGCGATCCTCGCCGATCTTGGCGCGCTGGTAAGGATCGTCGCGGCTCGCGAAATCGCCGGTGAGTCCGTTGACGCGGGACTGCAGCGCTTCCGCGAACGCCTCGTTCCGGCGCAGGTTTTCACGCGCCTGGTTCATCCGCGACTTCCACCAGGTCTCGTCCTTCCCCGACTCCTCGGCCTGGGCGGGAGGCGCCTGCGCGTCCGGTGTGGCGGCCGGCGGCGGCGTGGAGGGGGTCGATGGCGTAGGTGCGGCTGGCGTGGATGACGCCGGAGCGGCGCCCCCCGGGGCGGGGGCCGCGCGCTTCACGTCCTTGTCGGTGTAGACCTTGCTCGTGCCCTTGAGCGCCTTCCGGCGCGCCTGTTCCTGCCGCGCCATCTCCGCGATTGACGGCGGCGCCTGCGCGGCGCCGTCCACCGGCCACGCGAGAGGCATCAGCAGAAGAACCGGCATCACCCGGCGAACCAGCTGCCAACGGGAAATCCAGGATTTCATGATTGATTCCAGTTTAGCAGGCGCCGGTGGCCCCCGCTATCGATTACGCCAGGCGTTTTACACTTTGGCACGGCGACAGAGACC
>CAYZBZ010000159.1:4922-9046 GCA_964476725.1 uncultured Vicinamibacterales bacterium
CAGCGCGGCACCGCGGACACCGGGCCCGGGTGGACCGCATCTTTGCACCGCACGTTGCGCAGATGATTGCGCCCTTGGTCATTGCGCTTCGCGCCAGCACAGCATTCGCACCTCGTTTCGCCGCACACTCCCAGGCACAGGACTCCCATCGGCTCCCGTTTCGACGTCCTCGAGACGGATTTCCCGCGCGAGGATTACCTCAACCCGGCGCCGCGTTCCCTGCAACCCGAACGCCTCCGAACGAACCACCAGCACGTCGTTCGAGTCGCGCAGTGGATCCCCGTCCCCGTCCTCCACATCATCCGCGATCCAGAGGACGACGTAGGCGGGCGGCGAGAGGGCGTCGGCGGGCAACAGCCGGCTGAGCGGCGTATGCGCAAACAACCGCCAGACCGGCCGGTCCGCGGACGCTCCGTAGTCCGCGTTGCTGTCGGCCTGACGCTCGGCAGTCAGCCGCGCCAGGTCGAGGACCGTACCATCCGCGAGGCGGGGAGCGGCCGCGCCATCGCGAAAATCCGGCGTCGCGGTTCCCGCCGCTGTACCGGGCACATCACGCCAGTCGTCAAGCGTCCGCAGATCGCCTATCGCCCGTTCGATGCCGGCATCCGCCGCGTACAGCGCCTGCTGCGCGACGCGGTGGTTCGTACTGATCATACTTTCGGTTGCGACCAGAAACACGAGAGCGCCCCCGAGCGCGCCAACGAGCGCCATGACCATCAGCGTGCAGATCAGGGCGGTTCCCTGCTGGCCGGGCCACCTCCTGATTTCGTCCGTCGTCATCGCACCGCGCCCCGCAGGGGTCCGGATCGGATCATGTTGCGCGGGACGACGTCGAATGCCACGAAGACGTCCGGGATGACCCGGTTCGCATCGGCCGAAGAGCCTGGCGTGAGAAACGCCGGCCCCCGTCCCCTGAACTCCGCGGACTCCGCCTCCAGCCGAATCGCCACGCCGATCCGCCGTACTCGCAGCAGGTCGGCGTCGAAGGTGTACGGCGGCTGACCGCACACAGGGCCGTCGGTCAGCCGCGCAGCCGGGAGCACCTTCAGCGCTCTGCCACCGAGATCTTCCAGCAGCGGAACAGGAGGAGAGCCCGACGCGTAGGCGCAGCTCGCGACGCCGTCGGGCGGTGGCTCGGACGCGCGGGAACCCGGATCGCCATAGTACGTGAAGCGCAGATCGACGACGTGGTCGACGAGCGGCAGGTCGCTGCGGTCGGCGTCGTACATCATGATCCGTTTGCCGGGACGATCCAGATAGTAGACGCGCTGGATGACGCCGACGACGGGACTGCCTGCGGAGTAGGCGCGTGTCAGGGGTGCGGCGGCGGACAACATCGTCCCCGTCGGGTCCACCGAAGAGACCGTGAAGACTTCGTGCGCCCCGCCCGCGTTGAAGGGCTCGAAGATCAGGGCGCGGTCCCCGGCCGCGAATCCGCACGTGTCCGCGGGACACCCGGCGAGGACGAGCGGCGCACCGAGGCTCGGCATGCCGGCCAGCAGCGCGGTCTGCGACCGCGTGTCAGGAACGTACATGATGCTGATGCGATCGGCGTGGTACGACAATTCAGCATCCGCTCCGACCGCACCGGTACGCGCCGGAACGATCGGCGCGAAGACATCGGCCAGAGGGGCGCGCCAGGCTCCGTGCGACGGCCCCGCGCCGGCGAGCAGCAGGTCGTGGCGGATGGCCTCCGCGGCGACGCGCAACCGCTGCTGAAGATCCGCGACGTCCGCCTGGGTGCGCACGGCGCTTTGCGCCGCGACGGCGAACTGCAGGATGACGCCAAGCACCGCGCACGCGATGGCGGCCGACACGAGTACCTCGACGAGGGCAAAGCCCCGCTCCGGCGTCCGGGTCTTCATCTCCGCGTCCTGATGCTGACAAGGCGCGCCGCGTCGGCCGGCGCGCTTCCTGCCGGCGGCATCGATGCGCGCGCGGTCACGAGCACGTGCAGGACCAGCATGTTGTCGGGATCGGCGTCGAGCGGACGGACGGCCCAGCGACGGATGTAGACGGCCTCGGCTGGCGGAGCGGCGTCGCGGCCCACCCAGCGGCCGGCGGCATCCAGGTAATCGACGTAGAACAGCACGTTCGATTCGAGCGACCCCGGAGGCGACGGCAGAAGACCCGGACCGAGATCGTTCGGCGGGTCGCTGCTGAGGTCCGTCGACACGTCGGACGTCGCCACGCTCACCGCCGGACTGCCGATCCATTCGTGGCCAAACCCCAGCGATCGCAGCTGTTCCATTTTCTGCGCGGCCAGTATCGTCGAGAGCGTACGGACCCGGGCGGCATGGCTCATGCGCACGGCGAGGGCGGCGAGCTGGGACACGCCGACCGCAACCGCGACGAGCAGACTCGCCGAGACCAGGACTTCGACGAGGCCGAATCCGCCTTCCTCACGACAACCGGGTTCACGACAACCAGGGTCACAACCCGCACGTCCACGACAACCCGAACGAGCCTGCATGGACCACCTCCTCGTCCGGCGGTTCATTGCAACAGGCACTCCACGGCGCGGTTCACCCGCATGCGCCGGTTTGCGCCGCAAAACCGGTCCTGTCGTCCGTGATCAGCGGATGGTGTTCGTAGAAACGGCGATCGGGGCGCGCGGGGAGGGAATCAGAAACTGAGATGCGGGCTCGGCCCGAGGCCGGTGCAGACCGTCCGGGTCAGGCAGGCCTGAGCGGGAGTGTCACGGCCAGACGGGCGCCGCCCGATTGCGCGCTGGCGGCCGACACGCGCCCGTTGTGCGTGACGATGATCTTCTGCACCAGCGCAAGTCCGAGGCCCGTGCCGTGCGCCTTCGTCGTGACGAAGGGACGGAACATGCGATCCGCGACGGCGGGCTCGATGCCGGGGCCGTTGTCGGTCACCGTCACCCGCAGCACGCCCTGCTGCCGGTCCGGCACCCCTTCCAGCGCGATCTGCGGCGGCCCCGTGGCGATGGTGCAGGCTTCGAGCGCGTTGCGGCACAGATTGCTGAAGGCCTGGCGCAGCAGCACCTCGTCGCCGTCGACCCACCCGAAGTCGCCGCGCACGACGACCGCGCCCCCCCGCGAGCTGACCTCGTTGCGGATCTCTTCCGCGGCGCGCTCCGCGATGGCGCGCATGTCGACCGGCGCGACAACCAGCTCCGTCGGCCGCGCGAAGTTCAGGAAGTTCGTCACGACCTGCCCCATGGCATCCGTCTCGTCGCGGATGCCCTGCACGTAGGCGCGAAATTCCGGAGGCAGTCGATCGAGATCGAGCAGCCGCGCGTACCCGTGGATGGTCGCGAGGCCGTTTCGAAACTCGTGCGCGATGCCCGCGGTCAGTTCCCCCAGCCGCGCGAGGCTGTCCTTCAGGCGGAGCTGTTCTTCGAGATCGACGACCTGGCTGAGATCGGTGAACAGGCAGATCGCGCCACGCAGCCCGCCGCTGTCGTCCCGAATCGGCGAGACGCTGACCCCCAGATGCGAGGCCCCCCCCGACTGCCGCACCATCTGCAGCGACCGCCGGACGATCGGGCGCGCCGAGCCGAGGCACTCCTCAATGACCTCGGCGAGCGGGACCGCGTCGGTGAGGACGTCCCGGAACGGACGGTTCCAGTCGGCCTCCGGGAGGAGGCCGAGCAGCCGATTTCCGGCCGGGTTCATCGTGCGCACCAGCCCCTCTTCGCTGACGACGAGCAGGCCGGACGTCAGGTTGGCGACGATCTCGCTGGCCAGCCGCTCGGAGGCTTCCGCGCGCGCCTTCATCGCGCGCTCCTTCGACCGCAGCGTCGTGAGCGCGTCCTCCATGGCCGCCGCCATGAAGACGGTCTCGGCCCCCTCGGAGCGCGCGTCGCGCGTCGCGGCCCTTGCCGCGGCAAAGAACTTCAGGACGGCAAACGCCAGCACCGCGGCCAGGACCGCGACGATGGCGGTCAGGCCCAGGATGAGGTAGGCGGTTTGGGACATTGCTGAGTGCTGATTGTTGATTGCTAATTGAATTTGCGTCAATCAGCAATCAGCAATCAGCAATCAGCAATGTCCAATGTCCGTTACTGATTTGGCCGCAGCAACTGGCGGAAGGTCAGCGTGTTGATGTCGCGGAACATCGGCGTGCCCGGCGGCAGCAGCGACGGGGTCAGGAAGTCG
>CAYZBZ010000160.1:0-8975 GCA_964476725.1 uncultured Vicinamibacterales bacterium
TCCATACCAGGTTGCGTCGATCCAAATGTAGACCTTGATATGGAGCGCGTCAAGGCGACCCGGCCTACATGGACGTTCAAATCACAGATCTCTTCACCATCGGCATCCTGGTCGTCCTCGAGGGGCTGCTCAGCGCTGACAACGCCCTCGTGCTCGCCGTGCTCGTGCTCGGCCTTCCGATTCGGCAGCAGCGCAAGGCCCTCCGCTACGGAATCCTGGGCGCCTTCGCGTTCAGGATCCTGGCCATCCTGCTGGCCGTTCACCTGCTCTCGGTGCCCTGGGTTAAGCTCATCGGTGGGGCGTATCTCCTCCACCTGACGTGGAAACACTTCTTCGGCGGGGGAGGGACGGAAGAGCGGCGGAACATCAAGCCGGCCGTGCCGTGGCTCGGCCTCAGCGCGTTCTGGGCCACGGTGGCCAGGGTCGAGCTGACCGACATCGTCTTCGCGGTGGACTCGATCCTCGTGGCGGTGGCGATGTCGCCGAAGACGTGGGTCGTCATCACGGGGGGCGTCCTCGGCATCATCATGATGCGCCTCGTGATCGGGCAGCTGCTCCGGATCGTGCGCCGCTATCCGGCGCTTGTCGATGCCGCCTTCGTGATCATTGCGTGGGTCGGGATCAAGCTGCTGATCGAGTACATGAACGCGATCGGCGTGACCGAATTCCACATCAACAAGTGGTTTTCGTTCGGCCTGATCGTGGCCATCTTCGGGGCGGGTTATCTCTATGCGCGCCGGCAGGGGCCGGTCGATGACGCCTTCGACGACACGCAGAGACTCATGGAGGAACAGGGTGAAAGTTCGAAGTTAGAAGGCTGAAGTTCGAAAGGAAATCCGAAGGCTCGGAGGCATTCGATCACCTACTGGATCTTGAGTTCCATCTTCTTCGTCTCTCCCTCGTCCAGTGAGAATCTCGTCGCCTTCACCTTGAGGCGATCGAGAACCTCCGGGTCCCCCCATTCTCCCTGCGCGATGTACTCCGTCGCGATCGCGTAGTACCCGCCCGGCGGCACGTTCTTCACCTGGAAGCGCCCTTCCTGGTCCGGACGCGCGCCGTGGACATACCGGCTGTTCGGGACGGTCCAGCGCTGGGGCTCGTCGGAGAAGACGACCACCGTGTAATCCTTCACGGGGTCTCCATTCGCCGCTGTGACGGTGCCGGACACTTCCGTCACCTTCGAGGTCACGACCACCTCGACACCCGTCACCGCTTCGCCCGGCTTGAAGTCCACTCCCGTGTCGGTGACCTCGGCGCCGTTGACGCGCACCTCCCTGAGCATCCATCCCTGCGGGAGTCCGGCCGGGCGGATGATGCGCGCGCCCGAGAGGCCGCGCAGCTCGAACGTGCCGTCCGCTTTGACGCTCGCCGAGCCGCCGCCCATCACGAGCATGGGGCCCTCGCTCTCAGCCGGCGACGCCGAGATACGAATGCCCGTCAGACTGTTCGGCTTTGCGGTTCCCTCGAAGATCACGTGCCCGCTCGCCGTTGCCCCCTTGGACGTGAGGATGACCACGTTCGCGAGGTCCTCCCCGCCGACCGTGACGCGAAGCAAGCCGGACTCGGCCTCGCCGCCGGCGCCGTCCGGCCCCCCGACGCGCGCGCTGAACATCATCGTGTCGCCACCACCGGACGTCATGATCTGCATGGCTCGCGTCTGAAGCGTGTACTCGCCGGGCGTCACGTTGGTCAGCGCGAAGTTGCCGTTCTTGTCGCTGCGGGCGGTGCTTCCCATCGAGACGAGCCCCGAGTCTCCGCCGCGCGTGACCGCGCTGACCATCGATCCTTCGACGGGCCTGCCGTCTGAGCCGACGACGGTGCCGGTAATCTTCACGAGCCGCACGGGCAGGAGCGCGAACTCGGTGTTCTGTGCCTCCTGGCCGACTGCGAGCTGAATCCTCTGGGCCTCGGCGGCGTTGGCCGTCCCTGGGAAATAGGTGGGCGCGTAGCCGGACGTCGGACTCGAGGCCGACGGTCCCGCCGCCATCGCGATTTCGAGCATCCCGAAATCGCCGCCGCCTCGCATCGTGGCGCTCACGAAATAGTCGCCCGGCGCCAGGCCGTAGATCCGGAACTGGCCGAGGTCGTTCGTCGTCGCCGTCCGTCCGGACGGCTGCAGCCGCCGGCGTCCACCGGCCCACGCCGAGCGCATGGCGTTTACAACCGCATCGGCGACGGGATCGCCGAACTCGTCGAGCACACGCCCGGAGATCACGCTCCCGCGCGGCATGCTGATGTCCGCCCGCTCGAGCACCTGCGCGTCGACGAGCTCGATCGCCTTGCCTGATTCGTTCGGCCGGGTTTGCCCGTACTGCACGCTGACGTATCCGGACTTCGTCGCGGACAGGTTGAATCGCCCGCCCGGCAGCTCCCGGAACTCGTAGCGTCCTTCCGCATCTGTCAGCGCGGTCTTCGAGGCGATGTCCGGACCGCTGATCCGGACCTGTGCGCGCCGCACGGGCGCTCCGCTGTCGGAAGAGATCACCCTCCCGCGGATGCGGGCCGTGCCTGTCTTGAACTGACGCGGTCCCATGCCGGGCAGCTGTATCGGCAGGTCCGAAGAGGAGCCGTTGATGATGACCTGCTGCGCGCCGGCCGGCGAATCGGCCAGGACGAGGACGAGGACGAAGACGAGAAAGACGAGCGACGACAGACCGAGCGTGATGATTCGCAGATTGCGCATGGTGCCTCGATCGAAACTGGAGGATACGGGGTCAGACCCCCGTACGTACGCGGGAGTCTGACCTTGAATTCTCACACGGTGAAGCGGCGGCGCGCAGAATTCTTTTGTTGAGGATGTTACACGTGGCGGACCGCCCGGACGATCGCGAACGCGGCGGCCGCCGCGGCGATTCCCGCAAGCGCCGGCGGAATTGCGGTGATGCCGGCGGCGTAGACCGCCGCGAGCGCGGTCACGCCCATCGCGACCGACGCCAGCCCCTCAGCGCGCCCGGCCGACCTGACATACACGCCGCACACGATCGGCACGAACAGCGTCGCGATCAGCACGGCATAGAAGACGCCCAGTGCGCTCTGCACGGTGAGATAGACAAGCGCCAGGCCGACGCCCAGGACGGCGCCGGCGACCGCCGAGAGCCGCGCGACCCGCAGCACCTCCGCGTCCGTGGCGTTGGGCCGCACGAAGGCGCGATACAGATCGCGTGAGGCCGACGTCGCCAGCATCAGCAGCACGGCGTCCGCGGCGCTGACTTCCGCGGAAAAGACCGCGGCGAGCGCGAACGCGCCGACGGCGGGCGTCACCGCGTGCGCCGCAAGCGTGGCGAGCGCGAGATCAGAGTTCCCGAGCGCCGGGTACAGCGCCTTCGCCGAGAGCCCCAGAAGCACCGGCACGATCCCGAAGAGCATCAGCACGACGGCGTTGGCCGAAATGCCGAGCCGCACCGCACGCTCGTCGCGCGCGCCGTAGGCCTTCTGGAGCAGACCCGGCGACACCACGAACGCCGGCCCCAGCGCGATCAGCAGCCGCCAGCCGGACATCGGGCCGGTCGATGCCAGGAAATCGAATCGCGCGCCGTCGGACGGCAGGCCGTGCCACCCACCGGCCGCCGCGAGCGCCAGCGGCGTCACGATAAGGAACCCGGCCAGCTTCACGCACAACTGCAGCAGGTTGACCCACGCCGAACTGAGGAGCCCGCCCGCCACGAAATACGTCGTGACGATGACGGCGCCCACGATGCAGCCGCCGAGCGTCGAGAGGCCGGAGACGGCGCGCAGGACCGTGGAGATGCCGAGGAGCTGCGCCGCGAGGATCGACAGCGTGCCGAACCAGACCAGTACGGCCGTCAGTCCGCGCAGGCCGCGTCCGTACCGGCGTTCGAGAAAATCCCCGACGCTCAGGTCGCCGTGATCGACCGCTTCGCGCCACATGCGCGGGCCGACCGTGAACGCGAGCACGAGGCAGCCGAGCCCTGCCGACCCGTTCCACCACCACGCGCTGATGCCTTCGCGATACGCGAGGGCCGTCGCGCCGACGGTCGAGCCCGCGCCGATGTTGCCCGCGAGAAAGGTCGCGAAGATCAGGCCGGGCGAGAGGCTTCGGCCCGCGACGAAGAAGTCGCGATTCGCGACCACGCGCCGGCCGATCCACAGGCCGAGCGCGACCTGCGCGGTGGAGTAGACAATCAGCAGCGCGAGTGTGACGGACACGCGGGGATTACGGCTGTTTCAAATCCCGGGCGGCCGGGTAGCCCGGGATGCCCGCCGCGGCGCGCACCGCACGGACGATCGCTTCGGCCATCGCGTCGGCGGCCAGGGCGCCGATGTGATTCACGTCCGCTGCGCCGTCGCGCGTGCCGGTCGACAGCGCGAAGATCGTGTCGCCGTCAGAGATCAGATGGGACGGGTAAATAGCTCGTGCAAACCCGTCGTGCGCCATCTGCGCGACCTTCGTCGCCTGCGCCTTGGTCAGCCGCGCGTTGGTGGCGACGACGCCAAGGGTCGTGTTCTCCATCGGCCGTCCGCCTCCAGGAGGTCCCTTCCGGAGCATCGCGCGCATGTCAGCGATGCCGCGGCCATCGTCTGTCCGTGCGCCGGCGATGAACTGTCCCGTGGCCGGGTCGATGACGTTGCCGACGGCATTGACTGCGACGAGCGCCGCGACGACCAGCCCGTCAGGGAGCGAGATCGACGCGGTGCCGAGCCCCCCTTTCATCCCGTGCTCGAACCCGAGCAGCTTTCCGACGGTCGCGCCGGCTCCCGCGCCGACGTTTCCCTCGGCGATGGGGCCCGTGCCTGCCGCGCTGGCAGCCGCATAGCCGCAGTCCGGTCCCGGGCGGATTCGCCCGTCGCCGACGCGGAGATCGAACAGGATCGCGGCCGGCACGATCGGCACGAAGCCGCCGGCAATTGGAAACCCGATGCGCTTCTCGTCGAGATATTTCATCACGCCGTCGGCCGCGGCGAGGCCGAACGCGCTGCCGCCGGAGAGCACAACCGCGTGTACCTGCTGGACCGAATTGACGGGATCGAGGAGGTCCGTCTCGCGCGTGCCCGGCGCGCCGCCGCGCACGTCGACTCCCGCGACCGCTCCCGCTTCCGCGACGATCACCGTGCAGCCGGTGGGTCTCCCGTCCAGTGTGTGATGTCCGACCTTCAGGCCCGGCACGGCCGTCAGGCCTCCCGCGGCCGCCGCCTGTGGAGTGCTGGCGGCTCCGCGTTCGACGCGCGCGGCCGGCGCCGCACCGGCCGCGACCACGCACGCAGCCGCTACGACCCGGGAGAGTGTTCGCCACGGCGTCATTGGCCGGTACCGTTCACAATCTGCAGCGGTCTCCCGCTGCCGTAGCGCTCGAACGTCTGCAGGACCGCATCCGCCATGGCGTCCACGAAACGGGGATGGTCGTTGACCGCGCGTGCCCGCGCCATCGGCAGTCCGATCTCGCGGCACACGTCCGCCGCTTCCACGTCGAGATCGTACAGCACCTCGATGTGATCGCAGAGGAACCCGAGGGGGCAGAGGACCGCCGCCGGAAGGCCGCTCGCAGCCTCCCGCCGGAGGTACTCGCACACGTCGGGACCGAGCCAGGGATCCTCCGGCCGCCCGCTGCGGCTCTGATAGACGAGCGCCCAGTCGGCAGTGGCCGTTCCCGGCCGGACCCGTTCCGCGATCGCCTCCGCGCTCTCGTGCAGCTGCCGCTGGTACGGAAACCGCTCGGCCATGGGGACCGGAATGCTGTGAGCGGTGAAGATGATTCGCGCGCTGTCGCGCCGGCTCTCCGGCAGGCGATCGAGCGCCTCGCGGATGTGGCCGGCGTTGGCCTCGATGAATCCCGGGTGCGTGTGCCAGTCGCCGACGTACGTGATCTCGACGTCGCCTCCTCCGGCTTCGCGGAGGCTGGCCCGTGCGGCCTCGACGTTCTCGCGGTACTGAGTGCAGCTCGAGTAGCTGCGCTGCGCCGCGGCAATGAAGCCGACCGCGCGCCGCACCCCCGCGCGCGCCATCACGGCCAGCGTGTCGTTGAGATATGGATGCCAGTTGCGCATGCCGACGTACACAGGGATCGGCAGTCCCCGCGCGTGCAGCCGGGCGCGCAGCGCGTCCGCCTGGCGCGTGGTCAGCGCGGTCAGGGGAGAGACGCCGTCGAAGCGCTCGTAGTGGTACGCCACCTCTTCGATGCGCCCGGGAGAGACGCGGCGGCCGCGGAGCACGTTGTCCAGGAACGGCCGCACGTCGGCGCGCCCCTGCGGCCCGCCAAACGCAATCACGAGAATGGCATCGAATGGATGTGCCACGGCGAATCGGCCTTCGGGCGATTATAGCGGTATAGTGATCGCGACATTCCTCGTCTCTCTCGTGTGACCCCTTCACCTGATCGTCCATCCCGTTTCGGTCTCTCGCGCCCGATCTGGCTCCTGGGGTGGGTGAGCTTCTTCACCGACATGGCCAGCGAGATGGTGTATCCGCTGCTCCCGCTCTTCCTGACGCAGGTCCTCGGCGCGGGCGCCATGTCGCTTGGCGTGATCGAAGGGGCCGCCGAGGCCGCGAACAGCGGGCTCAAGATTCTGTCCGGCTGGCTGGCGGACCGCTGGCGCTCGCCGAAGAAGCTCGTGCTCGCCGGCTACGGACTGGCGTCGGCCGTGCGCCCGCTGATAGCGGTCGCGACCGCATGGCCCCAGGTGCTCGCCATCAGGTTCACCGACCGCCTGGGCAAGGGCATCCGCGGCGCGCCGCGCGACGCCATGCTGGCCGACCTCGCTCCGGCGGACGCGCGCGGCCGCGTGTTCGGCTTCCATCGGGCGATGGATCACGCCGGCGCGGTCACAGGCCCGCTGCTCGCGTCCGCCTTCCTCTTCTTCCATCCGGGCGACTACCGGACGCTGTTCGCGCTCACGATCGTTCCCGGCATCATCGTCATTCTCGTGCTTCTGCGCGTGCCGGAACGTGCGGCTGCGAACCCGGTGGAGCCGAGCGCCGCGAACCGCGCAGAACCGAACCCTGCGGAACTGCGTGGAACCCTGTGGAGCCTGGGGGAACCCTTCTGGAAGGCCATGGCGGTGATCCTGCTGTTCTCGCTGGGCAACGCAAGCGATGCGTTCCTGCTCCTGCGTCTCAGCGACCTCGGCGTGGCGACGTTCTGGATCCCGTTGCTCTGGTCCGCGCTGCACGTCGTCAAGGTCGCCACGTCGCTGGCTGGCGGGGCGCTGTCGGATCGCTTTGGGCGCCGGTCGCTCATCGCGCTCGGGTGGTTGATATACGCGCTGGTGTACGCAGGCTTCGGGTTCGTGGACTCGCCCCCCGTCGTCATCGCGATCTTCCTGTCGTACGGGTTGTATTTCGGACTGACGGAAGGGGTGGAGAAGGCATGGGTCGCCGACATGGCGCCGGCAGAAAGCCGCGGCACCGCGTTCGGCATCTACAACGCGGCGCTCGGTGTCGGCAGCTTTGCCGCGAGCCTGATGTTCGGCGTGATCTGGACGCGCGTCTCGCCGCACGCGGCGTTCCTGACCGGGGCCGGCCTCGCGGTCGCGGCGGCCGTGCTCGTCGTGTCGATGTTCCGGTCGCGAACGGATCTGCCACCGTCGCGCTGACGACTATTGGCCTTGTTCATGTTCACCACAGAGTGACCATGACCTGGGCTCATGATTTTCGCCGGCCGGCGACGAGCAGCGCCACGCCGGCAGCCACCGAGACAATCCCCAGGACTGGCGAAAGCGGAATCGTCTTCTGCCGCTCGGCGGTTGCCTGCAGCGGGCCGATGTCCAGGACGGTCTCGCGTTTGTTGTACGTGATGCCCTGATAGGCGAGCGCGAACAGCCCGAAGACGATCAGGAGCACGCCGGCGATTGCGAGTGGCTTCATTGGTTTCGATCTCCTATTCCAAACCCCGTAGCGCAGCCCTTCCGCCTCCGCCAAGGCTTCGGCGGACCGCCGTAGCCTTGGCGGAGGCTGGTCAGGGCTGCCTTTCAAAACCCCGTAGCGCTCGGGACCGGCCGTGGACCGAGCGACCACGACAATATGATGCCACGGAACGCATGCCGATGCGACCGCCCGTCAGCACTTCGCCTGCACGTCCTGCACGAGGCGCCGGTGCGCAAGAGGAGCGATCGGCGTACCCGACGGCTCGCGCCAGGGCCGGGCTGCTATACTCGGTGATCTCGCACCATGAAACGCATCCTGATCACCAACGACGACGGCGTCCACTCGGACGGCATCCATGCGCTGGCCGCGGCGCTCGCGCCGCACGGCGAGGTCACCGTCGTCGCGCCTCACGACGAGGCAAGCGCGATCGGCCATGCCCTCACGCTGCGACGGCCTCTCCGGATGGAGCACCTCAGGGAGCGGATATACGAGGTCGATGGCACGCCGACCGACTGCGTCAACATCGCGATCACGCAACTGTACCACGGCATGCCGGACCTGATCGTCTCGGGCATCAACAAGGGGTGCAACCTTGGGGACGACGTAACATATTCGGGGACCGTGTCGGGGGCGCTGGAAGGGGCCCTGCTTGGCGTGCCGAGCCTCGCGGTGTCGCTGGAGCGCTCGTCTGGCGCGTACGACTTCACGCATGCGGCGGCCGCCGCCGCCTCGCTCGCGGAGTCCGTCCTCGGGCGCGGGCTGCCGGCGCGGACGTTTCTCAACATGAACGTGCCGACCGGGCGTCCGGCGGGGGTCCGCGTCACCGTGCAGGCCATGCGGAATCACGTCACCGTCGTTGCCGAGCGGGTCGATCCGCGAGGGCGGGCGTATTACTGGATCGAAGAGGGGGAGAACAACTGGGAGCCCCACGATCGCTCCGACTACCAGGCCGTCAAGGACGGGTATGTGTCGGTGACGCCGCTGCAGCCGGACCTCACCGCGCACGATGCGTTGTCGGCGGTGGAGCAGTTGATGCCGGCGGAGAGCCCCGAAAGATTTCGTGGCAACCCGCGTGTTGGGGTAGAATAACCGTGCACGTCTGTCGGGGCGTGGCTCAGCCTGGTAGAGCACTCGGTTCGGGACCGAGGGGTCGAAG
>CAYZBZ010000161.1:0-8966 GCA_964476725.1 uncultured Vicinamibacterales bacterium
GAGCTGGGGCTCGACTTCCTGCGCAAGCATGGCGGGAGCGAGCCGGTGCTCCAGGCCGTGGCGGCGCACCACATGGACATCGACTGGCCGTCGCTCGAGGCGATGATCGTCCAGGCCGCCGATGCGATCTCCGCCGCGCGTCCGGGGGCCAGACGCGACATCCTGGAGTCATATGTGAAGCGGCTCGAAAAGCTCGAAGGCATCGCCGACTCCTTCGAGGGGGTCTCGAAGGCCTTTGCGCTGCAGGCCGGACGCGAGATCCGCATTCTCGTCGAAAGCGAGCGGATTTCGGACGAAGAAACCGTGTGGCTCTCGAAGGACATCGCCCGGCGGATCGAGAACGAGCTCGAATACCCGGGACAGATCAAAGTCACCGTGATCAGGGAGACCCGGGCCGTTGAATTCGCCCGGTAGCCATGACGGACCGCGCGTCTCCGATACGGGCGAGCGCGCGCTAATCGAGCGGATCCGGCGGCGCGTGCCGCCCGCCCCGCCGGGGCTCCTCGTCGGCATCGGAGACGATGCGGCGGTGGCCGCGCCGGACCGCGGTGCACTGCAGGTGCTCACGACCGACGCGCTCGTCGAAGGCGTGCACTTCGATCGACGCTTTTCCTCTTTCGCCGACATCGGCTACAAGGCGCTCGCCGTCAACATCAGCGACGTCGCGTCCATGGGGGGAGCGCCCCGTTTCGCGCTCCTGTCGCTCATGCTTCCCCCCGACACACCGCTCGCCGATATCGACTCGCTGCTCGACGGCCTGCTCGCGCTGGCGGCATCGGAGCGCATCGCCCTCGCAGGGGGGAACATCACGCGGTCCCCGTCAATCCGTCCTTCCCCGTGGCTTCCGCCTTCAGGCGGAAGCTCGATCCTGCGAGAGCCTCAGAGTCGCCCCGAGACAGGTCGAGGGTCGACAGGCTCAGGGCAGCCGCCGGGGCCTCTCGTCGTCGACGTCACCGTCGTGGGCAGCGTGAAACCACGGAAGATCCTGACACGGGGCGGCGCGCACGCGGGCGACGCGCTCTACGTGACGGGACAGCTCGGCGCCGCGGCAGCCGGCCTCGGATGGCTGCGCGCGCAGGCGGGGGATGCGGGGACCGTCAGTATCGACGGACGACTCGCGCGCCCCGACGACCCGGCGTTGGCGGAATGCGTCGCGCGCCATTGCCGGCCCGAGCCGCGTGCACGGATCGGCGCTCTGCTGGGACGCAATCGCGCGGCGAGCGCCTGCATGGACCTCAGCGATGGGCTGGCAGACGCGGTCGCGCAGATCTCGTGCGCAAGCGGGACCGGCGCTGCGATCGACGCGTCGCTGCTGCCGCTTCACCCGGGCGCGCGAGCCTGGTTCGCCGCGTCCGGCCTCGACCCGGTGGACGCCTGCGTGGCCGGAGGTGACGACTACGAGCTCCTCTTCGCCGTGCCGCGCCGCCTCCGGGGCCGGCTCCGCTCCGTCGTCCGCGAAGCGCGCGGCGTGCCAGTCACCTGCATCGGCGAGCTGACGACGGACCGCTCGGTCGGGATCGTCCGCGACGGCGAACTTCAGCCGCTGCCTTCAGGGTTCGTTCATTTCTGACGGGGATATGCTGCGGATATGCTCCGATACGCGCGCGCGCGCCGCTGGCTCGACCAGTTGCTCCATACCCACGACACGCCCAGGCGGACGGCGGCGGCCTACGCAGTCGGCGTGTTTTTCGGATTCTCCCCCTTTCTTGGCCTGCACACCGTCCTCGGCCTCGCCGTCGCGTTCGCCTTCAACCTCAACCGCGTCGCGGTGCTGCTGGGCGTCTACTCGAACCTGCCCTGGATTCTGCCCGCCTACTACACGCTGAGCACGCTCGTCGGCGCCGCACTGCTTGGCACCAACGTGCCCCCGGGGCTCTTGAAGAACCTGCGCGACTCGTTAGCGGACGCCTCGTGGGGTGAGTTCCGCGTGCTGGCCAGGGGTCTGACCCCCTTACTGTGGGCGTACGGACTTGGTTCGACGATCGGGGCCATAGGGCTGGCAGCCGCCGCCTATCGCGCGTCGCTGGCGATGATCGTCGCCCACCGGCGGCACGCCGCCCATCACGAAACAGACCAACCTGTTGATAAATAGGCACTTACGCATTCGCCTGCCGGCATCTTCCTCTTTGACCTGGCCTCGTGGGGCGTCTATAGTGGAGAGTCCCCAGCCACCGAAGGGCATCATGCTGCTCTCAAATTCACTCTGGCGGAAGATCGTCGCAACAGGAACAGTCTCGGTGGCGTTTGCCTTCCTCTACGAAGTGACGATTCTCGATTCGCGCTATGCGGCGCGGCAGGCGGAGCTTCGGGAGGCGACGGCGCCTCCCGCACCCGGGGCGCGTCTGAGGTTTACGGCCACCGCCTACTGCAAGGGCACCACGACCGCGTCAGGGGTGAACGTGAGGACCGGCATCGCGGCCTCCGATCCGGATCTGCTCCCCGTGGGCTCGGTCATCCAGGTCGAGCGGCTCGGCGATCGGTATAACGGCATCTACACCATCATGGATACCGGGCCCAAGGTACAGGGCCGGCACATCGACATCTACATGTGGAGCTGCACCGAGGCGCTCGAACTGGGGCGCCGCCCGGCGGGCCTCACCGTCCTGCGGCTGGGATGGAACCCTCGGGCCAGCACGCCGAGGCTGGTCGATCGCCTCTTCCGGCAGCGCGAGGCCGCACAGCCGCCCCCGAAGCCCGCACCGCCCAAGGACCCTGGCGGCGAATGAAATAGCCTCCGGTCACTCCGTCATCTCCGCGGCCTCCTTCTGCTCGCGGCCTTCCTGATCGCTGTACTGCAGCTGATACAGCTTGTAGTAGAGACCCCGCTGCGCCAGCAAGTCCTGGTGGCGGCCCGACTCGCGAAGCTGTCCCTTGTGCAGGACCAGGATTTTGTCCATGTCCTGGATCGTCGACAGACGGTGTGCGATGGCGATCGTGGTGCGGCCGGCCATCAGCACTTTGAGCGCGTCGCGGATCAGGATCTCCGTTTCCGTGTCGACGCTCGAGGTGGCCTCGTCGAGGACGAGGATCCGCGGATTGAACGCGAGCGCGCGCGCAAACGACAGCAGCTGCTTCTGCCCCACCGACAGCGTCGCGCCGCGTTCGGCGACGGGGCTGGCGTAGCCGGCCGGCAGCCTCTCGATGAACCGGTTCGCGTGCACGGCTTCCGCCGCGCGCCTCACCGCGTCGTCCGTGATCGACGACTCCCCCAGCCGGATGTTGGCGGCGATGGTGCCGGAGAACAGGTGCACGTCCTGCAGGACGAGGCTGAACAGCCGCCGCAGGCGCGCGAGATCCATCTGGCGCACGTCGACGCCGTCCACGAGAATGCGCCCGCGCGTCACGTCGTAGAACCGCAGCAATAAATTGATGAGGGTCGACTTTCCGGCGCCGGTCGCGCCGACGATGCCGACGCGATGCCCTGGCAGCACGTCGAACGACACATCGCGCAGGACCTCGTTCTCGCCGTCGTACGCGAAGCTCACATGGTCGAAGACGATGTGGCCTTGGGAGACATCCTCCGTCTCCTCCGTTCCCCCGCCCACCGAGACGATCTTCACCGGCGTATCCAGCATCTTGAAGATCCGCTCGGATGACGCCATGGCGGCCTGGAGCACGTTGAACTTCTCCGACATGTCGCTGATCGGACGGAAGAAACGCCCGGAATACAGCAGGAATGCCACGAGCGACCCCATGGTCAGCGTCCCCTGCAGGGTCCAGCGCCCGCCGAACCAGATGATCAGGGCGGACGCCAGCGCGCCGATCACCTCGACCGCGGGGTAGAACACCGCGTAGAAGAAGATCGAATCGATGTTCGCGTCGCGGTGGCGCCGGTTGATGTCGTCGAACCGGTCGAAGCTTCGCCCCTCGCGCCGGAAGAGCTGCACGGTCGACATCCCGGTGATGTGCTCCTGCAGGAACGCGTTGATCCGCGCCACCCACGCGCGTACGGTCCGGTACGACTCGCGCACGTTCCGCCGAAACCACTGCGTGACGAAGACGATCAGCGGCAGGACGGCAAATGCGACGATCGCCAGCCGCCAGTCCATCATGACGAGCACGATCATGATGCCCGCCAGCGTGAAGATGTCGCCGAAGATCGAGACCACGCCGGAGGTGAACATGTCGTTGATCGCGTCCACGTCGGTCGTGACCCGGGTCATCAGCCGGCCGACCGGATTGCGATCGTAGAACTGCAGGTCGATGCGCTGCAGGTGACGGTAGATCTCCAGCCGTATGTCGAACATGATCCGCTGCCCGGTCATCTGCAGCGTCCACGTCTGGACGTACTCGAGCATGAACGAGGCCAGGAGTATGCCGAGAAACGCCGCCGCGATGCGATCGATCCCGCGCAGGTCCCCGTTCGCGATGTACCGGTCGATCGCCAGCTTCATGAGGTACGGCTGCGCCAGCTGCAGCACCGACGCCGCGATGATCGCGGCGAGCGCCAGCGCCACCTGCGCCTTGTACGGCCGCAGGTACTGCAGCAGCCGTCGCATCAGCCGCGCATCGTAGGCTTTGCCGAGGACCTCTTCTTCGTGGAAAGACATGGATATTGTGAGCTTCCGGCTACCAGCTTCCAGCTTCCGGCTCCCCGACTCCCAGACTCCCAGCTTCCGTCCAACGGACGGGCTGCAGCCGCACATTCCGTGGCTGGCAGCTGGGAGCTGGTCGCTGGAAGCGAGAACGTGTCAGCTCGCGGCCAGCTCTTCCTCGAGGAGCTGCTTCCTGTACAGCGTCGCGTAGAGACCGCCGTGGGCGACGAGCGCCGCATGGGCGCCGCGCTCGACGATTCGTCCGTGGTCGAGCACGAAGATCTGATCCGCGTCGCGCACAGTCGACACGCGGTGCGAGACGATGATCGACGTGCGCTGCCGCATCACGCCGCGCAGGCGCGTCAGGATTTCCTCTTCCGTGTACGTATCCACGGCCGACAGCGCGTCGTCCAGGATCAGGATGCGCGGGTCCACCATCAGCGCGCGGGCGAGCGCGGCGCGCTGCTTCTGGCCGCCCGAGAGCGTAGTGCCCCTCTCTCCCACCGCCGTCTCGTATCCATTGGGAAACGATGACAGGTCCTTGTCGAGCCGGGACACGGCCGCCGCGTCGCGCATGCGCCGGTCGAGCTCGGGATCCTCCATCCGCGTCAGTCCATGCGCATGGCTCCCCGGCACCCCGAACGCGATGTTCTCGGCGATCGAGTCCGAGAACAGGAACGGCTCCTGCGGAACGAAGCCGATCGCCCCCCGCAGCGCGGCGAGCGGAATCTCGCGAACGTCGAGCCCGTCGAGAAAGACCGTGCCGGGCGGGGGATCCTGAAGCCGCGGCAGCAGCCGGATCAGCGTGGACTTGCCCGAGCCGGTCGCGCCCACGAACGCGACGGTCTGGCCGCGCCCGATGCGCAGCGAGATGTGGTCGAGGACGCGATGCTCGGATCCCGGGTACGTGAACACGAGATCTCGTATCTCGATGGCTCCCGCCAGCGGCGCAGCCCGGCCCGCGGCGGTGACGTTCGCGTCGCTGATCTCCGGCGTCGCGTCCAGCACCTCGAGCATCCGCTTCCACGACGCCATGCCGCGCTGCAGCATGTTCGTGACCCAGCCGAACGCGATCATCGGCCAGCTGAGCATCACCAGGTACGAGTTGAACGCCACGAACTCGCCAAGCGTGATCCGGCCGCGAATGACTTCCCGGCTGCCGACCCAGAGCACGAGCAGAGCGCCGAATCCCAGGAACAGCGTCATGCTCGGATAGAACATGCCCTGGAGGCGGATCAGCACGCGGTTCCGGCGAACGTACTCGGCGTTCGCCGCGCCGAAGCGTTCGACCTCGTACGGCTCCTGGTTGTAGGCGCGGACGACGCGAACGCCGGCGAGCGTTTCCTGGACGACCGCGCTCAGGTCCGCAAGCTGCGCCTGAATCGCTTCGAAGCGGCGATGGATCGCGCTCCCGAAGTACTTGACGCTGATGGACACGAGCGGCAGCGGGAGGAGGGCAATCAGCGTCAGCCGCCCGTCGATTGAGGACATCAGGACGGTAGCGACCGCGAACACCAGGATCGTGCTCGCCGAGTACATAACCGCCGGTCCGATCATCATCCGGACCGCGTTCAGGTCGTTCGTCGCGCGCGACATGAGGTCGCCCGTGCGGCGCGCGTGGTAATAGCCGAGCGGCATCTGCTGCAGCCGCGCGAAGAACGCATTCCTGACGTCGTATTCGATCATGCGCGACGCGCCGATGATGATCCGGCGCATCAGGAACAGGAAGACCGATCGCGCGCACGCCACGCCGAGGATGAGCCCCGCGTACGTGACGAGCTTCTGCCGTGTCACCGCACGGCCCAGGTCGTCGATCGCGAACTTCAGCACCCACGGAGACAGCAGCTGAAACGTCGACGACAGGACGACGCAGACGAGGCCGAGAGCGAACTGCCGGCGGTAGCGGAGGACGTAGGGAAGGAGACGCCGAAACGCAGGGCCCATCTGTCTGAGTATATCCGGGTCGCGACTCGCGGCTCGCGGCTCGCGGATCGCAGACGCGGGCGCCGGCAAATCGCCGGTGCCCGCCTGCGTGCGATCGGTTCTAGAACTCGAGGCGCGCGCCGAGCTGTACTTTGCGGGGCGTGTAGCTCGTACTGTAACCCGTCAGCAGCAGGAACGAGGTCGACGCCTGGTCGGCCGTCGGGCTCAGGAAGTTCGTGCGGTTCGAAAGGTTGAAGACATCGGCGGACACCTCGAGCCGCCGGCGGTTCCCCAGGCCGAACCCGTATCCAACCCGCATGTCAAGGCTGAAGAATCCGGGACCGCGTGCGCCGTTGCGCTCTGCCTTGTAGTTCTTCAGGGTGTACGCGTCGGCGCCGTTGCCGGAGTAGTCGCCGGCGGGGAGCGGCTCCCCCTGGATGCCATTCCTGTCCGGATCGAAGTTGGTGTTGACCAGCGTGAACGGCGATCCGCTGAGCGCGCGACCGACCCAGCTCACGTTGAGACCGCCTGTCCGCGGCACGAGCGCCGTTCCGCTGATCGTGAAGTTGTGCGGGATATCGAATTGCGTCGGCCCTTCGTTCAGCTCCAGGTGCAGGTCGTCGCGGACCTGGAAGTTGCTCGCCGCCGCGCCGTTGCCCGACGTGTTGCCGCGCGACCTGCCGTACGTGTACGACACCTGTGTACTGTAGTTGTGGCTGAAGCGCTTCTTCAGCTGCAGCATCAGCGCGTTGTAGTCCACACTGCCGGTGTTGACGAACTGGTTCACGGCGCCCGTGAAGGGCACGAACCCCGGGTAATTCTCCTGGAGTGCCGCCAGTGCCATCGTCAGCGTCGAGCTGCCGACCCGCGGCAATGTCGAGCCGCTGACCGTCGTCGCCGAGCGGATCTGCGGGTTCAGGTTCAGCGTCATCAGGAGGTCGCGCCCCTGAGAGTGCACGTAGTCCGCGCTGACGGCCAGATCCGCTCTCAACTGCCGCTCGAATCCTACCGTGACCTCGTCGGTGTACGGCGTTCTGCGATCCGAATTGTCCCAGGTCGCGCCGGTGTTGCGCAGCAACTGGCCGCCCGGATACAGCCGGTTCAGCTCGGTCTGGTTGACGACCGGCCCACTCGCGAGGAAGGGATCGGTCGGGAGCACACCGGTCCGCGGACCGTTGTCGAAGGTGGACACGGGGAACGTCGCCACGAACGAACTGGTGAACGGCGTCCCTGTATAAAGACCGCCAATGACCTCGAAGTGCGTCTTGTCGAAGAACCGGCCGTAGCCCCCCCTTATCACGCTCTTGCCGCCGTCGATGTCGTAGGTGACCCCGAGCCGGGGCGCCAGGTTGTTCCGGTCGGTCGGGTACTTCTCCACGAGCGGATCGTCGGTCTCCGCAATCGGAATCACCTCCATGTCGTAGCGAAGGCCAAGGCTGAACGTCACATGCCTGTTGAACCGCCATTTGTCCTGCGCGAACGTCGAGACGTAGTGCGACTTCTGGTAGAAGGTGCTCGGGCCGCCGACGCGGATGGAGAAGCGATCGGGATAGGTCGAGGGTGCTGCGGAGTTGAACGGAACGTTGCTCCGCCCGAACGAGAAGGTGCCATTCAGGTTGCCCTGGTTCGTGTTGTAAGCGATCGAGTATTCGTACTGCGCGCCGAACTTGATGTCGTGGTCCCCATGAAGCTGCGGGACGAACCACGCGAGCGTTTCCTCGAGTTGGATGCCGTCGTTGATGCGCGCCTGCGCGGTGTTGTCCTGCTGGTCGGTGTAGTCCTGGAACGCAAGCGTGACCGGGCACTTCGACAGGTCGCGGCCGTTGCCGTTGAAGCAGGCGTTGGCGAACGTGACGTTTTCCCGCGTCCACGTCACGCGAAGGGTGCTGACCTTCGTGTTGGAAAGCACCAGGTTGAGGTTCGTCGACAGCGTCTGATCCACGTCGGACTCTTCGCGCGCCGACGCCGGCGTGACCGCGCCGATGATCTGGTTGGACTGCGGCGACTGCTCGCGCAGCCACCGGACGCTGTACGTCGCGTGATTGCTGATCTGATGATCGCCGCGGACGATCGTGTTCCAGACGCGGTCCCGCGTGAGCTGTGTGCCGTTCAGGTCGGGACGCGCCGTGATGTTGATCACGCTGGGCCGGTCGATCGAGAACCGCTCGAGGCTGCCGAAGAAGTGGATCTTGTCCCTCACGATCGGACCGCCGACCGTGCCGCCCCACCGCTGGTAGCCCGTGTCCGGTTTGGCCAGCCCCTTCTGCTTGGCGAAGTAGTCCTTGGTCGTCAGGCTGCCGTCCTGGAAGAAACCGAAGCCGGCGCCGCGGAGCTGGTTCGTGCCGGACTTGGTGACGGCGTTGACCACCGCGCCGGACGTGCGGCCGTACTGCGCGTCGTACTGGCCGGTGATGACCTGGAATTCCTGTATCGCTTCAATCGGCGTGCGCGCCTGCGTGCCCGCGCGCTGCCCGATGACGTCGTCGTTGTTGTTGCCGCCGTCGAGCA
>CAYZBZ010000162.1:0-8953 GCA_964476725.1 uncultured Vicinamibacterales bacterium
TGTGGACGATGCCCTTGGGCTTTCCCGTCGTGCCCGAGGTGTAGAGGATGTAGAGCATGTCCTCTGCATCCATCGCTTCCGGCTCGCAGCGCGCCTCGGCGTGCTGCATCAGGCGGTGGTACCAATGGTCACGGCCTTCCTGGATGTCGACGGGGATGGGCGCGCCGGCCTGGCGCTGAACGACGACCACGTTCTTGATTGACGGGGTCTCGCGCAGCGCTTCGTCAGCCATCTGCTTCAGCGGCACGATCTGACCGCGCCGATATCCACCATCGCCCGTCACGAGGAGCACCGCCTGCGCGTCATTGATGCGGTCGCGCAGCGATTCGGCGCTGAACCCGCCAAACACGACGTTGTGCACCGCGCCGATCCGCGCGCACGCCAGCATCGCGATCGCGAGCTCTGGAATCAGAGGCAGATACAGCGCGACCCGATCCCCACGCTTCACGCCGAGCGACTTGAGCACGTTGGCGAAGGTCCCGACCTGACGGAAGAGGTCCCAGTACGTCAGCGTCCGGCGGTCGCCTGGCTCGCCTTCCCAGATGATGGCCGCCTTGTTGCGGCGCGCGCCGCGGACGTGCCGATCGAGGCAGTTCACGCTGGCGTTGAGCTTGCCGCCGTCGAACCAACGGGCATGGGGCGCGTTCCACGTGAGGACCGTGTCCCACGGACGCATCCACTCGAGCTCCCGGGCGAACCCGGCCCAGAAGGCCTCGGGATCCCGAGCCGCGCGGGCGTAGATGTCCGGATCGTTGATGTTGGCCGCGCTCCGCACGGCGGGCGAAGGCGGAAAACGGCGATCTTCGTGCAGAAGGGCGTCAATCTCAGGCATGGTCAATCGGGAATCCTGGAGAGCGCATCGATTCGGGAGCGGACGGCCGGCGCGCGTGAGGCGTGCTCGGTTCCCGCGTTCTCGAGAAACCTGCGGTAGTGCTCGACCGCGCGGCCCCGCTCGCTGGCTCGATCGTACAACAGGGCGAGATTGTAATGCACGGCGGCGCTGCGCGGGGCGATCGTCAGCGCGTCCAGCAGCGTCTCCATCGCCACCTCTGGCTGCCCCCCGTCGCGCTGGGCGAGCGCCAGGTTCACGAGCGCATCGACGTTTCTGGGCTCGAGCTTCAACGCGGATCGGAACATCGCCGCCGCCTCATCGGGCTTCTCCTGAAGGAGCAGCGTGACCCCGTAGTTGTTGTGCGCACGGACGCTTCGCGGCTCGATCAGAATCGCCCGCTGCAGCTCGCGCGCGGATTCCTCGTACAGCTTCTTTTCCTGATACAGGAGGCCGAGATTGTTGTGCGCCTGCGCGTTCAGCTCGTTCTTCTGCAACAGCGCACGATAGTGCTGCAGCGCGTTCTCGAAGTCCCCCGCACGGTGGTAGTAGAGCGCGAGATCGAGATCGTTGGCCGGCTCGGCGGCGGATCGTGGCGCTGCAGGTTCGGCCCGCGTCACCGGCAGAGGCGCCGGCGGCGCTACGGCCACCACAGGAGGAGGCGCGGGCTTCGCCGCCGCACCAGCAGCAGTTCCCGAGCTCGCTGGTGGCAACCCGACGTGAGACGGCGGGTTCGGCGATGGCTGCGGCCCGGGCTTCGGTACCGGGCCCTGCGGCGAAGGAGCGGGTTGAGCGGACGGAGCCGGACGCGGCGAAGTCGTCGGGCGCGAGGCGGCGGGCGGCGGCGCAGCGACGGACCGCACGCTGCCTGTCGTCGAGCCAGGCCACAGGTAGAACCTCCAGCCGGCCCAGCATGCGGCAATCACTCCGGCGACGAGGATCGCGCGCACGATCGTGGACGACGATCCACCCGCGCGGCGTACGGGCGAGTAGCCCAGCGTCGCGAGCACGGCGTCGCCATGCGCCGTTCGCGGCGCTTTCGGCGGCGGCAGTGGCTGCCGGCCGCGGCGCAGGGACTCAAAGAGCTGGCTCAATGGGTCATGAGATGCGCGTCGGCGTATCCGGGCAATTGCCGCACGCGCGCCTCATCCTGCCGCGCCTGATCGAGATCGGCGTAGGGACCGACGAACACCTGATGCCACGAGCCGCGCTCGCCGGCTTCCACGCGGCTCCGCCGCGCGCGATATCCGAGCCCGCGCAGCTCGTCCACCAGTCTTGCCGCTTCGAACTCCTGGCGAAACGACCCGACGAGCACCGAATACTCCCGGACGTCTTGCGCGGCGGGCGAGCTGATCGCCGCGGGCTGTCCAGGCGCAGACGGAAGCGGATCCGGCGGTTGCACGGCCACGGGCGGCGCGTCGGCCGGCACGGTGCCGGTGGTCGGCGTCGGGGAATCCGTCATACCTTGCGGGGCGTACGCGGCCGTCGCGGGCGGTGGGCTGTCGCGCTGGATAGTGGCCGCGGACTGCTCGACGGTCCGCGCCGAGGCGGTGCGCGCCTGCAGCACGACCACCCCGTAGACGGCGGCTACCGAAAGAGCCGCCATCGCGGCGGCCCCCGCAGCAAACGCCGCTGCCCGGCGTCGCAGCCATCCAAACACCGACCTGCGCGGCATCGCGAGGTCGAGACCGGCCGCCGCCGCCGTCACCATGTCCGGCGTGATGCGATTGGTTCGGGCCGAATAGCCGCCGAGCAGCGCGCGATCGCACAGCAGGTTGATGAGCCGCGGGATGCCGCTGCTGTACTTGTGCACGCGATCGAGCGCCTTGGGAGCGAAGCTCACGACCGCGCCCCCGCCGGCAATCGTCAGGCGATGCGCGATGTAAGCCGATGTCTCCTCGCGCGTCAGCGGCTTCAGCTCGTAGCGGATCGACACTCGCTGATCGAGCTGACGCAGCTCCGGCGATCGCAGCAGATCCTTCAGGTTCAGCTGCCCGACGAGCACGATCTGAAGCAGCTTCTCCTTGTCCGTCTCGAGATTCGAGAGGATGCGGATCTGCTCCAGCACCTGGCGCGGCAGGTTCTGCGCTTCGTCGATGATGAGCAGAGCGCCCGCGCCGAGCGGCAGCAGCGACAGCAGGAACTCGTTCAGCGTGTCGATCAGCTCCTGCTTGCTCACCCCGGCGAGCCGCCCCCGCTTGATCTCTTCGCGGGAGACGACGCCGAAGTCCTGGAGGATGAGGCGGAGCAGATCGTCTTCGGAGAGGAACGGGTTCAGCACGAGCGCGGTGAACGTCTTGCGATCGAGCTGCTCGAGAATCGCGCGGCAGAGCGTGGTCTTGCCGGTCCCGATGTCCCCGGTCACCACGACGAACCCTTCGCGCCGTCGGATGGCGTACTGGAGCAGGTCGAAGGCGTTCGCGTGCGACTCGCTCTTGTAGAGATATTTCGGATCCGGGGTCAGGCTGAAAGGCTTCTCGACGAATCCGTAGTATTCCTCGTGCATGGGGAGCTCCCTTTCTGCTCTGCCGCGATCATCGGCCCGTGGCCGTGCTGCCGGCGCCCGCACTCACCACAACCGGCGTCAGGAGAATCACGAGCTCTGCCTTGACGGTCTCGTGCGCCTGCGCGCCGAAAAAGCCCGCCACCCCGGTGCTCTGCTTCGCCTTGACGCGATCCTGCAGGAAGCCCGACAGCACGACCGTGTCGCCGTCCTGCACGCGCACGAGCGTGTCGGCCTCGCTGACGTGGAGCACCGGAAACGAGTCGCCGGACGCGGATCTGGACTGGCCGGTCTTCTCCGCGTACGTCGGCGCGACGCTGAGCTGCACGATGCCGTCCGGGGCGACCTGCGCCGTCACGGTCAGCGTCAACCCTTCCAGGATCGCGGCCGGCGTCGACGTCCGCTGCGCGCGTCCCGACGCGTCGATCTGCGACGTGGTCTGGAAATACACTCCCTGCGTTCCCACGCGCATGACCGCCGGCTCGTTGTTCATCGCCACGACTTGCGGCCGGGCGATCATCGTGACGGTGCCCTGCTCTTCGAGCGCCTTCTGCAGCGCGTCGAAGTCGTCGATCTTCATCCCCGCCGATCCGCGCGCGGCGCCCGTGGTGATCGACGTCCGCGAGGCCACCGCCTTCCAATCGATCGCCGTCGCCGTCGCGTCGTTCAGCGTCACGCGGAACACGCGCGCGTCGAGCCGCACCTGGCGCGTGGCCCGGAGCTGCACAGCCTCGACGTACACCTCGATCTGATCGAGGCGGTCGGAAAAATCCGTGACCTGGACGAGCCCCGCGGACCGATCCACATGCATCCGGCCCGATTCCGACAGCAGCGACTGGACTCCTTTGCCCAGCTCGTCGAAGAGGTCCGACTCGATCGACGACGATAGATCCGCCGCCGGCAGCTGCGTACCGGAGGCCCCGATCGCGCTCCGCACACCGCGCTGCCAGGTACGCCGCAGGTTCAGGTAGTTCACGTCGAACAGCCGCGTCGAGGCCCGGCGAGGGAACACGCGTATCAGAGTCCCCTGCACGTCGTAGTCGAGCCCGCGCGGAAACAGCACCGCCTCCAGCGCCTGCCGCATCGTCAGGTCCTTCAGATCGCCGATGAACGTGCCCTCGACCGCTTCGTCGGTCACGATGCTCAGCGGCGTGCCGTTGACGAGCAGCAGCAGCATATCGCGGAGCGGCAGGGGACCGGACAGCGTCAGCGAGATGCGCCGCGGCCCGTCGAGATCCGCCGACCGCGAACGTTCGTCGAGCTGCGTGATTGGGAGCGTCGACAGCTCCCCTGGGCGCTGCGACGGCGTCTGCCTGAATGCGCCCGTCGCTTCGGTGCTCCCCCCGGCCCCCTCGAGGCGGGTCACGAACAGGTCGGGCGGACGAGGTGGCGTGGACTGCGAGAATGCCGGCGATGAGAGGGCCCCGCACGCCGCGAGTGCCATCGGCCCCGCCAGACGCCTCAAGGACCGGCTGTCCATCAAAAAATAAGTCCTTATTACGTAGTAGCTTACCGCAGATTGTCGCGGAATGGCGCAGAATCGCGCGAACCTGCACGCTTTTTCTAAGCGGTTTTTCGGTGCGGGAGGAGGGGAACTGTAGGGGCGGTTCGCGAACCCCCTACTATCCGGACCTGTTATCCAGGCGGCAGGACTTCCACAGTCCCAGGGGGCGGCGGGGGGTTCTTCTTGAAGATGGCAACCCCCAGCAGGCCGCCGAACATGCCGAAGACGACATCGACCACGATGCCGAACAGCAGACTGGCCGCCCGAAGGGCGGAGCCGGAGGCCACGCGCTCGAGCGTGTCCCGCATTTCCGAGGGCATGTCCGGGTTGGTCGACATCGCCCAATCGAGGAGCTGCTGCTGCGTTGGGCCTGTCAGCGCCTGGAGCGGAATCGACAGAACAGCCGCGACGACGCCGCCGACGAACCCGGCCAGCAGACCGACCAGCGCCCCTTCGGAGGCAGGCAGCGCATAGGGCAAATTCTGCTGACGGAGGTACGCCGCGAGTGCGCCGCCGGCGAGGACCCACAGGCAGCAGCAGCAGTTGCCCAAATTGACAAACGGCAGCGCCGAAAGCACGCCGATCACCAATCCTCCGTAGAGCGCCGGCTGCAGCCTGCCTGAATCCATCAGTCGTAGTACTCCAGGCCCAGATGCGTGATGAGCTCCTCGCCGCGCAGGAAGCGCAGCGTGTTCTTCAGCTTCATCAACTGGATGAACAGATCGTGCTCAGGATACAACCCCGGGGCGTGCATGGGGCTCTTGAAGTAGAACGAGAGCCATTCCTGGATGCCTTCCATGCCGGCGCGCCTGGCGAGATCGAGGAACAGCGCGACGTCGAGGACGATGGGCGCCGCGAGGATGCTGTCGCGGCACAGGAAGTTCACCTTCAGCTGCATCTTGTAGTTCAGCCAGCCAAAGAGGTCGATGTTGTCCCATCCCTCTTTGTTGTCCCCGCGGGGCGGATAGTAATTGATGCGGACAACGTGGCAGAGGTCCTTGTAGAGCTCCGGGTAGAGGTTCGGCTGCAGGATGAAGTCGAGCACCGACTTCTTGCTCTCTTCTTTCGTCTTGAACGACTCGGGATCGTCGAGCACTTCGCCGTCGCGGTTGCCGAGGATGTTGGTGGAGTACCAGCCCTCGATGCCGAGCAGGCGCGCCTTCAGGCCCGGGGCGATGATGGTCTTGAGCAGGGTCTGTCCGGTCTTCAGGTCCTTGCCTGTCACGGGCGAGCCGGTCTGCGCGGCGAGCTCGAGGAGGGCCGGAACGTCCGCGCTCAGGTTCGGCGCCGCGTTCGCGTACGGAATGCCGTCCTTGATCGCCGCGTACGCGTAAATCATGCTGGACGGGATGCTCTCGTCGTTCGCCTCGAGCGCCTTCTCGAAGGCGGCCAGGCTCTGATGGGCGGGAGACTCGGTGAGGTACACCTCGGTGCTGCCGCACCACACCATCACGAGCCGATCGCAGTTGTTGTCCCGTTTGAAGGTGCGCATGTCCTCGCGCAGCTGCTCGGCAAGGTCCCTCTTGTTCTTCCCCTTCTTGACGTTGGGGCCGTCGAGGCGCTTGACGTAGCGGCGATCGAACACGGCGGACATCGGCTTGATGGCTTCGAGCTCTGGGCGGATCTTGTTGAGCAGGTCCTCCTCGATCACGCCGGCGGTCTTCGCGGCTTCGTACGCGTTGTCCTCGAAGATGTCCCACCCGCCGAACACCACATCGTCGAGCGATGCGAGCGGAACGAAGTCCTTGATGAGGGGCGAGCGGCCTTCCGTTCGCTTGCCGAGCCGCACCGTGCCCATCTGCGTCAGTGAACCGATCGGGCGGGCGAGCCCGCGGCGGATGGCAAAGACACCGGCGATCGTCGTCGTGCTGACGGCTCCCATGCCGACGAGGAGGATTCCGAGTTTGCCCTTGGCCGCTTCGATTTTTGGCGGATTTTTCACAGCCAGGGACTATATCATTTGTCGCGAATCGAGAGGCTGCGCATGAAGTGGGTGCGGGTATTCAAATCCTCCGGCGAACCTCTCGCCGTATCGATGGCGGGCATCAAGCTGGGGGACCGGCTCCTGGTCGTCGGATGCAGCGATCCGGTGCTCATCGCTCGCCTGGCGGTGAAGACCGGCTTGACAGGACGTGCGATGGCGATCGACGTGCGCGAGACGCTGAGCGCGCGCGCCGCGGATGTCGCGGCACGCGAAGGGGCGTTGATCGAAACGGCGACGGCCCCCTGGACGGCGCTGCCGCTCGATGCGAACACGTTCGACGTCGCGGTGATCCACGACGTCTTCTCGTATCTCACAGCCGGGGAGCGCCTCGGATGCGTCGGTGAAGTGCAACGCGTGCTGCGCCCGGGCGGCCGCTGCCTGGTGATCGACGCGGCGCCGCGCGGCGGCCTTGGCGCCCTGATGCACCGGCGCTCATCACATCCCGACTACGCGGCGGGTGGAGGGGCCGTCACTCCTCTCCAGTCCGCCGGTTTGCGCGCGGTGCGCACGCTGGCCGAGCGCGAAGGACTGGTGTTTGTGGAAGCAGTGAAGAGGAATACTTGAAAGTCTGAAGTAAGAAGGCTGAAGTTCGAATGCGGCCAGGGGAGGGTGATTCAGGGGATCCCGCGTCCCGGCGCCCGGATCCCGGCCTGAACTGGTGTCACTTGTCATCCACCAGGTGTCTTACTTGGAGCACAGCCCATGAGGTCGGCGCCCAACAGATCACGCCGATAACGGCCGAAAAACGGGTTGGAGGATTCCATCCGCCCTCCGCCGTGCCGGCAAGAGTTTTGCCCCCCTGGGCTCAGAACTGTTCCATGTCTTCTGTCACCGCATCGGCCCCCGACGTCTTTACGGCGCGCGAAATCGCCCGCGCCGCGGGGGTGGCTCTCCGCGACGTCCGCTCGCTGATCTCGACCGGCACCATCGGGACGATTGACGGCCGGTTTGTCGCGCCGTCGGAAGCCGTTCGTGCCGTGCGCCTCCTGGGCGGCGCGGCTGCGGCTCCCCCAGAGCGCGAGCTGTTCAGACCGCTGACCACCTTGAAGCGCGTCCCCGGGCGCGCGCTTGCCGCGTCGGGAGCGCTGCACGCGGCGATGCTCGCCGTTCTGGCGATGCTGACGACGATGGGAGTGGCCAGCGCGCCTGAGGAGACCCCCGACCCGATCCCGGTGCGGCTCGTCTTCCTCGCGACGCCGGGACCGGGAGGAGGGGGCGGTGGCGGAGGCCTCCGTCAGCCGGCTCCGCCGGCACGAGCCCAATTGAAAGGACCGAGCCCGCTGCGCAGCCCGGTTCCGCCTCCGCGACCGATCGCGACGCGCCGGCCGGAGCCGGAAGTGAAACCCATGCCGCCGGTACAGCCGGAGCCGGTCGCGCGGCCTGTCGAGCCGCCTCCTCCCCCGGTCGCTCCTGCCGCGCTGCCGCAAGTGGTCGCCCCGGTTGCGACGGTGGCTGCCGACGCCCGCGACCGCGCCGGCGTGGCGACGGACGCATCAGCTTCAATGGAGCGCGACAGCCAGGGCTCCGGGTCCGGAGGCGGCGCCGGCAGCGGTCAGGGCACCGGCATGGGTGAAGGGACTGGCTCCGGCATTGGTCCCGGATCGGGTGGAGGCACGGGGGGCGGCCCGTATCGGCCAGGCAGCGGCATCACGCCCCCGGGACTCCTGCGGGAAATCCGGCCGGATTACACAGAGGAGGCGCGCCGACGCGGCATCGAAGGTGACGTTGTCCTGGAGATCGTGGTACGGGCCGACGGCAGCGTGGGTTCGGTGAAAGTGCTTCAGAGTCTGGGCGGCGGCCTCGATCAGCGCGCGACGGATGCCGTCCGTCAATGGCGCTTCTCCCCGGCACGCCGGTACGGCACTCCGGTGGACGTGGTCGTCGAAGTCGCGGTTGAGTTCAAGCTGAGGTAAGACGAACTGGTGGTCCCCATGGATACCGTGTTGATGGCAGTGACCGCGTTGTCGCTGGCGATGGCGATCGGGATGGCGATGGTCGTGGCAAAACTGCTGCGCGAGGATCGCGTGCGCTCCGAGGCGCGAGTCGCGACGCTCGTCGCCATGGCGGCCGAACCCGTCCCGAGGCCCCAGCGGCCCGCCGCGGCGCCGGCTCCTCGACGCGCGGCGACTCCTG
>CAYZBZ010000163.1:0-8924 GCA_964476725.1 uncultured Vicinamibacterales bacterium
GCCGCGCCGAATGATATGCGCCGTACCTATAGGGATTCAGAGAGATGGCAAACTGGCAGACAGGCCCGCGCGGGGTTCTGCCGGTAATTGGATGGGACCGCGTGCCCGGATGAAAATTCGGAAGCGCGCGATGCGAGTCCGGCAGAACCCCGTGGGGCCGCTTCCTGGTCCGGTGGACCGTCCACGCTGGCCTCCTCGGGAGATGAGAGTTGGCCACAGCATGGACCTCGCGAGGCGCGGAGTCAAGAATCAGTTTTTGCGGCGCACCTTTGTTAGGATGACACTCAATCCATGCAGGACCTCACCACCGGATCGATCCCTCGGCATCTCCTCAAGACCACCAGCTTCATGCTGGTGACGATGCTGTTTCAGACGCTCTATTTCCTGGTCGATCTGTACTGGGTCGGACGTCTCGGCAAGGAAGCGGTCGCGGGTGTCAGCATCGCGGGCAACCTGACGTTCATCGTCCTCGCCATCACGCAGATGCTTGGCGTTGGGGTCACGACGCTCGTCTCGCACGCCGCCGGTCAGAAGGATCGGGATCGCGCGCTCCTCATCTTCAACCAGTCGCTCGTGCTGTCGATGCTGGTCGGCGTCGTCTTTCTGGTGATTGGCATGTTCGTTCGGGTGTCCTACGTGAACGCGCTGGGCGCCGACGCGCGGACGTCCGCGCTCGCGGCCGACTATCTCCTCTGGTTCATCCCCGCGATGTCGCTGCAGTTCGGCATGGTCTCGATGGGGGCCGCGCTGCGCGGCACGGGCAACTTCAGGCCGGGGATGGTCGTGCAGACCGCCACCGTGATCATCAACATCGCCCTCGCGCCGTTCCTGATTTTCGGCTGGGCCACCGGCTGGCCGCTCGGCGTCGCAGGGGCTGCGATCTCCTCGCTCGTGGCGATTGCCATCGGCTCGATCTGGCTGTCGTTCTACTTCGTGGGAACGACGTCATACCTGAAATTCGTGCGCGCGGACTGGAAGCCGCAGGTCGCGCTGTGGAGGAAGATGCTCGGCATCGGTCTGCCGGCCGGAGCGGAGTTCGCGCTGGTCGCGGTTTACCTCTTCGTCGTGTATGGCATCAGCCGGCCGTTCGGCGCCGCGGCGCAGGCGGGCTTCGGGATCGGCATGCGAATCATCCAGGCGGGCTTCATGCCGGTGGTGGCCCTGGGCTTTGCCGTCGCTCCCGTTGCGGGGCAGAACTTCGGCGCGCGGCACCCGCAGCGCGTCGTCGACACCTTCCGTTCGGCCGCGACGATGGCCGCGGGCGCGATGGTGATCTGGACGATCGCGTGTCTGACCGCCGGCGCGGCGATGGTCCGCGTCTTCTCGAGCGATCCGCAGGTCGTTGCCGTCGGCGCCGAGTACCTGCGCATCGTCTCGTGGACCTTCGCGGCATCGGGCGTGATCTTCGTCGGTTCCAGCATGTTCCAGGCGATGGGCAACACGCTTCCCGCGCTCATGGCCTCGTTCTCCCGCATCGTGGTCGTCGCCATTCCGGCATTCCTGCTGTCGCGGCTGCCTGGCTTCGAGCTGAACTGGATCTGGTACCTGTCGGTCATCGCCATTGCGCTGCAGCTCGTGCTCAACCTGCTGCTGCTGCGGCGCGAATTCCGCCGACGTCTTACGTTTGACGGCGCGGTCGTCGCGCCTTGAGGGTTCAAAGGTTCAAAGTTCACCTGAACCCTTTGAACCGACTCAGTCAGAAAATCAACTTGACCGCCAACTGGATTTGCCGCGGATCCCCTACTCCCGTCCGGAGGAACCCGTCGAAGTTGAAGAGCGCCGGCGTGCTCAGGGGGTTGATGTTGTTCGCGTTGTTGAAGGTGTTGAACATCTCGACGACCGGGAGGAGCTCGTATTTCCCGGCGAGCTTGATCGGCCTCGACAGCCGCCAGTCGAAGGTGAAGAACGCGTTGTCCTTCAGCTCGCCGTTGCGCCCGCGGTCGGTGCCGTTGAGGATGCGCGGGCTCGCGGTGATCGGCTGGGCGGTCCGGCCCTGGATGCGCGTGGCGATTTGAAGGCCGCCCCTGACGGCAAAGTAGCCGAAGGCGTTCACCTTGTGACGGATGTCGCGATCGGACGGGCCCCAGTCCTTCGAGAGATCGAAGAAGTTGAAGCTGCGATCGGTGAACGGATCGCGCTCGTTCGAGTCGTTGTCCTCGTCCTGGGCAAGCACGTAATTCCCTTCGAGCTGATACCCCTTCGAGAAGCGCTTCCGGATTCCGAACGTCACGCCGCGGTAGCGTGATTCGCCGAGGCTGTTGGTGACCATGACCTCGCCGAGCTGCAGTCCCCACGGCGAGCCGCTGTAGACGTAGGTGTTTCCGGTGTTCGGCCCCTGGTCGCAGCAGGACGGGCCGCTCCGGTTGTAGTTCAGAAACCGTGGGAGGTTGCGTCCCTCGGTCCACGTGAAGTCGACGTAGCCGGCCCATTCGGGCGCGAGCTCCTGCTCGTAGGCGACGTTGTAGGAAAACACGCGCGGGTTCTTGTAGTCCTTGTGGAAGACGCGGACCCCGCTGAACAGCGGGAACTGGCCGGGCCCAACCGGCGTCGGCGCGAGCAGCCCCGGCCAGGTCGGCGTCGGCGCGCCGAATGCCGTGCGGTTGGCTGTGTTGGCGAACAGCGTCTGCTGCTGCAGGCCGTTCGTCGTCACGGAGCCCACCTGCGAGAGCATGTTCTGCCGCGCCGAGTAGACGCCCGCGCTGCCGCGCACGACGGACTTGCCGTCCCCTCTGACATCCCACGCGCCGCCGGCCCGCGGTTGGAACATCGCCCACTGATCCGGAATCGTTCCGTCCGACGGAAACGTCGGATCATTGAGGAACGCGCCATACACCGTCGTCTTTGGATCGACCGTCTTCGGCATGAGCTGGGCGTCCCAGCGCAGGCCGTAGTTCAGCGTGAGGTTGGGGCGAGGTTGCCACTGGTCCTGTGCGAACAGCGAGAACTCTTCATTGGTGATCTTCGACGCCCCTGCCGCGTCGGTCGCCGGACCGGTCAGCCCCGCACCCTGCAGATACAGAAGCAGCGGACCGCCGGACGTCGTCGTGCCGGCCGGGCATGGGCTTGGGGCCGTCACGTAGACTCCGCCCGAGCAGCCGATCGTGGCGGGTCCGTAACCGCCGGCCGCCGAGGGGGAGGCGTAGCGGAGGAATCCGGTGACGCTGTCGAAGAGATACCTCCCGGTGAAGAACCCGCGGAACACCTGGTCGTTCAGCGTGTGCATCCACTCGCCGCCGATCTTCACCGTGTGTCCGCCGCGCACGAGCGACAGGTTGTTCTTGATCTGCGTGCGCCAGATCAGCTCGTCGACGTTCGGCTGCATGAAGAATGGATTGCCGAAACGGAACGTCGGGCCGAATCCCATCCCTGTGTCGGCCGCGAGGTTGGACCCTACGGCAGTGCGCGGGCGGTTCTCGCGCGAGTACGTGAAGTGCGTCTCGTTCAGCATCCGGGGGGAGAGCGTCGTGAACCAGTTCAGGTTGACGACGTTGATGCGCGCCGGGTCCCCTTCGATGCCGTTGGCTGATGACCCGTAGGTGGCGACGTCGAACGTCTCGTTCTGCTTGCGCGAGTGGTTGAAATTCCAGGACCCCGAGATGTTGCTTTTCGGGCTGGCGATGACGTCGAACTTGGCCAGGGTCGCAACCGTCTCGATGGGATGTTCGAGCGGGGTGCCTTCGTCCTGTCCGAGCGTCGTTTTGAAGAAGCTGAGGAGCGACGTGCGCTGGCAGTCGGTATTCGCGTTGATGAGGGCTTCGTTCTGCTGCACCGTTGGCGCCGCCACGGGGCACGGCGTGTCGCCGAGCTGCCGGCCGAGGTTTGGCCGCTGGAAATTACCGTTGATGCCCTCGAGCGCGACGAACAGGAACGCCTTGTCCTTCTTGAGCGGTCCGCCGAACGTGCCTCCCCATTGCTCGCGATGGAACGTGTCGAGCTTCGTGCCGTCCGACAGCTCGCCCGTCAACGCCTCGAGACGCTGGAAGTAGAACAGGCTGCCGTGCGGCGCGTTCGTGCCGGACTTGGTGATGACGTTGACCACGCCGCCGGCCGTGCGCCCGAACTCCGCCGGGGCGCCGGTCGCGATCACCTGGAATTCCTTCACCGCCTCGAGCGTGATGTCGATCGCCGCGCGCTGCCCGCCGGCCTGCTCGCCGAAGAACCCGTTGTTGTAGTCCCCGCCGTCCAGACTGATGTTGTTGAAGACGCCGCGCTGTCCGGCAAACGTGATCTCGTCGCCGTCCGGCCCCTGGACGACGCTGACGCCTGGCGTGAGGGTCAGGAGATCTTCGAACTTGCGGCCGAGAATGGGCGTGGTTTCGACCGTCAGCTGATTCAGGGTGTTCGCCGCCGCTGCGCGGGTGGCGTCGACGACCCTCGTCGACGAAGAGACCGTCACGGTTTCGGCGACGCCGGACACTTTCATGGCCACCGGCAGAGTGATCGCTTGCCCGACCGTCAGCGGCGCGTTCTCCTGGACGAGCGTCGCGAATCCCGAGAGCGTGAAGGTGACGTTGTATGTGCCGGGAGGCAGCTGCAGAAGGATGAACCGGCCATCGGAGTCCGTCATGATCGTCCTGACGAGGTTGGTCTCGACGTTTCGCGCCTCGACCATCACGCCGGGCAGGCTCGCGCCTGTTGTGTCGGTGACCATGCCCCGGATCACGCCGGTCGTAATTTGTGTCTGCGCCTCCGCGACGCGGTTGAACGCGGTGATGAGGAGGAAGGCAAGAACAAGGCGGCAACGCATCGAGGGCTCCTGTCTACTGAATCAGGCCGCGACTATAGTGCATTCGGGGCGGACGGGCACAGGAAAGATCCCCTGTCTTGTGGCTTCTGCCGTACTTGACAAAGTCGTGCTACGGGCTGCGCGACACGCAGGTAAAAGCGACCGCTGGTAGATCATCCGCCGCTTTCTGAACCATAATCCAAAGCTTCGAAGGAGTGCGGATGATGAAACCCTTGCGGCTGCTCGTGGCAGCAGCCGCGCTGAATGTGACGATTGGGGCCGGCGTGGCGGCGGCGCAGACGGTGGTTGTGCGGCAGGCGCCGGCGGGCGAGACGATCGAGCTCTTCCTGAACACGACAAAGGTCGCGACGGCGACGGTGGGGGCAACCGGGGACGCGACGCTGCCGCTGAACCTCCGCGAAAACAACGCGGGCAAAACCGAGATCGACGCGAACATCTTCATCGACGCCTGCGACAAGCTGCGCCGCATCGTCGTCGTCGAACGGGGACAACCGGCTGCCGCACAGCAGCCAGGCTGCGATCGGCGTGACATCCCCGGGTTGTACTGGGTGCGCCGCGTCAACACGCTCGTCGTGGACGTCGGCGGCGTGAATCCGACGATGATGCTGATCAAGGGGGAGAAGGGGCTCGAGCCCGATAAGCTCTGGACGGCCTCGCCGAAGGGGCTGGTGCTGTTCGGCGCCGCCGGACTCTCGGACTTCCGTGACGCGGTCGCGATCTCGTGCGGAGACACGGCGCCATGCGATGGGAAGAACGCCGGGTTTACCTATGTGGCCGGCGCAACGTGGTGGATCACGCGCTTCCTGGCCGCCGAGGGGAGCTACATCAAGCCGCCGAAAGCCACCGCGAACGGCAGCGGCACCAACTTCAGCTTCGACAGCACACTCGAAGCCCAGGTCGTCACGGTCGCGGGACGGCTCGGCGTACCGATCGGCCCGGTGCGGCTCTCCGGCCAGGTGGGCACCAACTACCACCAGGCGACACTGAAGACGCGGGAGACGATCAAGGATCAATCGCAGACCTTTGAGGTGGAGACGCGAGGATGGGGATGGGTCTTCGGCGCCGGCGCCGAGCTCTGGATGGCGCCGGCATTCGCACTCTATGCCGACGCGGGGATAGCCGGACTCAGAGGGGCGCCGGTCGGCGGGGGAGAGTCGCGGTTCAACGATCGGCTGCGCTTCGTCACATTCGGCGCGCGGGTGCGGATCGGCCGGTGAAGCGTCCGGCTGACGCCGGACGTCACCGTTATTGCACGTCGACGAGCTCGATCTCGAAGACGAGCGTCGCGTCCGGCGGGATGGGGCCGTATCGCGCGGCGCCGTAGCCGAGCGACGGCGGGATGACGAGCCGGCGCAACCCGCCGACCTTCATCCCCGTCAACCCCTGGTCCCATCCGCCAATCACCTGGCCGAAGCCAAGCGCGAACGAAAATGGCGTCCCGCTCACCGACGTGTCGAACTGCAGGCCCTTCCCGTCGGTCTTCGACGCGTCGTACAACCAGCCCGTGTAATTCACCGTCAGCACCGTGCCGGCGGCAGCATCGGTGCCGGTGCCTACACGCAGATCGGTCTGGCTGAACGGCGCGCTCGACGGCGTGGTCGGCGAGCGTCCACATCCCGCCGCGGCTGTCAGCACGACACACGCGAACACAATCGATGATCCCCGAATACACGATGCGACAGTCACTCGAACTCCTGGAAGAGCAGGCAGGTCAGCTTCCTATGATACAGGGAAGTCGGCGCGGCGCGCGAGATCCGTTGGGCGGACGGGCACGGGAAAGATCCCCCAACACACGTGTGGCTTCCGCCTTCCGCCTGAAGGCGGAAGGATCGAGACAGCGTTTCCCGCGTTGTTCCTAGCGCACCGCCGCCGGTTCGACGATCCACCCGCCCGCGTCGAGCGTGATCCCGGCAATCAGCTCGGAGCCGAGCCGGATCTCGCCAGGCGTGCCGGCGCGGCCGATGCGGTACAGCGTGTTCTCGTCCACCGTGAACCACTCGGGGAACTCGTTCAGGCGGACGAGGTTCTGCTGGAGGTTCAGCACGCGCCGATGGCGGGCGAAGTCGAACTGGATGCGCCGCGGGGCGGGCGCCGTCACCGAGACGAAGAGACGCGTGCCGTTGCGGACGGAGCCGACCTGCACGCCGGGCTCCCACCGGACGGGACGCACGCCGAGGCTCTTCATGTATGCGTACAGCAGCGCCGTCCGGTTGAAGTTGCCTTCGCCGTACCAGTCTTCGATGTGACCGTCGGGGCGCTGCATGCCGAGCATGACCTGCATCTCCGACTCGATCCATGCGAGCGCCTCCGGCACCGGCTCGCGGTTGACGAGATAGATCGCGCTCTCGATCGAGTCGGCGTACCCGTCAAACGATCCGAGCGGCGGATTGCGTCCGGGCTCCCACGCGTAGTTGCGGTATGCCGGCAGGCTCGCGAGCACGCGCCGCACGGCGTCGCGATACGTCGTGTCGCCGGTCACCTGGTAGTAGGTGTAGACCGCGCCGTAGACGTAGCCCCAGTTGTCCGACAGGCGCGTGTCGATCGGCGCGAGCGTCTCGGCGTCCACTTCGTTGTAGAGCATGCCGTCGGGCGCGGCCGACTGCAGGATGCGATCGAGCATGCGCTGGACCGCGGCCCGGTACCGCGGCGCGCGATCCGAGCCGAGTTGCTGCTCGAGCGCGAACAGCAGCGTCAGGCCGACGACCGTCTCGTTGCCGTGATCGCGGAGGCGAAGACGGCGATCGCCGCTGTGGGCGGCGAAGTCCCACTGCATGCCAGGCACGCCGAAGTTGCCGGGCAGGACCTCTTCGATGTACGCGTCTCCGATGCGGCGCGCCCATTCGAGGAAGCGGCCCTCGCCCGTCATCGTGGCGAGACGGGTCAGCGTCTGCAGGTAGTCGCCGTTGAGCTCCGTATCTGACGCGGGAAGCTTTCCGAAACGCGTCGGCACGGGAGCCTGCGCCATCGCGTCCGCCGTGAGGTCGACCATGCGGTAGAACCACGGCGTGCGGCCCAGGTACTCGGTGACGCTGACGAGGCCGTCCTTCGAGTACTCGCCGGCGCCGAAGAGGCTTGGCGGGCCAAGCTCGCCGGTCGCGAAGGTCAGGTTGCCGGGGACCGACGCCTGGGCCGACGTGAAGCGGATGTCGTTCCGAAGCATCTCCAGCATCCGGCCTTCATAGAGGTCGGGGTCGGTGAGCTGTGCGGTCAGGACGAGATAAGGATAAAGATCGGCGCCGGAGTTGTGCGGCGTGTACACCCATTTGCTGCGATCCGCGTCGAGTCGATCGGGGAGCAGCGTGGTTCGTGCATCCGCATGGGCGAGCCAGGCGTGCAGAAGGCGTCGTGTGGCGGCGACCGTCCGCTCGAATTGCACGCCGTTGGCGCGGGCGCGCTCGATTGCGGCCGCGGGAGCTGGGGCAATGGCCGGCGTCTGGCTGGCGGCTTGCCCGTCGGCGGGCAGCAGAACCGTCGTCGACAGGGCTAAAGCGAGGAGCGGGTGCAGACGCATGGCGGGAGTGTAACGTCGATCCGCCTTCGCTACAGCTACGGCGGAGATATAATCCGCGCTCAGCCTTCTTACTATGTCTGCCCGTGACGTGATCGCGGATCTCAAGGCTCTGGCCCAGCTGACGGGGACCCCCGACGGCGCGCAGCGCCTCGCGTGGGGCCCTGTCTGGCGCGACGCGCGCCAGTGGTTCACCGGCAAGGTCGCGGAGATCGGTCTGAGGGTCTCGACCGACGCGGCCGGCAACAACTGGGTGACGTTGCCGGGGGAGTCGGCGGACACGGTGATCGTCGGCGGCCACCTCGACTCGGTGCCGAACGGCGGATGGCTCGACGGCGCGCTGGGGGTGACGGCTGGGCTCGAGGCGCTGCGGATGTTTGCTACCCGTCCACCGGTGACGCTCGCGGTCGTCGACTGGGCGGACGAGGAAGGGGCGCGTTTCGGGCGCAGCCTGCTCGGCTCGTCGGCCGCTGGCGGAAGCCTGAAGGTGGACGACGTGCGGGAGCTCGTCGACAGGCAGGGCACGCGGCTCGTCGACGCGTTGAAGGAGAACGGCGTCGCGCTGGACCGCATGCTCGACGCGCACACGTTGCTGAAGGCCATGCCCGCGCGCGCGTACCTCGAGCTCCACATCGAGCAGGGACCCGTGCTCGAGTCGATGAACACGCC
>CAYZBZ010000164.1:0-3732 GCA_964476725.1 uncultured Vicinamibacterales bacterium
CGGGCAACAGGTCGTTCATCGTGCTGATTTTCTTCTCGTACAGGAGGATGAGCGGCTCTTCGAGGACCGCCCTCATCTTCTCGGTGTCTGTAATGAAGTACGGCGACAGGTATCCGCGGTCCACCCGCATCCCTTCGACCACTTCCACGAGGGTCTCGGTGCCTTTGGCCTCCTCGACGGATGTCGTGCCCTCCGCACCGACCTTTTCGAGCGCATCGGCGACGGTCTCACCGATGCTCGTATCGTTGTGGGCGGCGATCGTCGCGACCTGCACTCGCTGCTTATGATCGGCGACCGGGCGGGACAACTCTTTCAACCGCGCGACCACGGCATGGAGCGCTCGATCGAGGCCGCGTTTCAGCTCAATCGCGCTCGCGCCCGCCGCGATATTCCGGACGCCTTCCGCGAAGATCGCCGCGGCCAGCAGCGTGGATGTCGTCGTGCCATCGCCGACCACGTCGCCTGTGCGTTCCGCGGCTTGTCGAATGACCTGCGCACCGAGGTTTTCCTCGTGGTCCGCCAACTCGAACTCTTTAGCGATCGTCACGCCGTCGTTACAGACAATAGGGCGACCCCACTTTTGCTCGATGAGCACACACTTCGACTTCGGGCCCAATGTCACGCGCACAGCATCGGCGAGCGCCAACGCTCCGTGCAGGACCTTTTCGCGCGCCGCAGATTGCACGAGCAGACGTTTGTGAGCCACGGTCCCTCCGTCACACTGACACACGGAGGTCGTGCCGGATTTCCGGCAGACGCCCCGCGCCACGAGTTCCAACTGCAAATATCCTGCTCACACCAGCCCGGTATCGGCTTTGCGTGACTGGTGGAGTGCGTGGAGTGAAAGGGCGGACCGCTCACCAAGCTCGCCGCCCCGGGAAGGAAGGGTGCCATGCAGACCGTTGAGGTCCCCCGTGAGGCGTGGGCGCAGACTCTGAACGAATTCACCGCAATTCACGAGGGCTGGCTCGTCTCGCTCGACGTCCTCGGCCCGACGATCGGCGCTCAACCTGAAATCAACAATCTGCCGCTACTCGGCGTCTCAGCAGACCGGGCCGATCACGACGGCACCATTATGATTTCGGCGGCCCGCTCGGCCGGCGAGCACATCACCCACACGATTCATGCGGCGACGCGTGTGTACATCGAGCGCAGGGAGGACGGCGCGGATGTCGCTCTGCAGATCGAGTCGGCCGACGGGATGAAAACCATTCTGCGGTTTCGGGCGGTTGCCTTGCCGGAGACCTTGGACGGTATCGTTCGCCGATGAGCTTGTGGTCGCCAAGCTCCTGTCTACCAGGCGGCAGCCGCGCTCCGCCGCTTCCGGTGTGGCACGCGCCAGTTGAGAGTCGGCCGAGGCAGCTTCACGCGCCGGTCAGCACCGCGTCCGAGCACCTGCAGGAGGTCCGACACGGTCACGATGCCCACCAGCCGCCCGCGATCGACGATGGGCACACAGCCGATGGTTCGTCCGCGCATCACGTTAGCGGCGGAACGAATGGTGTCGGTCGGCGCTCTTGTCACGACCTGTTTCGTCATCAGATCGGCGACCGTATGGCCGACCCGGATGGTCGCGCCCGCGCGGCTTCCGGCGTCCCGGTCCGAGAGGATGCCGAGGATCTGCGAGCCTTGCATCACCACGAGATGGTGGATGCTCTTTCGACGCATCAACTCCCATGCATCCGCGGCCGCCATTGTCGGCTTGACGGTCTGTACGCCTTCGGTCATCACCTCGAACATCCTCATTGTGTTCCCCTATGCACAGTCGTGCCGCAACCTGATTCACGCGAAGAGCGGGTGCCCGCAATTCGACGCAGATTAGCCGGCCTGCACCTCGATCGTCTTCGGCCTGGCGGCTGCAGATTTCGGCAGATGCGCGTTCGGCGCGCTGCGGACTACGCTGCGCCGGCCACGGCTGCAGGCCGCCGATGCTTGCAGATGCTCGCGAGTGTGCTCACGATCTCGGTCGGTGACGCGGCACCGGCATGCGTCACCACATCATTCAGCGACAGGATGCCTTTCAGTCGGCCCTCGGCGTCGACAACCGGCAACCGCCGGACCCGTTGCGCCTTCATCGTGTGCAACGCCGCGGAAGCGTCATCGTCCGGCAGGCACGTGTAGGCTTGTCCAGCGGTCACGTCCCGCACGGCGATCCGATCGGCGGTGCGCCCTCTCGTCGCCATGGCGACGCAGATGTCACGGTCAGTGATCATTCCGAAGACCTTCCCATCGGCTTTCACGACCGGCAGGACGCCACAGTCGCCGTCCCACATGAGGTTGACGGCTTCCGCGAGGTTGGTTTCCGGCCGACAGGCCTTGACGTCCGTGGTCATGATGTCTCGGACTTTCATGAGAGTCGCTCCTTTCGAGCGTGTTCGATTCACCTGCGTTCGGCGATGATGAGCATCGCGTCGGATTTCAGCGGTACAGCGTCGCCATTGCTGTGCTTGCTCGGGCGGCGGCATGGCAAAGGGATTCGGCGCATGGCGAGCGCGCGGACGGAAGTTGTCCTGGCCGACATGCGGCAACGCGTCGACAACGCACGCAAACTCATTGCCGCTGCCGAGCGAGAGGAAGGACGTCAACCGGCGCTGGCTCGGACGTGCCCGCTCCGGTGCTTCGCTCATGACACTCACGCGGTCTGGACCGCGATCTTCTTCCATCCGACGGGTTGCTGACTGTGCGGACCATTGCAACAGATGGTCCTGGCGTCGACGAAAATACGGCACCGTGCTGACGGGAACCCGGCAAGGCGCGAATGAGGACGTCGAGGACGACCGCCTGGTCGATCGCGTGTGTCGAGGCATCAGAACAATCGACGGGGCACAGCCATGCGTTCGATGTCCATCTTCGTGACGTCAACCGGGTTCGGTCGAGAGGGCCGGCTGCAGATATCTGCAGAACCAGGCACCCGCAAGTTCAGCCACTCGTTCGAGCGCTCCGGGTTCCTCGAAGAGATGCGTCGAGCCAGGCACGATATCGAGCGTCACCTCAGCGCGCATCTGTCGCATCGCATCGCGATTCATCTGAATCACCGGCGTATCAAGGCCACCGACGATGAGCAGCGTCGGCGCTGCGACGCGAGGCAGCGCTGTTCCAGCCAGATCGGGACGCCCTCCGCGCGAGACAACCGCTGCGATCTCCTTCGGTCGTGCAGCGGCCGCCATCAACGCCGCGCCGCCACCGGTGCTGGCGCCGAATAACCCGATCGGCAACGAGGACGTGTCCCTCCGGCGCCGAAGCCAGTCGACGATCGTGGCCAGCCGGCTCGCGAGCATTTCGATGTCGAATCGGTACTGGGCCGTCTGGTCATCGATGGCCTCTTCCTCCGGAGTCAGCAGATCGATGAGCAAGGTCGCCAGGCCGCGGCGCTCGAGCGCGCGGGCGACGTATTGATTTCGCGGGCTGTGGCGGCTGCTCCCACTGCCGTGTGCGAACAAGACGATGCCGTGTGCCTCGGCAGGCATTCCGAGGTCCCCCGGCAACCACCGTTCACCAATCGGCACCCGCACCGATGTCGTCGAGCGTCTCGCCTCCACCTCTCGAGCCATGATGGCACCTCTTTTCCTTCGATGCGAACCGCCGTCACTTTGTACTCAGGTGTGCCGACCACGCTGTCGCGGTTCGGACCCGTCACGGCATTGCAGGAACACGGATCCGAATTCACGCGCCGTTTCCTTCCGCCTCGTCAATTCTTCGCAGGTGCGATTAACCGATCCAGGACTGCCGGAA
>CAYZBZ010000164.1:3832-8887 GCA_964476725.1 uncultured Vicinamibacterales bacterium
CTTCCGCCTCGTCAATTCTTCGCAGGTGCGATTAACCGATCCAGGACTGCCGGAAATCCGGCGCAAGCGCCGTGGAAAACCGGCGATAGCGTCCATCGCTCTGAGGTTTGACATGCATGAAGCCAGCCTTCATGCGAGAGCGCAGGACATCGACGCGACAAAGACGACGAAGCAAGGTGAGCCCGATCCTGGCGCTCTTCGGCGAGCGCCTCGGCTACCACGTGCTCCACGTCCGTCCTACCGGCCGATCGCGAAGACGTGTGTGTCGGTGCGGATGAAGATTTGTCCGTTCGAGATCGCCGGCGACGCCACGGCGCGTTCGCCGAGGGCGTTTCTCGCGATGACCTGCGGCGCACGGCCCGCCTTGACCACCACCGTCTCGCCGCTCTCGCTGACGAAGTACACGTGACCTCCGCCGGCGACCGGCGATGCCGAGAAGACGCCGTCCACCCGCTCCTGCCAGACGCGCTCGCCCGTGGCCGCATCGACGGCCGTCAGCACGCCGACGTCGTTCGCCATGTACACGATGCGGTCGTAGTACAGGAGTGACGAGACGTACGGCGCCCCCGTCGCGACGCGCCAGACCATCTGCGTCGTCGTCACGTCGCCGCGCCCGCCTGGTTTGATCGCCATGTAGGGCCCGCTGCGATACCCGCGGCTGGCATAGATGACGCCGTCGTGGAACACCGGTGACGGGACCGCAAAGCGGCTGGTCTCGCCCGTGTGCCAGAGGAAGGCTCCGGTCTTCGGATCGTAGGCGTCGATGCGCTCGGTCGAGTTGACGATGAGCTCGGCGCCGAATGCGCCTTCGATCACGAGCGGCGTGCTGTAGGACGCGCGTCCCTGGCCGCGGTCCGCTTTCCAGCGATCCTTCCCCGTCTTCTTGTCGATGGCGACCAGGTACGACCGCGCGGGCTGGTCGCAGAGCAGGATGAGCAGGTCGCCGTAGAGCACCGGCGAGCTGCCGTGTCCCCACTGAATGTCGAAGGCGCCGTTCTCGGTGGCGAGGTGCCGCTGCCACACCACGGCGCCACTGCGATCGAGCGCGACGATCTGGCCCGTCCCGAACCAGGCGAAGACGAGCGTGCCGTCGGTGACCGGGCTGGGCGTCGCGAGGTTGTGCTTGTCGTGCACGGGCGTCAGCGTGCCTGTCGCTTCGATCCGACGTTCCCAGATGCGCTTGCCGTCGGCGCGGCCGAAGGCCTCGATCACGAAGCGCGTCCTGGTTGGGTCGGCGCCCGCCGCGACATCGACGCCAAGCGCGCGTTCGCCCTGGGCGGCAGCGTCGGCGCCCTGCACGAGGCGCGGGTGGGTGCCCTCGCGCCTGATCCCTGCGCCGATCTGAGAGGTGACATACACGCGATCCCCGCTCACGATGGGCGTCGAGACGCCGGCGATCGGCGCTTTCCACGCGATGTTCTCCGTCGCGCTCCAGCGGATCGGCAGCGTGCGGTCGGGCGCGACGCCGCTGGCGTTCGGCCCCCGCCAATGGGGCCAGTCCGCCGCGAGCGGCGCGACGCCGAGCAGGCACACAGAGACCGCCGTTCCGATCGAGATGTCACGCAGAGGCTTCATGCCGGACATTCTATACGGTCCTGCAATCTGACCATCAAGGACGACGTCTTCAAAGGACCAGTGCCCAGAGGCAGCTCGGCGCACCAGGAGTTCCTCGAGTACGGGCTGGGAAGTCCCTGCGTCGGACGGCACCCTGTTGACGGCTCGAGATCCGAACCGCTATGTCTACGCCGGCAGGTCACCCTGGGGCGGCAGGCCGTGCACGCGCCTCGTCTCGTTGCCTTCGAACGCGACGGAGATCTTGTACAACTCGAAGCGGCCGTCGGCGGCGTGAGCGGCGACGCGACGCCTGAGCGCCTGACGCGCGCGGGCGATCATCGGACGGAAACCCCGGGCGACGGACAGATTCTGCTTCAGCACGCCCATGGTGTCGATCCCGCTGACGAGGGTCGCGACCGGCAGACTCAGGGCGTAGGCGAGCGCCTCCTCCGCTGAGACCATCTTCGCCGTCACGGCTCGCGCGTCCCCGCCCAGGCTCTTCATCCCGATCGCCGCAATCCCGCGGCGTTTCAGCTCCGGCAGCACCTGCCGCTCGAAGCTGTGGAACGACGCGTCGAAGCAGTTGAGCGGCAGCTGGCACGCGTCCCACGGGTAGTCGTGCGCCAGCATCGCCTGGTGGAGCGCCGGCGACTTGTGCCCCGTAAAACCTACGTAACGCACCTTGCCCTGCTGGCGCGCACGGTCCAGTGCTTCGACTACGCCACCTTGGGCGAAATGCCTCGCCGGCTCATCGTCGAAGACCACCTCGTGAATCTGCCAGAGATCGAGGTGGTCCGTGCGCAGGCGCCGCAGCGAGTCCTCCAGTTGCCGCATGGCGACCTTGCTGTCGCGCCCGTGGGTGCAGACCTTGGTCATGAGGAAGACCCGGTCGCGGCGATCGACGATGGCCTTACCCATGCGCTCTTCGCTGAGGCCGTCGTTGTAGTCCCAGGCGTTGTCGAGAAACGTGATGCCCGCGTCGATGGCAGCATGCACGAGACGCACGGCCGCCCGATCGGTCGGCGGCGTTCCCAGATGCCAGCCGCCCAGACCGATGATGGACACGCGCTCGCCCGTGCGGCCGAATGGGCGCGTCGGGATATCGAGGGGCGTTTTCGACATGTGGACTCCATCCTAGACTAGTGCGTCACCCCATAGATCAGGTAGGTGACGCCGAGCTCGTACGGTGTTCAGCGCGTGACGTCCATCATCGATTGCAACCATGTGAGCGTCGGCGCTTGTCATGCACACGTTGCGGATGTCGTGATTGACCACGTGCTGGCACAATTCCGCGCGCTCGGCACGGTAGCCTGCCCAGAACTCCTCGCCCGCGTCTTCCGCACCGATCCACGCAATGGAGCTGGCCCACACGGTCAGATCCAGATCTGTGTCTCGGGGTCTCTCGGGTCTGAGAAGGCATCGTATGTTGACGCGAGACCCCGCTCATGCTTCGTCTCGCACGCGTCTGCGTCCTCAGCTTCCGCCCCCGGCAGGATCGGATCGACGCGTGCGTCGAAGACGTGGCGTCCGAGGTGGCCGCCCGTCTCCATGCTGCGCGCTGACATAGCGCGAATCCCCAATTCATGGCATTGAGAAACGTCGCCGACGATGCTACCGTCGTCACACGTTGCGGGCATAGCCCTCGCATCGTCCTCACCGAGCGCTGCCGCCGACATCACGGTGTCCAGCTACCGGTTTGGAGAGACGACGTCCCCGGAAAGCCTCGATGAACGGTTGGATGCCCTGGAACAGCTGATGTCCGAACTACGAGAGCTACCGTCGAAAGTCGCCGAGCTGAGTACGCAGGTTTCGCAACTCCGCACCGATATGGACGCCGGATTTTCTGCACTGCGCACCGAGATTCGCGCCGGTGATGAAGAGACGCGGCGCCACATGCGGGTGCTGCACGAAGAGGTGATCGGCCGGATCAAGTTGCTGCACGAATGAACATCGACTTCCCACCAGAGGAACACGATGAACCTGCTATAGCCGCCGCCGCGCGTATCGTTTCCCCTCCCCTCATTTTTTCAACATCGAGGACCGCCAACGTCACGGCGGTCATATGCCCATTTTCAATGAGCACGCCGGGTTGGCTGGCCGAATTCGCGCCGACATCCACCGGAACAGTCCTACGCGAAGCGGCTCCTGAACTCGGCCGGCGACTCGATGGCGAACCGGACTCCTTTCGCGAGTTTCAGGAGCGCGCGGTCACCACTGACGAGCGCGTCCGCACGGCCGATCGCCGCCAGACGCAGGAACTTCTGATCGTCTCGATCACTGCAGCGAGGCACATCCGCGACCGTGTCGTCGCTCACGTCAATCGCTTCCGTGAATGGGAGATATGCCGCCAATAGGGTCTGGATCCCGCTCTCGCCAAGTTTGAACTTCGGATACGCCAGCGCCGCAATCAGTTCGCGGGCGGTCGCGCTGCTGACGAGCGGCAGGAGTCGACCCTCTGTCCATACGTCGCGGATCCAGGAGAGCCGTCCTCGAGGAAACAGCAGCGCGGACAGAACCGTGTTCGTGTCCAGGACGACCCTCACCTCTTGGTGCTCCGCCTCCTCGTCCGCGCCCAAGACACGGCGTCGCGGACGTCACGGTCCGAAATCCCCAACTGCTCCAGCCGAGCCTGGACCTGCTGCAGCTGGCCTGGCCGAACCGGCACAAGGGTTATTTGGGCATCGTCAACGCGAACCTCGAAGTACTCGACGTCCGGAAAACGCTGAACGGCCTTCTTGGGAAGCGTGAGCTGGTTCTTGGACGTTTTCTTCGCGATCATGTGCGGCCTCTAGTAAGGATGTAAGGATATCTTACCATGACCCTTACGCAGCGGCGGCAGTTCCGGCGTGACATTCACACGTCCAGTGGCTCGAGTTGTGAGAAGTGGCCGTCGTCGTGCGCGAGATCGAGCCGGTGCACCTTCGCGCACGCAAAGATGACGAGGTCGGCCAGCGGTGTCGTCACACCCGCTGCCCGTCCGCGATCGGCAAGTCGGACGGCGCGATCCCAGACCGATGCCGAAATCTCGTAGTCGGGAAGCAACGCCTCGTACTGCCGAAGGGCCTGCCGCTCCGCGTCATTCGTGACTCCCCGCCACAACTCGAGTCGCACCGGCGGACACCACGCCGCAAGCCCGCTCTGCAGCAATGCGTTCACCCGCTCGCGCTTCACTGGATCGCCGCTCTTTCGGAGCTGGTGTACCCAGAGCGAGCTATCGACGAGAACGCGCACGGGGCCCGCGGTCGCGGTCGGCATCGACATCCTCGATCTCGTCGTTTGTCGGGAAACTATCGCTGAAGGTTCCGGAGTACCGAACAAGCTCAGCCATCCGCCTGCGGCGGTTGAACTCTTCGAGGATCCTGACCACGGCCTCACGTTTGGTCTTCGCCTTCGTGAAGCGCATGGCGTCTCTCAGCTCACCATCGGGAATATCAATCGTGGTCTTCATGCTTCCATTCTCGGCCATTTTGGAAGGCAAATCAATCGCCATCGGAATCCAAC
>CAYZBZ010000165.1:0-6941 GCA_964476725.1 uncultured Vicinamibacterales bacterium
TTCGCGGCAAGAGCCCGCGCCGCTTCGGCGGTCAGCTCGGCCTCCTTCGCGGCAAGAGCCCGCGCCGCTTCGGCAGTCAGCTCGGCCTCCTTCGCGGCAAGAGCCCGCGCCGCTTCGGCGGTCAGCTCGGCCTCCTTCACGGCAAGAGCCCGCGCCGCTTCGGCAGTCAGCTCGGCCTCCTTCGCGGCGAGCGCCGCCTCGGCTTCAGCGGCGGTCATGCCCCCCGATTGGGCGGCCCGCGTAAGGTCCACCTCTGGCGCTGGCGCCGTCGCCTCAACTCCAGCGGCGGCATCTGAGGGGGACCCCGCTTCGTGTGCCGTGACCTCCAGGTCCGCGACCGGAATCCACTCCTCCGAGTCCTCGGCATCGGAAACACGCGCCTCGACAGCCTGGGGCGGGACTGCGGGTTCGGGAGTTGCCTCACTGGCGGCAGGGGCCTCTGCCATTGGCTCCGCAGCAACCTCGGCCGTCTTCTTGCGCCGCCTGACCTCGACCCACACGTCATCGCCGCCGCGGGCGGCCGTTACGGTAAACCGCTCGCCGGAATCCCCGGGCGCGTCGATCTCATGCTCGATCGCGCCAAGCTCGTTGAGCATCTGGCTCTGATCGGGCGACAGCATCTGCCCGAGCATGCTGAGGACGGCATCCCCCGTGAGCGGCCTGGACGAGAGTTCGACCTGGCCCCACGACAACGGTCCCCGGAACGTGCTTATCGACACGGAGCTCAGCACGACGTACGGCTTTTCGCCGGTGTGCATGACGAGCGCTTCACCGTCCAGGCGGACGATCGCGTCGAGGAGCGAGTCGAGAAGAGTCACTTGTCGATTATCTTTCGGCTTGGAGCCCGGCAACCATTAGGCGTTCCGCCGGGGTGCCGTGCCGGCCTCATAAATCCGCACGAGCTCGATCAGCTTATGTCCCCGGCTCTGGTACGGCGGCACGATCCGCTCCGCCCGCAGATACTGCAGCATCCCCTCGTCGGAGTAGTCCGGCGGACCGAAATCGGCCAGGGCGGACAAAGACAACTCCAGCGCTCCGAGCGTCATCAGCTTGTCCTCGACCACGGTGGACACGGGGATGAACCCGAGCCTCCGCGTGCGGACGACGCGCGGTACCGAGGCGAACAGCACGAACAGTTCGTTGCTGATGAAGCTGAAGCTGCCGTCAGCGCGTGAGGCCGGCGCGTCTTCGACTTTCAGGAAGCGGACAGGTGCGATGGTGCCGATGGCGTCGATGAGGCGCTGCGTGAATTCCCCTTCACCAGACCAGCCGGAAGCATCGACTTCCATCAGCTGATGGTACACCTTCCGCCTGAAGGCGGAAGCCACAGGGCGAAAGCAGGGGCGAAAGCCTGAAGGCGGGAAGCCACAGGGCGAAAACAGGGGCGAAAGCCCTCCGCCTTCAGGCGGAAGATCCAGCTCAGGCGGAAGATCAGACTACTTGCGTGCGTGATGGATCGCCATCAGACCCCCGAGGACAGGCAGGTATTCGCTCGCAGAGAACCCTTGTCGCCGGATCATGGCGTTGACCTCGATCGCGCCCGGGTAGCACCGGATGGATTCGGGGATGTATCGATAGGTGTCCGGATCGCGGTGAAGCACGAAACCGAGCGCCGATCCAACGACCGTGAGATACGCCAGGTAGACCCCGCGAACGACAGCGTTGAGCGGACGGTTGAAGTCGAGCGAGAGCAGCACGCCGCCCGGCTTCAGCACGCGGCGCATTTCCGCGATCGCCTGGGCAATCTCCGGAACGTTGCGAATGCCGTACCCGGTCGTGACGACGTCGAATTCTCCGTCGCGGAACGGCAGCGCCATCATGTCGCCGGTCACGAAGCGGGCGGTCGCCTGCTCGCGCGACGCCTTCGCGCGCGCGATTTGCACCATGCGGTGGGTGATGTCGAGGCCCACGACGAAGGCGCCCCGGTCTGCCATCGCGAGCGCGATGTCGCCCGTGCCGCACGCCAGGTCCAGGACGCGCGAGCGGTTCCCCGCTTCGGAAAGCTCGACGATGCGGCGCTTCCAGCGCCTGTCCTGTCCGTAGGACAGCAGGACGGTGATGAGATCGTAGCGATCGGCAATCGTGGAGAAGAGCCGTCGAACATGGCGGCCCTTACTGTCGGGCGCCGCAAGCGCTTCCCGAAGCGTGGGGCGCGTCGGAGTCATTCAACTCGTATCGTACCCCGCATCATCTCGCCGTGAGGCGTGCAGGCGTAGGTGTCGTCCCCCGCACTGTCCGGAGCGCGGAACTCCACGACGGCCTCTCCCCGCCCTTCGATGAGACGCGTTTCCGCCTCCCACGCTCGAACGGTAAAGTCGTGCGTCATCCCGGCGTCCTCGTTGCGCAGCCGGATGCGCACGCGCTCGCCCCGGCGGACCCGCAGCGTCGGGTTCGCTTCGCCGCCGCCGTCGATGTAGTAAGTCATGTCGCGCACGACGAGTCGGATCTCACGAACCCCGCCGGCGCCGGAAGACGCCGGCCGCGGAAGAATCGCGGCGACGGTAGCGGCTCCGAGCAGCATCGCCGCAGCGAAGCCGAACGCTATACGTGATTTGCTTCGAGTCATCGTCTCTTTTTCAGCCTGCGAACATTCTTCAGCCTACGAGCATCCCCGTGGCGTACATCACGGCAAACCCTGCGAGAAGCCCGAGCGCGATCGGCGCGGACGCCAGATGCGACAGGATCGGCCGCGCGCCCGCCATCTGCCGGGACATCTGGTGAATGACCTGTGCGATGGCTCCCGCACCCAGTCCGAGGCAGAGCACCGCGACGACGGGTGACTGCACCAGCCCGCCCAGCCAGGCGCCCGCAATCGTCGGCACGCCGCCGATCGCGCCCAGGCGCGCCAGAGCGAGGAGCGTCGGACGCTCCCTGGCGATGGGCGCGATGATCGCAAGCCCCTCGGTGGTGTTGTGCAGCGTGAACCCGATGATGAGCAGCGTGCCGAGCGCCGCCTCGCCAAGCGCGAACGCCGCGCCGATCGCGAGCCCCTCGCCGAAGTTGTGAAGGCCGATGCCGACCGCCACGAGCAAGGCGAGGATCGATCCCGGCGAGCTGCCACGCGAGCCGGTAGTGATCGATGTCTCGCTCGCCCTCGCCCTCCGGCCTCGCAGCCACGCGCCCACCAGATCGAGCGCGAGCCATGCGCCGGCCGCGGCCGCGATGAACAGGGCGAGCCCCTGGAACGAGGACGGCAGCGCATCGACCCCTTCAAGCCCTTCGCCGACGGTGTCGATCAGAAGAAACCCGAGCAGCCCGATCGTCACCGCGAGCAGGACGTCCAGTCCCGTGGGACCGACGCGCGATGCCAGGGGAAACCACAGCAGACCGAGCGCAACCGGAATGACGCCGACATACAGGCCGACGAGCGCGAATGTGAAGAAGTAACGCCCGTCCGGCTCAGGCGAGGTGACGGCAACCGGGATTACGCGCTCGAAGGTCGTCCCCGTCGAGGTCACGACCTTCACGAGATGCGCTTCCCCCTCGACCCACGGGTAGGGGATCGTCAACCTCGTCCGGCCGAGATGATTCAGCACGGTGCCGCTCGACGCGCTGAACGACCAGTAGGCGTCGTCCACCGTCACCTGCGCGATGGTGACCGGATCGGGCCCGTCGTTCAGAACGGGGAGGACGATGCTGCCTGGGCGCAGGTGTGCCCGGTCGATGGAGAGCCGTTCGACCGGTGGAATGCCCCCCCCGCGTATGGAGTCGCCCGGTTTCGTCTTTACGATCACCGCGACGAGAACAGCGAGCAGCGCCAGCGGCACCGCGGCGGCGAGCCACAGGCGAACCGGCGACCACCGCGCCGGCACCGTGTCAGGTGTCACGGCGCACCTCCACGGCTTCGAACAGGCCCATCCAGCCAAGCTCGGCGAACTCGCTCTGGTGAGCGTGGAACATGAACGTTCCGGGGTAGCGGAAGCGCGTTTCGAGAATCGCGCGCTCCCCCTGGCACAGCATGACGGTGTCGGTCGTCTCCGACGGCGACATCGAGGTTCCCGTGCGGAACACGTCGAAGAACATGCCGTGCAGGTGCAGGCTGTTGATCAGATCGAATTCGGTGAGGTTCACCACGTACATGCGCGTCAAACGTCCGACCTCGACGCGAATCGGCTCGTGCATGTGGTGGTGCGCCACCGTGTTGACGGCGTACACCTCGTTGTCGGCATCGAAGTTGGTGTCGAACCCGTTCAGCACCATCACCAGCTCGTCTGCAGGCGGCCGCTGGGCATTCCTCGGATCGACGACGAAGACGCCGTAGAGCCCCTTGTGGATGTGGCGTTTGAGCGGTGCCGCGTGGCAATGGTACAGATGCAAGCCGTACGGCTCGGCGTCGAACTCGTACACGAAGCGCTCGCCCACCTTGACCTCGTGCTCGGGCAGCGAGCCGTCCATCGCCGGCGGATGCCAGCCGTGGAAGTGAATGGTGTGCGGGTGCGAGCCCTGATTCAGAAACGTCACGCGAACGCGATCGCCTTCCGTCGCGCGCAACGTGGGGCCGGGAACCTGGCCGTTGTACGTCCAGGCGGGAAAGAACAGGCCGGGCGCAATCTCGATCTCGCGATCGACCGCGACGAGCTCGTACTCGCGGAGCAGCGACCCATCCGGACGCGGCGTCTCGTGGTAGTACTTGCCGCGCCGGTCGGCAGGCAGGTCGGAGAAGTTCCACGCGCGCAGGAATGTCGTCGGATTGAACGCGTCCGTTGCGACGCGGCCGACCGCGCCCATCGCGTGGCCGTGCCCTTCCGCCCCGTGCAGGTGCGAGGGGGCACCCTGGGCTCCCAGTGCCCCGGATCTGAACATGCCCGCGCCGGCCGCGGTGCCCAACCCGGCCAGCTGAAGGAGCGAACGACGCGTGAGGCGTTTCATTTCTATGACCTTGATTTGCGTCTTTGACCACTCAAAATGTATAATCTGACGACTCGAAAGTCAACATGGGACCTTCACACACCGTCGAAAACTATCTGAAAGCGATTTTTCAGGCGCAAATAGCCCTGGAGGCTCCGGACGCGCTCGTCCCAATGGGTCATCTGGCGTCGTCGCTTGGCGTCGTGCCGGGAACCGCCACGACGATGGTGAAGGCTCTGGCGGACTCGGGACTCGCACGGTATGAGCCTTACGCAGGCGTGCGGCTGACCGCAGCGGGCGAGAAACTCGCGGCGCTCGTGCTGCGCCGGCACCGATTGATTGAGCTGTTCCTGGTGAAGGTGATGGGGATGAGCTGGACCGAAGTGCACGACGAAGCAGAACAGCTGGAGCACGCCGCATCGGATCGCCTGATCGACCGGATCGACGAGATGCTGGGTCGCCCGGCAGTCGATCCGCACGGAGACCCTATCCCTGACCCCGAGGGCACGGTGCCGATGCCTGCTTACGACAGCCTGCTGACATGTCCGCTGAATGCCCCGGTCACCATCTCCCGCGTGAGCGATCAGGATCGCGAGTTCCTCGAGTTCGCGGAACGGCACGACCTGCGGCCGGGTGACGTCGTTCGCGTCGAGGAGCGGAACGCGGCAGGCGACAGCGTGCGGCTGCGCGGCCGCACCGATCGTCCCGTGACCATCGGCACCCGGGCTGCCTCCAAGGTGCTCGTGCAGGCCGCCCGGGTCATCATCGCGTTCCTGCTGCTCTCGGGCTCCGCGCGGGCGCAAGCGCCCGCCGCCCCGAAATCATCGGACGAACCCTTCAGGATCACCGACAACTCGTTTCTCGTGGAGGAAGCGTTCAACCAGGAGGGGGGAATCTTTCAGAACATCTTCGGCGCGATGCGCGTCGAGGGGGAGTGGGCCGCCACCTTCACCCAGGAGTGGCCGCTCGAGTCGCAGACGCACCAGTTTTCGTACACGGTGGGGTGGCTGGACGCCGGCGCGCATACCGGCGTTGGCGACGCGCTGATCAATTACCGCTATCAGGCGGCGACGGAGGGGCCGGGGCGTCCCGCATTCTCCCCACGTCTGTCGCTGATCCTTCCCACGGGCAGCACGCGCCGCGGGCTGGGCTCGGGCTCTGCCGGGCTGCAGTTCAATCTACCGGTCAGCAAGCGAACCGGCGACTGGTACTGGCACGGGAACGGCGGCGCCACGTGGCTGCCCCGCACGCACCTCGTCTCGCCTTTTCTCGCCGGCAGCGCAATCTACCGGCTGCAGCCGATGCTGCACCTGATGATGGAGTCCGTGATCTCGTTCGACGAATCGGTCGTCGACGGTGGGTCGGCGCGCAACACGACTTTTACGCTGTCGCCGGGATTCCGCGGCGGATGGAACGTCGGCGACACGCAGGTGATTGTCGGCTTCGCGCTGCCGGTGTCCTGGGATGGCGACGCCAATTCGACCGGCGCGTTTATTTACTTCTCGTACGAGTTGCCCTTCGGCAAATGACTCGCGATATGAAAGGCTGAAGACTTTCTTCCTACGGCTCGCCATTATAGGACGCAAACGACGATGGCGTTTCCCACACGCGGACGTTGACGATGTCGATTCCCTGCTCGCGTCCTTTGTCGAAGATCAGCCGGGCGATGCGTTCGACCGTCGGGTTGCTTTCGAGCAGGTACATCGGCTCGCCGAGCTCGCGCAGCGGAGCCACCAGCGGGTCGTCGTGCCGGAGAATCATCTTGTGATCGAGCTCACGATCGATCCAGCCTTTGACTACCCGCTTGATGTCGCTGAAGTCCGCCACCATGTTCCGCTTGTCGAGCCGGTCGGTGCGCACTTCGACCTCGACGACCGCGTTGTGTCCATGCGGGTGCTTGCAGACGCCGTCGTAGTCGAGCAGACGATGCCCGTAGCAGAATTCAATGCGCTTGGTGACTAGATACATTGCGTCCACGATCTTACCGGGCATGAGGCGTAAGTCTCAAGGCTCAGGCCGCGCCCCGAGCCCCGAGCCCTGAACCGCGCCGCGAGCCCAGGCATTGAACCGCGCCGCGAGCCCAGGCATTGAAC
>CAYZBZ010000165.1:7041-8858 GCA_964476725.1 uncultured Vicinamibacterales bacterium
AGGCGGATCGCGCCGTCGCCGGTTCTGATGCGAAGGTGCTTCCCTCCGGCGCCAAGACGTCCCCGCACCGTGCGGCGGTTCACCTCGCCTTCGCCCGAAGCCACGACCGCGAGATCGTTGCGAATCCTGCCGTCGCCCGTGTGCGCGTCGAGCTCAGCACCGAAGTCGGAGGGCAGATAAAGCGACACGCCCCCATCGCCGGTCGTGATTTCCCAGTCGTCGGTCATCGCGGTGCCTGGCTCCGCGCGATACACGATCGACCCGTCGCCGGTATGCAGCCGGACGCTCGTGAGCTCGCCGGTGACGTTCACGCTGCCGTCGCCGGTTTCGAGGTCGAGCCGCCCTTCAGCCCCTTCCACTGTGACCGAGCCGTCGCCGGTGTTGAACGTCAGCTCGCCGGTGACGTCCGCCGCGCGGATGCTGCCGTCTCCGGTGTGGCCTTCGATGCGGCCGTCAACACGCTCGACGAGAATCGAGCCGTCGCCGCTGCGGGCACGCACATCGGCACGCCGTGGGAGCGACACGATCAGCCGCGCGCTCGCCGATTGGTGGAATCCGATGCCCGTGAACGTTTCCGCCCTCGGCTTCTTCACTTCGAGCTCGATTGTGTTCCCGTCCTGCGAGGTCTTGATCTCGAGCGCGTCGACCGCCTCGCGTGTCGCACCGCGCTTCTCGATCTCGATCAGAACCTCGGGTTTGTCCCACGACCGAATCTGAATGGAGCCGTCGAAGGTGGTCAGGTGGACGGCAGGCGTGCCGCTGACGGTGAAGCGCTTCTCCTCCCGGACGATTTGGCTCTGGGAGTCGAGGCTGACGGTGCAGCCCGCGCAGAGCAGGGCCGGAAGAATGACGGCGCCGCTCAGGGTCGTGAACTTCATACCCCGCATAGACGGCTGGCCGGCCGTGGGCGTTCCGCGGATGGCAGATTTCCCCCTTTTTTTCCCGGAAGCCTCTTTTCGAGGCAAATCTATGCCCGCCGGGTTGCGGCCAGGGTCCCCCCGATGAAGGTATGGATGACCTGCAGGTCCCGATCGAGCACAACGAGGTCTGCGGTCGCGCCTGGGGCTATGACACCCAGCCCATGGAGCTTCAAGGCCCGGGCCGGCGTGGTCGCACAGATCGTTGCCGCGTCCACCAGGCTCACACCCATGGCGGTCACCAGCTTCGCGAACGCCCGGTCCATCGTCAGCACGCTGCCCGCAATCGTGCCGTCCTCCAGTGTGGCGACGTCCCCCACGGTGATGGTGCGCCCCCCGATTGACGAGCGCGTGCCGCGGGGAAGCCCGGCCCCGGCGGTGCCGTCCGTGATGGCCATGATCCGTGCCGTCCGCTTGGCGGCGATCGCGACGCGCACCATCGCGGGATCCACGTGCACGCCGTCGCAGACGATCTCCACGGTGACGTCATCGTGGTCGAGCACCGCGCCCGCGAGCCCGGGACGACGGTGGCCGAGCGGGGGCATGCGGTTGAACAGATGCGTCGCCTGACGCGCCCCAGCCTCGATTCCGGCCATCCCCTCTTCATACGAAGCGCCCGAGTGCCCGAGCGATATGTGATGGCCGTGCAACGCCAGGTCGCGGATCAGATCGATCGCGCCGTCGAGCTCGGGCGCGAGGGTCACGATTCCGACGTCCGGACGCGCCGCCGCGATTTCCTCGAGGATCTCCTCGCCCGTGAACTCACCCTCCGGACCGCCCCCGCGCGGCGAGCGCAGGCACTCGATCGGCTGGGCGCCGTTGAACTCCGGGTTGAGGAAATTGCTTTCCAGGTGAGCCGGCAGGACCCGCGCACCCGCGGGCGGCGGCGTCGTCCGCGCT
>CAYZBZ010000166.1:0-8776 GCA_964476725.1 uncultured Vicinamibacterales bacterium
GTACTTCGACGCCTTCTTGTTCTCGTCGTAGAACCGGTAAGCGAAGACCGGAACCTTTGAAATCAGATCCGGGATGATGTCCTTGCCGAAGTCGTGCGCGGTCGCCAGTCCGGCGTCCGCTTCCAGGGCGGGCACGAGGACGTCCATGTCGAAAATGTAGATCCCGAGCGACGTGAGCACCACCTCGCCGGGGGGCAGGTCCTTCGGCTTCTCCAGGAATCGGGTGAGGCGGCCCTGCGCGTCGACCTGCAGCACGCCGAACCGGTCCGCTTCCTCGGACGGCACCTCGATCGCGGCCAGCGTCGCGCCGGCCCCGTGCTCGCGGTGGAAGTGCAGCATCTTCGCGTAGTCCATCTTGTAGACGTGATCGCCCGACAGCACGATGAGCTGCCGCGGGTTTTCCCGGAGGATGGAATACAGGTTCTGGTAGACCGCATCCGCGGTGCCGAGATACCAGTGCTCGCCCACACGTTTCTGGGGGCTCAGGATGTCGATGAACTCGCCGAGCTCGTCGGCGACGACGCTCCAGCCCATGCGGATGTGGCGGCTGAGCGAGAGCGATTTGTACTGGAGCGCGATGAAGATCCGGCGTAGCCCGGAGTTGATGCAGTTGCTCAGCGTGAAATCGATGATGCGGTACGGCCCGCCGAAGTACACGGCGGGCTTTGCCCGCTCTTTCGTCAACGGATACAGGCGTTCACCGACGCCACCCGCCAACACCATGACGAGAACATCGTCCAGCACGCGACCCTCAGCGCTTCAGAATGACGCGGGCCGGCGCGCCGTCGCCGCCAACGACGCGCAGCGGAAGACAATACATCTCGTACATACCGGGTTCCGCCTCGGCGAGATTGAGCCCTTCGATGATGACGACCCCCTGCGAGAGGAGCGTGCGGTGGGCCGGCGCTCCCGCCTTTTTGAACTGTTCGACCGACAGGTAGTCGATCCCGATGACTTTGACTCCCTGATCGACGAGATAACGCGCGCCGGCCTCGGTCAGGTACGTGTAGTCCTGATGGAAGCCCTCGCCGTTCCACAGCGCCGAGTTCGAGGTCTTCAACAGCACGCGGATGTCTTCGCGCAGGCCGGCCGCGGCGAGATCGTCCGCGTCGATGCCGCCGCGTCTAGTGACCTCGACGACCCGCGAGCGCCCGAGCAGCAGATCGAGCGGCAGAGCATCCACCCCCGCCCCGTCGTCGAAGAAGTGCTTCGGCGCGTCGACGTGCGTCCCCGTGTGCGTGCCCATGACGAGGCGCGACACGTTGGAGCTGCCACCGTCCGCGATGCGCTTCACCGGCTGCAACTCGAACTCGGGGTTGCCGGGGTAGGCGGGAATGCCTGCGGCGAGCGGCACGCTCACGTCCAGCAGTTTGGGCACGCGAGCCATCAGACCGGTGATGATATCACCGCAACAGCCTGGGCGGGTTTTACGCGCTGTTTCTGTAGTGGGTCAGTCTCACATCAATCAGCCACGGACAACACGGACGACACGGATCGGGATCCGTGTGCCGCCCCGCTGACGCGTGGCCCGCCGGGCCACGCCACGACGAGCCGATGCCACCAGGAAGAACCCCGGTACGGGTGTTGGTGGGGGTTCTTCCTGCTGGTATCGACTCGTCGGCCACCCGCGCATCGCGCGGTTGTCAGCGGGGCGGCCCGTGTTATCCGTGGCCAAATTGACTCACTACCGCCGTTTCGTGCCCCTGTTACGCTCGTGCAACAGCCCGGTTTGGCGGCGTCGCGTGCTTTGACTTGGGTGATGAGGTCGCTTATGATCGATGGGAATATCCAGGTTCATGCGCCGGACATCACAGCAGGCGTCGAAAACGGGCCGGGCGCGGTCGGGCGGGCGGGCGGCTGTCGTGACGCTGCTGCTGGTGTGCACCGTGGCGATGACCGACGCGCTCGCGCAGAGCAGGGAAGATCGCCGGCTGGACGAGGCGCGCCGCAAGGAAGGCGAGGCGCTCGTGAACCTGGCGGACGCCGCGATGAACGGCCACGCGGCGTCTGATTTCGCGCTCCAGTGGAGCAACGATTTCTTCAAGGCGCAGAGCGGCACGTTCGTGCCGTTCACGGTCACGGTGGACCGTTCGAAGCTGACGGCCGCACGCGCGTTGATGTACGTGCGGGCGGCGCGCCGGGAGGCGCCGGCCGCCTCTCGCGGTCGCGGGTTCGTGCGCTACCCGTTCGACATCATCTTCCCGGTCGACCTCGGGGGCGCCCTCGGACCGTCGCTGCGCATCACGCGCGGGTTCGCCGTGCCGCCCGGCGAGTACGACGTGTACGTGACGCTCCGGGAGCGGGCCGCGGATCCACTCGCCGATGATCCGCGCCTGAAAGCTGCAGTGCTGAAGCAGCCGCTCAGCGTCCCGGATTTCTGGAGCGGCGAGCTGACGATGAGCACGGTGATGCTCGCCGATCACATCGACGTGTTGCCCGGCTCGATCGGGCCCGACGAGGTGCTCGAGAGGCCGTACGTCATCGGCAAGAACGAAGTGCATCCGGCGCCGGCGGCGGCGTTTCGGAGGGACCGCGAGCTCATCGTCGTGTTCCTCATTTACAATCCGGCCGTTTCGGCCGAGAAGCGGTTCGACATCCAGGTGGATTACCATCTGTTTCGAAGGGTTCCGGGGACCGCGGCTGAGGACTCCGGCGTGTCGGCCGATCATCCGCCGGCCCGCGCCGACGAGCGGTATGTGACGCGCACGAATCCGCAGCGGTTCACGCCGTCGCTGATGGGGGCGCTTTTCGATCCCGCGGCCGGCCATCCGATGCTGGCGGGACAGGGAATTCTGCTGTCGTCGTTTCAGGAAGGCGAATACAGACTGGGAATCACGGTGACGGATCTGTTGTCCCGGAAGACGCTGTCGAGGGACGTCACGTTCACGGTCGTGGGTTCGTAGCCTGAACGGAGGAGCCATGGGACGCTGGAATCGCGTGCTGTCGGCGGCGTTTTTAGTGGTAGTGGCGGCCGCATGGCCCGGATCCGCTCTGGCGCAGCAGTCCGCCGGGCGAGCCGCCTCGGTCCGTCCGCCCGAGCTCCGGGCAGTCGCCGCGATTCTCGGCGGCGCCATCGACGGCATCGTGAGCGACGAGGGCGGCGGGCCGCTGCCGGGCGCGATGGTCACGGTGCTTGGCGCGACGATGGCCATGACGGCCACCGACGCGCATGGCCGCTTCTCCCTGGACAAGCTCCCCGCGGGGGAATACACGCTTCGCGCGCATCTGACCGGCTTCGCGGCGTCGCGCCGCGAGAACGTGCGGGTCGGCACGATGGCCTCGTCGACGTATCGCGTGCAGCTGCGGCGCCTCGAGACCGCGGTCGCGACGACTGGCAGGACAACCGAGCCGCTGGCGGCGCGCCCCATCATCGCCGCCGGCTTCGGTCTGCCGCAGGTCGATGCGGTTGATGCGACCGACAGAGCGCAGGACGATCACTCCCACACCGATACGGCCTGGCGTCTGCGCCACCTCGCCCGCAGCATTCTGAAGGACTCGGCCAGAGCCGTCGTCGTGGCCGACGACAGCTCGGAGACGTCGTCGGAGTCGATCTTCGGCCGCGCGAAGGATTCGGGCGTCTCGATGGCGACGCCGATCTTCGCCGATCTGCCGTTTTCCGGAGAGGTCAACCTCCTGACGACCGGGGCGTTCGCGCCGGGCGATCTGTTCTCCGGCAGCCGCATGCCGCGCGGCGTGGCGTATCTGGCGATTGGCGCTCCGACGGGCGCTGGCGACTGGGCGCTGCGCGCCGCGATGAGCGAGGGGGATCTGTCGTCGTGGATCGTGGCCGGCTCGTTCGTGTCGCGCCGCGGCTCGATCCACTCGTACGACCTCGGGCTCTCCTACAGCGCGCAGGAGTATCAAGGCGGCAACCCGCTGGCGCTCGCAGCGCTGACGGACGGCAGCCGGAATGTCGGCGAGCTCTATGCGCTCGACCGCTGGACCATCGGGCCGGGGGTGTCGTTCGAGTATGGCGGACGCTATGCGCGGTATGACTATCTCGAGCACCCTGGCCTGTTCAGCCCGCGGGCCGGCATCACGCTGGAGCCGGCGAAGGGCACACGCGTGACGGCTGTTCTCGCGCAGCGGATGGTCGCGCCGGGCGCCGAGGAATTCCTGTCGCCCGGAATCGGCGGCCCGTGGCTGCCGCCGGAGCGCACGTTCTCGCCGCTTGCCGGTGACGCGCTGCGCGTGGAACGCGCGCGTGGCCTCGACGTTCTGCTCGAGCACGAATTCACCAGCAACTACGCGGTCGGCGTGCGCCGGTTTTTTCAGGGCGTCGATAACCAGCTGATGACGGTGTTCGGGATCCAGATGCCCGCGCGTCCCCGCTCGGTCGGCCACTACTACGTCGCGAGCGCGGGGTCCGTCGACGCGCAGGGGTGGGGCGTCCGTCTCCGCACGCTGGCGTCGAAGCGCATCAGCGGGTCGATCGATTACAGCCTGACACACAGCCGATGGAATTCGCGCGGCGACGTCGCGGACTGGGCGTCGACGACTGCGCGGCCGGACCTGCAGGATATTCACGACATGACCACGTCCATCCAGACCGACATCCCGGAAACGGCAACGCGCGTGTTCGTGCTCTACAAGGTCAACTCCGCATACAGCCGACTGAGCGCAGACCTGATGGACGCCGGCTTCGACGGGAGATTTGATGTCCAGGTGAACCAGGCGCTGCCCTTCGGCGTGGGCGGTACGAAGTGGGAAGTGCTGGTGGGTGTGAGGAACCTGTTCCGCGATCCGAACGACCCCGCATCGGTGTACGACGAGCTGCTCGTGGTCCGGCCGCCGAAGCGCGTCGTCGGCGGTTTCCTGGTGCGATTCTGAAATCGGGCGGCGGGATCCCCGCCTCCTGGAGTGCCGCGGGCTGGGCCAAAGGGGCCCTGGCCCCATTTTTTTGCACCAAAACACCGGATCCGGGTTTTTGAACGGACCCTCCACCCGCTTGGAAGTCGTGCGTCAAATAGACCGGCGATAACGCCAAAAGACCTTATAAATCAAATATTTAGGCTCCTGACCACGGCCGGGGTCAGGGAACAGCCTTTGCTACCCGGACCGGCGACACGCTTGCCGTTCTTCGTACGGAGCACCTGTTGAACACCGGAACCCGAGGTCGCGCGCCGCTTCGGTTGACAGCTCAGCTGGCTGTAATCGCGGCATTACTCTGCCTTGCGGCGGCCAACATCTACGTACGGGCGACGTGGACGGAGATGGAGGACGGCGTCCTGTGGAAGGCCGCACCCAACTGGGTCGTCGTCGCGGGAGAGATCGCCTCGGGATCGCCGGGCGCCCGCGCGGGGCTGCGGCCGGGGGACATTCTCGAGGCGATTGACGGCGCGCCGATCGACTCGGTCCCGCAGGTGACTGCCGCGCTGGAAGCGGCGTCTCGCGGCCAGTTGCTCACATATACCGTCGTGCGGACGCGGACGCCGGAGATGGTGGACCTGAGGGTCGAGCCGATTCCATCCGGCGCGCGCGGGCTGTACTACGTGCTCGCGGCGGTCGGTATTTTCTCGCTGTTCGTCGGCGCCGCGGTGCGGTTCCGCCGGCCGGACAACCAGGCCACGCTGCACTTTTTCTGGCTGACGATCGCGTTCTTCGGGATGCTGTCGTTTTCGTTCAGCGGGCGGCTCGATACGCTCGACTGGGCGATCTACTGGGCGGATGTCTGGGCGACGCTGTTGCTGCCGCCGCTCTTCGTGCACTTCGCGCTGGTGTTCCCGGAGCGTCCCGACAGCTGGGCGCACAGCGACGCGGGTCGGACCGCGCTGCCGCTGTTGTACCTCCCGGGCCTGCTGCTTGGCAGCGCCACGGTCGCGATGCTGCTCCGGGCCGAGGTCCATGGGCCCGTGCTGTCGAACGTCCTCTCGCTCGTCGGGCGTGGTGAGCTGATCTGCCTGGCGGCGGGTCTCGTCGCCGGCCTGGCGATCATGATCCGCTCGCTCGGGCGCGTGCGATCCGTCACGGCGCGACGGCAGCTGCGCTGGATCGTCTGGGGTACCGCGCTCGGGGCGGTGCCGTTCGTGCTCGGATATGCGCTGCCGTACGCGCTCGGGTTCAGCCCCGTGCGCGGGTTCGACCTCGCGGCGGTGCTCCTCGGTTTCGTCCCGCTTGCGTTTGCGTCGGCCATCGTGCGGTACCGCCTGATGGACGTCGAGGTGATCATCAAGCGCGCGCTGGTCTACGCGGCGGCCGTCGCGGCCATCGTCGCGATGTATGCGGTGCTGCTGAAGCTGGTTCGCGTCGCGTTCTTCGGGGGGGACGAGAAATACAACTCGGTGGTCGCGCTGCTCGCCACGCTGGTCGTGGTCCTGCTGTCGCGCCCGGTGAAGAACGCGATCCAGACCGCCCTCGATCGGGTGTACTACCGCGATCGGTACGACTATCGTCGCGCGCTCGTCGGGTTTGCGCGCGATCTGAACAGCGATCTGGATCTGTTGCGCCTGAGCGAACGGCTCGTCCATCGCGTCATGGAGACGCTCGTCGTCGATCGCATGGCGCTGCTGCTGGCGCCGGTGGCGGCGGGCCGCGAAGGGGAGTTCGTCACCATCGCGCACATCGGGTTTACGGGCCAGCCTCCCGTGCTGCCGACGGCGTCGGAAGTCGGCGCGCGCCTGATTGCGGGCCACACGCTGACGCTCGATGACCCGCTGGCGCAGAGGCGGGTCGACGTGCGCGAGGTCGATTTCTGGCGCGAGGCCGGGATCCATTACTTCGTCCCGTGCGTCTCGAAGGAAGGCACGATCGCGGTGATGGCGCTCGGGCGCAAGGCGAGCAGCGAGCCGCTCAGCAGCGAGGACATGGCGCTGCTGGCGGCCGTCGCCGCGCAGGCCGCGACCGCGCTCGAAAACGGCCGGCTGTACAGGCAGCTGAGGGTCAAGGCGGACGAGCTCGAGCGGATGCGCGAGTTCAGCGAGAACATCCTGGAGTCGCTCAACGACGGCCTCGCCGTCGTCAATCGCGACGATCGGATCGTCCGCTGGAACCGCCGTCTGGAGGAGCTGTACGGCGTCCGCCTCGAGCAGGCGGTCGCCCGCAGGCTCGACGAGATCTTCGAGCCGGGGTTCATCGAGGTGCTGCAGGCCGCCCGGCGCGAATCGCCCGAAGGCGCGGCGTTCTATCGGGTGCCGCTCGTGACGCGCCACGAGGGGGCGCGCCGCCTGCTCGTCAACGTCGCCACGACGCCGCTGCGCGATTCGGACGGCGCCACCGCCGGCACCATCGTGATCATCGAGGACATCTCGGCCCGCGTGCAGCTCGAGGAGCAGCTCCAGATCTCGGAGAAGATGGCATCCATCGGGCTGCTGGCCGCCGGCGTCGCGCACGAGGTGAATACGCCGCTCACCGGCATCTCGAGCTTCACGCAGATGCTGCTGCAGGGGGCCGAGCCGGACGACCCGAAGACGAAAGTGCTCGAGAAGATCGAACGCCAGACGTTTCGGGCCGCCAGGATCGTCAACGGCCTGCTCAACCTGGCGCGCCCCGCCCAGGTGGACAGCGGCCCGGTCGATGTCAACGCGGTGATCAATGACGTGCTCTCGCTGCTCGAGCACCAGCTCCGCACCAGCCGGATCCAGCTGCGGAAGGAGCTGTGTGGCTCGGCGCTGATCGTTCAGGGCATCGAATACAAGCTCCAGCAGGTGTTCCTCAACCTGTTCCTGAACGCCCGGGATGCGATGCCGAAGGGGGGCTGGCTGTCGATCGTGACCCGGGCGGACACCGGCGCCGCGGCGGTCGAGATCGGCGACACCGGGTCTGGCATTCCGGCCGAGCAGCTCTCCCGTATTTACGATCCGTTCTTCACGACGAAGGAGATTGGCAAGGGGACCGGGCTCGGCTTGTCCATCACCTACGGCATCGTCCAGGAGCACGGCGGCACGATCACGTGCGACAGCTCCGTCGGCCAGGGCACGCGCTTCACGCTCGCGCTTCCGCTGGCCGCGTCGCGATCCTCGGCCGTGTCGCAGGCCGTGAACAGGCAGGCTTGAACATCATGCCCAGAGCCGCCTCGCCAGACGCTCCCTCCAGGCACCTGCACCGCCCCGGCTCGATCCTGGTCATCGACGACGAAGAGATCATGCGCGAGATCCTCGAGGCCGTGCTCACGCGCGAGGGGTACGAGGTGCGTCTCGCGGCCAACGCCGCGGAGGGGCTCGACCTGATCCGGTCGGTGCCGTTCGACGCCGCGATCGTCGACATGATGATGCCCGGCATGGACGGCATCTCCGCGCTCGACGAGCTCAAGAAGATCGACGACGACCTGCCGGTGCTGATGATCACCGCGTTTGCGTCGGTCGAGAACGCGATCGCCGCGATGAAGCGCGGCGCCTACGACTACATCACCAAGCCGTTCAAGAACGACGAGGTCCTGGTCGTGCTGCGGAACGCCCTGGCGCAGCGTCGGCTCGTCGCCGAGAACCGCGCGCTTCGTCAGAACCTGCAGGCGCGATCGAACCGGTTCGGGGAGATCATCGGGCGCAGCTCGCGTATGCGCCAGGTGTTCGACCTCATCATCCAGGCGGCGCCGAGCCGCACGACGATGCTGATCACCGGCGAGAGCGGCACCGGCAAAGAGCTCGTGGCGCGATCGCTGCACCAGAACTCGTCGCGCGCCGATCGCGCGTTCATCACGGTCAACTCCGGCAACCTGCCGCCGGACCTGATCGAGTCGAACCTCTTCGGCCACGTGAAGGGGGCCTTCACCGGCGCGGTCTATCCGAAAAAGGGCCTCTTCGAGCTCGCCGACAAGGGCACGATCTTCTTCGACGAGATC